>NZ_JBYNSB010000012.1:0-496930 GCF_057785455.1 Mesobacillus sp.
GCGCCAGCGGCGACGAGGAGGCTCAGCGCCGGCCCCGCGGAAAGCGAAGCGCCTGGAACGGAAATCAACAGCCCCATTCCAGCACAAACCAAAAAAACTGTAGACAAGCTCGATTTCCATCGAGTTTGTCTACAGTCTGAATCCCGCTGCAGCAAAAGCTGAAGCGGGATTTTTTTACCTTCGTGCCTTATTCGAAAAAGACCCGCTCAAGCGGTGTATATTCGCCATTCCGATGAATGAGCGAGCTGACCGTATCGCAGTACTGAAGTTTCCCCTCCTGCATGAAGGCTGCCCTGTCAGCAAGCTCTTCAACAAGGCTAAGGATATGGGTTGTGAATAAGATGGTCCTTCCCTGTTTTTTCTGCTCGAGGATTATTTCCTTAAAGCGGTACGCCCAGTATGGATCTAGTCCATTCGTTGGTTCATCCAGGATCCGCAGCGGCACATCAGGAAGGAGCGCCTGTGCAAGTGACAGCCTTTGCTGCATTCCTTTCGAATAATCCTTTATCTGCATTTTGCGCACCTCGTAAAGGCCTGCCTGCTGCAATGCTTCACTTACCTTCTCGTTGCTGATATCCCGCAGCCGGGCAAAGAAGGTCAATACTTCGATTCCTGTGAGCTGGCGAGGAAACAGCATTTCGTCCGGCATATAGGAAAACAGCTGTTTATACGCCATGCTTTTCGTATCCGCTTCTGCGCCATTGACCAAAATCTTTCCAGCAGTCGGCTTTAACATTCCCGTGAGCATTTTGATGAGGGTGCTTTTGCCTGCGCCATTTCCGCCGCAAAGAGCAAAAATTTCCCCTTTGCTTATGGAAAGGTCGATGCCCGTGATTTTTTTTGACTCATTATAATGCTTGGCAAGGCCATCCAATGTGATCCAGTTTTGGTTATTCATTTATGGTCCCCCTTTTTATCCTGTTGATCGTGAATATAACCGGTAAGACTATCCACAATAGGACACCCGCGGGAAAAAGCATTTTCCCGGTCAGACCATTCGCCCAGATTGTTAAATCATAAAGCCGCGGGCCGAAAACCGGCGCTCCGTCCAGGGATAGGATCGATTGGACGCGGATCATCTCTACAGGATTTAGGAAAATGGAAACCGACAGCATTGGCAGGATCCATTGCTTCATCATGAGCATGCTTGCGCCCATGACGATGAATTCATAAAACAGGACAAGGAACGCCCATACGATCAGGCTTGCCCCCAGTGCCTGGAAACGTGTTTTTGAAAGGATACCGATCAGCAGTGACAGGGACAGGAAAATCGCTGCCAGCAGTACGGAATAGAAATAGAATATAAGCAGCAATTTTACCGAAACAGCTGTACCAGTAAAAAAGATCACCAGCAGTGCGGCTCCATATCCGAATGTGAGCACCGACCAGATTGCCGTGAATAGGCCAGCAAATTTCCCAAGGATGACGCTCCAGGGCGAAACCGGATAAGTCAGGAGCAGCATCAGCCCCCTGTCCTCTTTCTCGCCGGAGAGGAACAGGCTGCCAATCAGCAGCGAAAGCAGGGGAATCAATAATAAATTCACATTTAGCAGGCTGGCAGTCATCCGATTGAAGCCATCGAATCCGGTATCCCCGGTATTCCCGAGGAACACCACCATGACGGCAAGGGCGGAAAACAGCAGGCCAAATCCGGATAGCCAGCGGCTTCTCATAATCAAGGCCATCTGCTGCCTGGCAATATTCATCATTCTTCCCAGCTCCATTCATGCTCCTCCAGTGCCTGAAAATCAAGGACCTCTCCCTTGCCCTGCTCCTTGACGTATTCTACGGCGCGCTCCTTTGTCTTGAAGCTGACGACACCGTTGGCCATCGGTGTCCAATAATCAGGGTGGAAGGCATGGAACGCTTTTTCAAGCTCGACCCATTCCCCAGTCTCCATGTCCCTGACATACTGTTTGGACGCTCCAGCTTCCTTAAGGCTCTTTTCCGTCTGTAAAAATTCATCCATACAGCCGATATCATCGAACTTATGGATTTCCCCGTCATCTGTAACGATTTCTGCCGCGAAATGCTCATGGGCAATTCCCATATTGCATACCTCGCACACATCGATTTCCGGATTGATTTCCTCAGGCTCAATCTCATTATTCTGGCAGCCGCTCAATGCAGCCAGTAATAAGCCGGCTATTGCAAACTTATTTTTCATAAACGTTTCCTGCCTTTCCTGACCGCTAGTAACGAGAGCAGTATGAATAGTGTTCCTGCCAGGCCGGGCAGACATTTATACTCATTTGCCTGGGCTTTATAAATCGTTATAGTCTCAACTGGCTCGATCAGCGGCCTTGCATCATACACATCCGCTGAACCGAATGACGGGAATAATGATTCAGCCTTCGTCCACAGTTTGATGGACGGGCTTTCAAAAAAGAACTGCCAGTAAGGCTGTTTCTGAAGCAGATTGTCATACAGTGAACCCGCTTTATAGGATTCTTCACCGATTCCATCGCCTGTAAGGTCAAAGCTGCTGTAATCGTCCCAGTAATTGCCCTTTCCGCCATCATCCAGCCTCATATCGTCGCGGGCTATTTTTGACTGGACCACATTGCCGATAAAATTATTTTCCGTGAATTTGTTGTTTGGATTACTGCCCTTGAGCTCCAGTCCTACCTGGTTCGCTCCAATTAAATTCCTGCTGACAAATAAGCTTCCGGCATTTTCAACTGACAGCCCTGTACTGTTTCTTGTCATATCATTTTCTTCTATTAAGACACCCTTCGTTTCATAAATGAGGATGCCGAAACCCCTAAAATGAAAGTGATCCTTTATTTGATTGCGGAGCAACTGTATTCCGCTTGAGTCCATCACCATAAAGCCAGTGATGTTTTTTTTTACCAAATTCTGTTCCGCAGAAATCTGCTTGCTGAACATAAGGTGCAATCCATAGCGGGACTGCTGGATATCATTTTCTTTTGCGTGGATATGTTCCGTGAAATCAAAGTAGATTCCATCCTGGACATTGGCGATTTTATTTCCGCTTATCTGATGGCCGCCGCCTTTAAACAAATGAATGCCATTGCCCCTCTTGGAAAAATGAGAATCATAGCTAGTGATCGTATTTTGAATCAATTTATTTTCCTGGCTGTTTGCCACATAAATTCCGTAAAGAACGTTTTTGAGCGTATTTTTCTTTAAAAGAATATTGTCGGCCTTCTTGATAAAGATCCCGCTGTCCTCCTGACGCGTGCCGCTGTTCTGGACTGTCAGCCCTTCAAGCTGGACATTTGCTGCCGTAATTGTGACGACATTTCCTTTTCCGCTTCCATCGATGACAGCCCCTGGCTTACCAATGATGGACATGGGCTTGTTTATGATGAGATTTTCTTTATATACACTGGGCATGATGATGAGTGTGTCCCCCTTATACGAGCGATCAATTGCTTCCTGGACCGAGTCCCCTTGTTCTATCTGTATTTCTTCCGCAAAGGTGCGGGTATGCCCTGAGCTCATGAACAAGATCATTAAGAAAGCAATTTTGCCTGCCAGCCTGTAAACTTTCATCGCCTGCCTCCCTCTCAAAAAACATTCCATTATAAAACTAGCAAATAAATGTGATAAAACCTTGAAAAGAATGTGGTGAATAGTTGAAGTTAACGAGAAGATTTCTTATCGAAACTTTTTGAGGCGGAAAAAGAGAAGAGAAGGAATAAGTTTTCTGAATTTTACATAAATAATTGTGTCTATTCTGTGACAAATAGAATATAATGTTAATACTATGGATTACTTATTATTTAGGAGGACATGGACATGACAATTGTTCATATTTTGAATTTCTCCATTCCCATTGCGATGATGCTTATCATTGGCTACGCTGTGGATAAAATGTGCAAACCTGAAGCTGCTGAGCAGAAAACTGAATAACTTTACACCGTATGGCGCCGTGTGGACGAAAACAGAGGCGCAATTGCTTTTATACAAAAAAAGCGCAGGATCCTGATTTATGGATCCTGCGCTTTTGTTTTAACTTTTTGCAACTGAGGGAACTGTTTTTACAACCACTCTGTTTCCTCTGATGAAGAATAGAATGCTGCCGAGGACGGCTGCGGCGATGACAGCGAAAAGCACCGTTCCCCCTGCCTCCTTCAGCAGGAATCCGCCGACAATCGGACCGAAAAAATGGCCGATTTTCCGAAACTGGGCAGCACCGAAGTAGGTTCCCCTAAGTTCATCGGTTGCCAGCTTATCAACAAGATAGCTGCTGGAAGGGAAAATGAGAATTTCACCGATTGTCACTAAAAGAATGGCAAAAATTCCGGTGTACCAGCCGGTGACGAATCCGAAGGCAAGCAAGCCGGCGGACAGGAAAACTGCACCAGCCATCATCACCTGCATAGTCCTGAATCGCTCGGCAAAATGGCTGAGTGGCATTTGCAGAAGGACGACCATTACGGCATTGATGGACAGCATCACGGAATAAACAAATACCCCGTTTGTCAAAGTCCCCTCCAGATGCTGCGGCACATTCGATTCCATTTGCGAATAGCCGAAATTAATGATCATGCTTCCTAAAACCAAATAAAGCAGGGCTTTGTCCTTGGCAATTATTTTTAATGAATTCGCTATGGATACCTTGGCTGCCCCTTCGCTTACTGGATTCCCGAGGTTGTGCTTTTTCATCATGAAGGCAAGGATCAGCACGTAGATGAAATACATGATACCCGTCAGCATGAATGCCGACTTTGCTGAGACAACGGCAAGATAAGCGCCGAGCAGCGGCCCGACAGATGCCCCGATATTTATCGCGGTATATCTTAAGGAGAATGCCCTCATCCGTTTGCTTTTTTCTGTCAAATCGGCAATCAGTGCCTGGCCAGATGGTTCAAAAAAGGAACCGCTCAAACCATTCAGCGCATTGAGGATAATGAACCAGGCTGGTGTCTCTGCGATCGTGAATCCAAAATATATAAGTGACATTGCGAACAATGAGCCAATCATCACAGGCTTGCGGCCGAACCGGTCCGACAGATGCCCGCCGATGAATCCGCCAATGACCCCGGATAAAGGGCTGATCCCAATCGTAATTCCAATCAGGACCGGGTGAAGATCAAGGTTCCTGGATAAATAAATCGCCAGGAAGGGAAGTGTCGCGAATGCAGAGCCGCGCGCAAGAATCGTCCCGCCGAGCAGCACCCAGACGATTGGGTGGAACTGATTATAGTAGTTTTTGAGTTTATTCATCGTTTTTACCCCATAAAGTTAGATTCCTAAATCATAGCAAAAATCCAAAATTATGAAAATAGTGCGAATGGAAATATTTTTGGGCAGTGGGGTGGTGCTATGAAAGTGTTGGCTAGTGCTGTCGAGTTTTTTGAGAGAATCATAGTTGCTTTCGGACAGGTTTGGATCTGGCTGCCGAGGTTTTGTCCGAATCAGAGATGCTTTCAGACAGGTTTAGTTCGAGTGGCGTTGATACTGTCTAAATTTAAGTTGCTTTCGGACAGGTTTTCAATAGGCGCAGCCTTTTCTGTCCGAATCATGTTAGGCACCAACAGGCATACAAAAAAACCGCCACCAAAGTGACGGTCTCCCATTTACTGCGCATCATTGCTTGTACGTGGCAGAATCAATATCTCAACTCTTCGGTTTCGGGCTTTTCCTGCAGCTGTATCGTTTGTAGCGACGGGCTGGAATTCACCGAAGCCTTTTGCGCTGAACCAGCGCGGGTCCAGATTTTCATTTTTTAGGATGATTTTCATGAATTCAACGGCTCGCATGACGCTCAGTTCCCAGTTTGATTCATAGCGTGCATTTTTAATCGGCACATTGTCTGTGTGGCCGCTGATGATGATATTGCGCGGCGGCTCCATGATCAGCAGGTCAGCTATTTCCTTCGCGACATTGATATCGGACGTCCTGACCTCTGCCCTTCCTGATTCAAACAGGACATTATCCCGGATGGTCAGCAGCAGTCCTTCATCGGTCAGGGAGGTATTCAGCTTGTCGGTGAGCTTTTTTTCTTTTATATATGAGTTGACCTTCTGCTGCAGGGCTTGCAGCTCGAGCTGGTCCTGCTCGGCATTGGCTTGTTCATTCTTCTCTACATCTTCCTTGCGCTCATCCGGTGATTCCATCTGGCCTTCAGGCATCGGACTCTGGAATTCAAGCACGCCGGTTCCGCCGGTGAAGACATCGTTGAACGCCTTGGAGAGCTGCTGGAATTTCACGGCATCAACTGAGCTCATCGCGAACAGGACGATGAACAGTGCCAGCAGAAGGGTAAGCAAATCGGCGTACGGGATCAGCCAGGATTCATCCATATGATCCTCATGATGCTGCTTCTTTTTCCGCTTACTCATCCTTCGTCACACTGCTTTCTTCCATGATCTTTTTGCGCTCACCAGCTGGAAGGTAGGAAGCAAGCTTTTGTTCGATCACTCTTGGCGCTTCCCCTTCGAGAATCGACAAAATCCCCTCGATCATCATATATTTCACTTTTGCTTCCTGCTTCGATTTCCGCTTCAATTTGTTGGCGAATGGATGCCACAGTACATACCCTGTGAAAATCCCGAGCAATGTTGCAACGAAAGCGGCACTGATCGCTCTGCCCAGCTCGTCCTGGTTTTCCATGTGGCTAAGCGCGGCAATGAGACCGATTACGGCACCAAGCACTCCAAGTGTAGGCGCATATGTACCGGCCTGTGTGAAGATCGCTGCACCTGATAAATGGCGTTCTTCCATTGCTTCTACTTCTTCTGTCAGGACATCTCTGATATAATCGGCGCTCTGTCCATCAACTGCTAATGAAAGGCCATTTTTTAAAAATTCATCATCAACTTCACTTGTTTTCGCTTCAAGTGCCAGCAGCCCTTCCTTTCTCGCCAGCTGTGCCCATTCAGAAAATAAACGGATCAATGCCGGAAGGTCAGCTGTTTCTTTTTCCTTGAATAAAATCCCGAACAGTTTCGGGACTCTTTTCAGTTCACTTGAAGGAAAGGCAATGGTTACGGCTGCAACGGTTCCTAAGATTATGATTAATATTGCGGCCGGGTTTGCCAGGGCCACAATCGGCACCCCTTTAAAGACCATGCCTACGCCTACCGCAATGATTCCAAGTATGATACCTATGATCGACGACTTATCCATGTACGACTCCCCTGTCTGTTTTGCCTCTATTTATGTGTTTAAAATTTCGCTGTAATGATATCTCTTTTTATTTCGACACAATTTGAAAATTATTAAGAGGCTGTGGACGTTTTTATCAAAATCAGGGAGAAAAAAATATTTTAATTCAAGCGATTAAGATTCAGAAATTTTATACCGATATAACGAGTGTAAAGACACTTATCATCAGAGGAGGATTTAACGTGGAGGCTATTGATCATCTCCGCAGACAGGATACGAGGAAAAAGAATACATTGATGCTCAGCACTTACTCGGTATCCCTTATTGCGACAACCGCATACACCTTGATTGAAGGAGAACCCGTTTACAAAACAGCGATTTATGCAAGTGAGCTGTTATTTTTTATCCTGTTTTATGTCATTTTCCAGGTATGGCTTAAAAAAGCGTCATTATTCCCATATGCTGCATTGGCAGCCATTTATCTTCATCATTTTACCTATATCGGATTGTTTGGCGGCAATGGTGCATTCTTGCTTGTCCTGATCTTCCTGGCCGTTTTCGCAGCCATCCATTTTGATACGAAAATATTTGTGATAGGTTTTGCACTTGGCCTCACAGGAGTCGTGCTGAACACGTTACAGGCAAGCGAGAATGTCGATTTCTTAAATGAGAATTTTGCTGCAATCCTGCTTTGCTATACTTTGCTTGGTATCGTGCTGTTCGTATTGATCAGACTGAACTCCAATACCTATAAATCGCTTGAGACATTCCTGGCTGATTCCGAGAATGAGAAGGCACGCAAAGAACAGCACAGCGCCCTTTTACACAGTGAACTTCTTGTGATGACTGACAGCCTTGGTAAGATTAACGAACAAATCCAGACTCATTTGTCCTCGCAGACAGAGATGAAGATTGCCGTTAACGAAATCTCTGCCGGCAGCCAGGTACAGACCGAGCAGATCAACCAGATTTCCGAGAACGCAGAGACTACGAGACAGCGGATGGATGAGATGTCCGACATGTCTGTTTTACTTTCAGATAACACCATGAGTGCTGCCAAAGCTTCAGAAAATGGCTCTGAAAAAATCGTGGAGCTGCAGGGAGATATGAAGGAGCTTGCCGGATCGATTTCCGGACTTAGCCAGACTTTTTCCATGCTGACGAAGAAAATTGAGGAGACAAACGGCTTTATCGTTAATATCCGCAACATCACTGAACAGACAAATCTGCTTGCGTTGAACGCTTCGATTGAGGCGGCCCGTGCAGGCGAGGCAGGCAAAGGCTTTTCTGTTGTCGCAAATGAAATCCGCAAACTGGCAGAAATCACGAAGGAAACAGCGATGCAGATCACGGACAACCTGGCAGCTGTAAACGAAACGAACTCTGCCGCTTTGGAGAAAATGAATGACAGCAGCGAAAAGCTGGAAGAAAGCAGAACAGCTGTTGAAGAAGTTTCCGGTTTCTTTGCAGAGGTAAGCTGCACTCTGCGCGGACTTACAACTCAATTCGACCAGTTTGAACTGACAGTTAGTGATGTCAAACAGCAGACAGTCGATGTCGAAGCTTCAACGCGTGAGCTGGCGGCCATCATCGAGCAGGCAACCGCAGGCCTCGAAGAAATGAACGCGACCATCGAAACCTTGAACGACGACAACCAGACCATCGCAGCATATGTAAGCCAAACAGCAGCAGCCGCAGAAAAAATCAAAACACTCGGTGCCTAACCACTTCACCGCACCACCGCACTGGGGGTCAGACCCCCAGTGCTTTAAAACGTTAACGCGCCGGGGGTCTGACCCCCGGCGCGTTACTGTGTTAAAGGAGTTTATTCTGGATTTTGCGTTCGTAGTTTTTGAATACAGCTGAGTTGGTGCTGCTGCCCCGGCTGGACATGATTTTATTGTATTTCAGCAGCTTTTGGCCCAATTGCTGGGTGAGCTTTTCTTGTTCCTCTGGGTTTTCACAGGTGCGGATCAGGTCCTCGATGGTCATGACTTCTTGTCTTAATTTATTTACCTCAGGAGAGAATCCGCTGTTTTTCATCAGCTGGTAGGCCATCCTTAACTCCTGCGGCACTGCGGATAAATCCTCCAAATTCAGCGGCTTGCCATAGCCAGGCAGATTATCAAATTCTCCATCTTTATAGGCGCGTTTTATCCTGTCCTCAGATACAATAAAACCGAAATCCATCTACACCACACTCCAGTCCGGCATTACACCTTTTATACTATCATTATATTATTTTTATCCATTTTTTCCTAATTTTAATAACTGGAAAAAAGCCCGGCTTTTTCTTATAATCCTCCTCCCATTTGACCTGTCCTCCCTCGAGTTTGAATAATAAACTTTATTTCCCAATTAACAATTTAAAGCATTAAAGGTTTAGCGAGTTAGTTAGCAGGATAATTAACAACTAAATAAAATAAACACAACAAGGGGTGTCATCAGAATGAATTTTGGGGGTATCGGTTTTACACTGTTGTCGGCCACGTTCTTCATGGGGCTGGTCGCCTGGTATTCTTATGTGAAAACAAAGGGCGAGGTCAGTGATTCTGCGGGCTATTTCCTTGCAGGCCGAGGGCTGTCCGGCGGTTTTATTGCTGGTTCTCTCCTGCTTACTAACCTTTCTGCCGAGCAGCTGGTCGGTTTGAATGGACAAGCGTACAGGACGAATCTGTCAAATATGGCCTGGGAGGTCACAGCGGCCTTTTCAATCATCATCATGGCCATTTATTTGCTGCCTAAATATCTCAGAGGGAACTTCACCACCCTTCCGGAATTTTTAAGCAAGCGATTTGATGAGGGTGTCCGACAGTATACGGTCCTTTTATTTATGCTCGGCTATATTTTCGTAACTGCGCCATCCATGCTTTACTCTGGTGCACTTGCAGTGTTGCAGCTGTTCAACTTTCCAGAGCTTTTCGGTATTTCCTATGAAGCCTCCGTCTGGATCATCATCTGGATCATTGGAATCATTGGCGCCATTTATGCGATTTTTGGCGGGCTGAAAGCTGTTGCCATTTCGGATACACTGAACGGAATCGGGCTGATCATTATCGGTTTGCTTGTTCCGATTCTTGGGTTGATCGCTTTGGGCGACGGCAATATGTTCAGCGGCATGAAGCAGATTGCGACTGTCCATCCTGAAAAACTGAACGCAATCGGAACCGAGAAAGACTCTGTCCCATTTGGAACGATTTTTACAGGGATGATCTTCGCCAACCTGTTCTACTGGGCTTCCAACCAGTATGTCATCCAGCGTACATTAGGTGCGAAGAATCTTGCTGAGGGCCAAAAAGGGGTTATGATTTCTGGATTTTATAAATTGATGGTTCCGCTCGCCATGATGATTCCAGGTGTCATTGCATTCCATATGTACGGCGGCGATTTAAAATCTGTCGACCTGGCTTACCCTGCACTAATTTCCGATGTGCTGCCAAAATGGATGTCCGGCTTTTTCCTTGCCGTCCTGCTTGGAGCAGTGCTAAGCTCGTTCAACTCGTTATTGAACAGTGCGGCGACAATGTTTGCGCTTGATATATATAAATCTCGATTCAACCCTGATGCAGATGATAAAAAGCTGATTTCGGTAAGTAAAATTTCAGGTATCCTGCTGGCTGTCGTATCTTTATGCATCGCGCCATTGCTGATGAACGCTCCTGAGGGGCTGTGGGATTTAATCAGAAGATTCACGGGCTTCTTCAACATCCCAATCATCACGATTCTGCTTGTCGGCATTTTTTCCAAGCGCGTTCCGGCACTTGCAGCAAAAGTTGTCATCATATTCCATGTGATTACGTATTACATGCTTGTATGGGGGACACAGCATCTATTCGATGTTGCCGTGCCTATCCACTTCATCCACATCTATGCGATCCTGTTCGTGGCTGAGGTTGTGATCATGCTGGCCATCGGTTTCTGGAAGCCTAGGGCAACACCATATTCATTCCGCTCTGAAGCTGTCGTTAATATGGTTCCATGGAAATACACATTGCCACTATCCATCGTCTTGCTGGCACTTGTGGCCATCCTCTATGTCGTATTCTCGCCAATTGGCCTGGCATATGCAGGCGCGTACGTTTCCGGAACATTCTGGCCGCTAATCATTGGGATCGTCGCAATTGCCGTTGTGTTATCTTATCTTGCTATAAAGAAATGGAATCATGCCTATGCTGGCTATTTGCAGGAGGAGAATCCTTCGATAGCACAGAAGGCGAAGCACAGTAGTAACACGAAAAATCTAAAACCTCGAACAACACAATATTAAAACCACAGAAGGGACCTATTTTAGAGCAGGTCCCTTTTTGTTTTTTAAATTTCTCCGATATTTGATGGATCCGTGCTGATTCCCTGCTGCCCGGGCACCCAGTTCGCCGGCACGCCTTTTCCGGTCTGCTTTGCATATTCGAAGGCCTGCAGAATCCTCAGATGTTCTGGGAGATTTCGGCCGACATTCCCCGGATAGACCAGTTTGGCCCTGATGATTCCCTCTGGGTCTACAAACACGGAAGCCCTGAAGGCGGCTCCTGTTGTTTCATCAAGTACCCTGTAGGCACGGCTGATGGCATGTGTCCTGTCGCTTACCATTGGATACGTGACATTTTTAAGGGAAGGCGAGGTTTCTTTAAAAACCTTGTGCGAAAACGCACTATCGGTGCTGATTGACAACACTTCAGCATTAATTGCTTTTACATAAGGGTAAATAGCGGCGACCGCCGCCAGTTCTGTCGGTCAAACGAAGGTGAAATCACTTGGATAGAAAAATAAAATCACCCATCTGCCCCGGTAATCTTCCAGGTTGATTTTTTTAATATCGCCATTAATAACTGCATCTGCGGTGAATAACGGTGCCTGGTCATCGCGGGTTGCACAGAAGACAGTCGGGCATTCGGCCAAATCCTTTGCATACAATTTTTCGTCCATTGCGGGCGCCCTCCTTTCATAAATTTTGCTTCTTTACAATCATATGCAGGAGCCTATGAACTGATTTTTTATATTTCAGGCTGCTGCAGGAAAAACTACTTCAGAGAAGAAAGGAGGGTACATGAATGGCAAGAGGCAAAGAATTCAACCATAAGAAAAAGGGACATCCTGGCGACCTGCCTGCTGGCGCGTTAAAAGCGAAGCGCCCAGAGACGGAAGCACAGGAAGATGAAGAATTCCTGGTTGTCCAGGAGGCTTTTAAAAACCGCGTTGAGGAAGATGAAATTTAACTTGGTTGGAACCTGGTTCATTTTTACCGGGTTCTATTTCTTTTTTGGAATTATGATGAAACTTTTTACAAAAAGGTTACGTATTAACAAGTACAGAAAGGCTGGCACCCTATTTAGGAGGCAAAGCCAATTTTAGAGGAGGAATAAAAGATGATTGTAACGACAACACCTACCCTTCAGGGAAAAGAAGTGGAACGCTATCTGGGGATTGTTTCAGGAGACCCGGTAATATTAAAAAGCTGGTGTAAAAATCAAAAAATAATGGCCAATACTATGACCCCGATTGCACCATACATGTAAGCTAAATCCTCATTAGAAAGCCACCGGGTTTTGACAATATAAGACCCGTAAGTACCTTTTACTTTTTTTAATTTTATCCTTCTAACCGATTCGTATTTGGATCCCTCCTGACGTCTGGATTCTTTCCTGAATCTTCCCTTCTGATCCCTTGACCTCTGACTGACGTCTACCGATTTTGGTAACTCTTGATCCTGATTCAGCAGCTCGGCTATTAATCGCAGTTTCTCCTTTTCGGTCATCGTAAACATTGAAGTCCTTCCCCTCTCCTGTTGTTTTGGGTGCCTGCTCCCTCCATAATTCCATCTGATCCAGCTGCCATAAAGGGGAGGGAAGAGAGACGTCACCTTTTTGATTCAAGCGCATCAGCTTTAAAAATTCAGACGAGTAAGCAGCTGTGAATAACGCTGCCCTAATGATTTGATTACGATCCAGGTGTGTGGATTGGAACATCTTATCCACATATTGTTGATAACAATCTGCATAACGCACGGTAGGTCTATACAAGTGACGTCCCTCCCTCATTAGTTATTCGAACCTTTCTGCCTTGTTCTTCCTGATCAAATACCCACATACAGTTCCTCCTTTTTTGACGTCTGCTGACGTCCTTGATAAAGGATATTGAAGACTGGTTGTCCACTATTCCGTATTTTTCAGGAAGTATGGGTATGTTTTTCAGGATAATTGGACATGAAAGAGGCAAGGAGGTTGTTAAAATGTTCGGATTAGGCAAAAAAAGAACGAAGTTAGGAAAATGGCTAGATAATAGAGGGATTTCACAAGCGTGGTTAAAGGAAAAGACAGGATTAAACAAAAATACAATAGGGGAATTGTCCAGCGATATTGAACGCATGCCGACACAAAGGACAATGAAGAAAATATTGAAGGCAATCCGGGAAGTAGATCCAAATGTCAAAACAGATGACTTCTGGGATATGTAATTTCCCAAGCGCTTGGGAATATAAAAAGCTCTACCCGACGGTAGAGCTTTACTCGATTATCCTTATGGTTCTTGGTGCTTTTGTTTTCCACTCGATTAACCCTTTTTCCTGCAATTTATTCAAATATCTCAGTACTGTACTTGTAGAAGTAACACTGGCTTTCTTGGCAATCTCCCGTACAGTTGGTGAATATTTATGTTTAGAATAAAATTCTGTAATGAATTTGAAAATTTCTTCCTCGGTTCTTTTCACTCTCTGCGATCGCGTCTCTCTATCCTCTTCATAAAAGTACATCGTTAGGCTCCTTTTCGTCTCGTTCTTACTGGGCCAATTGATAATATATTTTTAAAGTTAAAAGAGCGCTGCTGCCTACGTAGGAAACAATATCCTTGTAACGAATCTTCAGACAGGTTGATAACTTTAATATTTCTATAGGTAATCTCGTTTTTATCAGATATGTACATTAACTCAAGTACCTCGCCTGATTGCTGCGCTCTTTTCAGTAAACCGATCATCAAATTAGCCCCCTTTCCCTTAATTATATACGAACATATATTCGAAGAACAATAGAAAAAACGAACATATTTTCGTATAATTGTTTTCTAAGGAGGGAATTAAGATGAAAGTGGTGATTACTGTCAAATTTCGCTTTCCTGAAGGAGTAGCATCTAAAAGTGGTGACTTCCCTTTAAGAAGGCGTTTGCCTGAACAAGTAGCATTTGATTGGATTCAGCAGATAAAACGGGAAGTTCACTTTGAGGAATTGTTTGAAGTGGTTGTGAATGAAAAAGAAGATATAACTGAAAAGGTTAAGGAATTACATAAACATTCCAGGGAGAATGAAATATCACTTTAACATTGCCGATATAGAAATAAGAAAGAATAAAGGAGGTTTTATGATACACCCTCAAAGTTTAGGAGCTATCCTCCGGATGGAAAGATTCAAAAGAAACCTAACACAGGAACAAGTTTGTGAAGCACTAAAAATGAATATAAAAACACTTTGTAAAATAGAGAACAATAAAAGTGTCAGTGGAAAGACGATAAAAAGGTTAATGGATTTTTATGATTTAACACATACAAAAACCCCTCTCAAATGATGGCTTAATTATCTCTGACTAGAAAGAAGATATGTGAAAAACTAACCATTTTTTATATGATTTTATGGATTTCCAATAGTAAAATATAGTAAACCAAAAATTATAAACAAGGATGAACTGTCATGTCGGAGAGTATAAGGGAAGTTATTTTTAGTGCCTATGATAGACTAGAAGAAGCTCATTGGAATATTCATCAAATGGAAATAAATTATCATGAATCTGACTCGTTTAGATATTCTTTAAATTCTTTTTTAAGAGTCATAAAAGAAGTACCCCAGATACTTCAAATGGAATTACAAAATAAATCAGGCTTTACACACTGGTACAGGGAACGACGTAAAATTACAAATGATTATCCCTTGATTGCAGACTTATTTAAGAAACGCGATATAGTGGTGCATAAATCAATGTTAAAACCAAAAAGCAGTGCATATCTCGGTATTACTGAGGGAAGAGGTTTAAAATTGGGGATGGGCATGCCACTTGATCCATTACAAGATAGCGATTTTCTCATGGTGAGATTTTTGTTAATAAACGCTAATTCCGATGAAGACTTAGATTTATTTGGGATATTGGGTGAAGATGAAGATCAATTACCGTGTATTGAACGACATTGGGGATTAGAACCTTTTGAAGAAGGAATCTTGGAATTAGCTGTACAAGCATGGAAACAAATTGCTTCATTAATACGTGACACCATAATATGGTTAGGTGAAGATCCAACACAATTAAGACTAAGTATTGACTGTATTCATAGTAGTTCTTCAGTTGCTCTTTTAGCTTATAATCGAGATTGGATAAAAATTTTAAATAAAGCAATTGATAGCGGAAAAGAATTTTATGAATTGATGTACATAATTAAAGCACTAAGGAAAGGGCACTGACAATTAGGTGCGTTAGTTGATTACAGCATATAATTAAGCCCCTCTCAACAGAGAAGGGCTTTTATTATTTCAAAGTACTCTGTAGTTATACTGATTACTTCACACGAAGCACTTGTCCAACAAAAATAGTGTAATTATCATCAAGGTTATTCCATAACTTGATTTGTTCAGTAGTGCTGCCGTACGTCTTGCTTAAAGAATAAACGGTATCCCCAGCAGCAACAGTGTGATAGACCGCTATTTCTTTCTTGGTTAAATTAAAGCTTTTTACAATCCCGTCGACATGTCCCCGGGCTAGGTTCTCGATAAACGAACTGGATTTCAGCTTTGCCGCATCATTGGCATTGTCAATGAAGCCATTCTCCGTTAATAATGCTGGCATGTTGGATTCTCGTAACATGTGGAAGTTAGCTGTTTTCTTGCCGCGATCATAAAAATCAACAAGTGCCATAACTGCAGCATGAATGTTACTTTGATAAGTAGTTGTCGGTGCTCCTGCTCCTGGATAAATATAATCTTCGTAACCTGTTCCTCCGCCGGCATTGATATGAACGGAAAGTAGGAAGTCAGCACCCCATGCATTAGCAGCGTTTGTTCTTTCAGTCAGTGATACTGTTTGGTCCCCGGTCCGGCTCATAAGAACAGAAACATTGTTATATTCCTGAGTAAGAATGTTTTTAACTCTCGTTCCAATTTGCAGGGTTAAATCTTTTTCTCTTAACCCGTTCCCTACTGCACCTGGATCTGTTCCACCATGACCTGGATCAATAAATACTTTTACCATTAAAATCACTCCTAATTTTTTTCTCCAAATAAGAAAGCTGACGAACAACGCTGGCGCCTACATGACAAACACCCCTTTCAAACAAAACAAAAAGCCACTCGAATGAGTGACTTACTTTTTCATTAGTCCCTGGGCTTGCAATGCTTTCTTCTGCAGCTGCGCGTTCCTCGATGTATAGGTGTTCTTCCACACGGCATACGTATTAATAGCGAAAGCAGCTCCCGCTCCAACAAGTATTACAAATGCATTAATACTTTCCTGAGTGAACCATTCAAATGAAATTCCGATCGTTCCCAAAAATAAAAGGAGAGCTGTCAGGAAGCCCCCCAGTAGTGTCGCGATATCTTTTTTCATGTCCTTATCCTCCAAACCATAATAAGATTTTGTCCCAAAGAGAAATGATCAAAGTTAGAACACCAACAATCCCAGTACCTCCGAGCATTCCAAGCATGAGGTCCTTGCGTGTGGTAATCTTTGTTTTTGTGATTTCCCCTTCTTGGGTAGCTCTAATTTTGTTCATTTCGCCTTCTTCCACAGTCTTGATTCTCTTTATCTCAAGGGTATGCTCCAGAAGCCTTGTGGTTAGCTCCTTCTGCGAGCTGAACTCCTTTAAAACAGTGTTCTCCATTTGGGCTTGTCCCTGCTTGATCTGGGCATTCTCTTCCCTTACCTTTCCTAAGTCCTCAATAACCTTGCCATAATTAAGCTCCAGCTGAGTTATTCTGGTTTCGTGATTTTCTAATCTTTCCGGCAACGACATCTCCTCCAATTTATTCCCCCCTCTCTCTATTCACCCCTAAGAAAGAGAGCCGAATGTCAGCTCTCGCGTGCAAATCACTGTGTAATTAAATCCTGTTGTTCCTTGGAAATTAAATAAGCGTCGATACCTTCTTTAAGGTCCGGACGCTTTGATATTACATAATCATAGGTATAGACTCCGTCAATGATTCGTTGCCCCATGTATGCTGCCATTAGAACGCACCTCCAAAGATTAGATCATCAATGGCCTGCTGCATCAGATCCTGCTTTTCTTCCAGTTTAATTAGCTTTTCCTGAGGAGCTAAAGGTCGGTCAGTGTATTCGTAAAACAGTTCGCCTGTAGATGGTCTATAGTATAAATCTGATTGTTTCCCAATCCGGTTCTCGGCTGGAGGTACTTCATTTACTAAGATACCTTGCGACTTCTCCTCATCACTTAATTCCTCTGGCGAATAATATGTGGAAGATACTAATTCCTTATCTTCAGCTATCTTAGTAGTAAATAAAATTGGCATATCAATATTCCTCCCTTTTAGCTAAATGTCCCATGATATAGTTTTCCGTCATTACCCTGCTGGATCCATCTCTTATCCGTCATCTTCATTTGCCCTCCTAAAATGTACTCAGGTGAGTGCATGATATGGCCAGAATCCGTTGGTTCCATAAAATAAGTGAAATTACCTGACGGCCCCATATTAATTACCATGCCATCTTTATAAACCTGTGTCGCTTGCGAATTATCATCGATGTAAAGGTTGTAATCACCTATTTTTCTATCGGATTGAACCACAGGTGTGGTGGGTCCAATATCAACAGTGATTAATCTGACACCGCTAGATTGATAGGCTACAAAACAAATATTGCCCTTTTTGAATGTCCCAAGAGTTTGGTCTCCGCTTGCACTCCCTAGGGCTGTTTTTGTTAGTGCCATAGTGCTTGCATTAATGACATTAATTGATAATTGTCCGTTAGAGGTCGTCGTGTAATATAACTCGGTTTCATCCTCATTTACATTTAAGGAGGCATTGTATATGTTACTGAACGTGGCAGTTGTAACTGCTACCCTCGCTCCTGTAGTTTTACTAACTTTATAGATTTTGTAGTCGTAGGTACTTAGGTAATAAATATGGTTTTTTCCGATGCAAACAGACGGCCAATTGACGTAATTTGAATAATCAGCCGTTCCCTTATCCCAAATGATCCCCATATTTTTATTGTACATAACGAGACCACTGTTAAAGCCCAATAGGTTATCGTCGTGCCCCGATGCCTTCATAAATACCGGTGGCTTGGCAGGTGTGAAATTGCCATACAATGTATTGGTTGCTAAATTGACCACGCTGAAAGCATTAGAACCATTATTGGCTGTATAAGCATAGTCCTTCGCAGGTACAAATCGCATGTTTCCAGTATCAAAATGGGTAAGTGGAACCGCTCCTGTATATTTCATTCTTTTCGGCTTAGTTCCGCCTCCAAAAGGTCCTCCATGTTCCCTGATATCAATCATTATTTACACCTCACTTATCAAGTCGCCGTCCGCATCGTAGCTAAGGGTGAACGAATCTGTTTTCATGGTTGTTATGCCATCGGCAGCGTAATAAACTATCGTACGAGTGGTGTATTTAGGGCTCGTACCTCCACTCAATGTGGATTTCACAGCCAGAGTACCATCTGATTTCCTTTTAGCCTCCAGAACAGTGAAGATCCCATTGGAATCCTTTCCACTCTTATATAGCCTTAAAGGTTCCCTTATCTCCTGGAGGGCACTTTCAACGTTGGTTGCTACAAAACGATTCCCCGCGTCTGCAATATCAACTTTAACCGCGTCCGTTCCTACGACTTCCCAGGAATCCCCATCCCAATACTTTTGTTTAGCCATTTTGTCACCTTCTCTTTAGTTTGTATCAATCCACATTAGGTTTCTATTTGCAGGTGCAGCTGTACCGATATGATGACCTATTCCAGCAGGTAGATTACCAGATAAAGTTTGCGTAATGGTACCTAATACAGTAGCAAAACCTACAGTCCATCCGTTTTCCCATTGAGCAGTTTGATAATTTCCATAACCTGCAAAGAAATCTTTAACCAAGATTTGTGGATAAGACCATGTGGAGTTAATCTCACCAATATAGATACAACAATTTGTCCCATCATGACCGAATCTTACAGTGAAATCCCTATTTGGATTAGAGCCAATAATATGTGCCGATGGATTAACCCATTGCGAGGAAGCTCCATAGTTATAGCCCGCAACTGCTACTGTAAAAGATTCTTCTGTGAAGTATTCAAAAACCTCTATTGTGAATCTCATCATAGTGTTAGTCCATGATTGCGGAAGGGTTATTTTAATTGCACCGGTCTCTGTAGCAGCAGTTGAAGCTCTCATTCCACCTTTTGGATTTGAAATAAACAGACCTGATCCTGAACCAATTACCGCTTCAGATGGAGGAAATATAGCAGGTTTGTTCAAAACATCGGGCCATTCCACTGAATCAGCCACTGCTGCACCCTGAGGTCCCTGCAGGTCTACATATTGGTAACTGGTCTCGCTGGTCTTCTTGACCCCTAGTGAAGTCCCAGACCAATTGTAGTCAAGGCCCACGCCCTGTGGTCCGGCTGGTCCCTGTGGTCCGATAGGTCCCTGTGGTCCCGTTGCACCAGTGGCGCCTGTAGCTCCCTTGATGTTCCCTCGCAAGGTCCATGTAGTGGATGCAGTCTTCTCATATACATCCCAAGTCGTTCTATTGAGGAAGAAATCGCCAATCACACCTGTAGAGGAAGTTGGAGCTGCTGTTCCTGTATACCAGCTCTTCCCGTCCGCTCCTGCAGGCCCTTGTGGTCCAATCGGTCCCTGGATACCCTGAGGACCGGTAGCACCAGTATCACCTTTTGGACCCTGAGGACCTGTGGCTCCAGTGTCACCCTTAGCACCTTTTAGTTCTACATAGGAAAAGGCCTGCTCCGTCTCGAGTTTGATTCCCAACTGTGTCCCGTTCCATTGATACTCTATGCTTTCGCCCTGAGGTCCCTGCAGATCCACCACAGCCATCTGAGCTGCAATCAATACATATTGTCCAGCTGGCAGACCGGCAGCTAAGGTAATTCCCTTCCCGTTTAAATGCTCGGTAAATGAAGCCTGTGGCTGCCTGTCTCCATTGATGAATAGATCAACTGCTCGAATGCCCACAGGGAACGTTTTGGTATCTGTCCATGAAAAAGACGTCTGTCCTTCATTGGAGATAAATTCTTTCTCGAAAAGGACATAGGACTGAGAAGACCCAGGCGGGCCCATTTCCCCAGCGTCCCCCTTATCCCCTTTGTCACCTTTCAGATTGACGTAGGTTCCAAATGTACCATCCGGATTCTCAAATCTGAGGGACGTTCCACTCCATTGGTGAAGAGGCTTGTCCCCTTTATCTCCCTTAGGTCCTGTCGCACCAGTCGGACCAGTATCTCCTTTCGGCCCTTGTGGACCTGTCAAACCGATGGGACCCTGAGGACCTGTATCACCCTTTGGACCTTGCAATCCTTGTGGACCAGATGGTCCGACAGGCCCTGTTGGTCCTGTATCTCCTTTTGGTCCTTGCAAGCCTGCTTCACCTTGAATCCCTTGTGGACCTTGTGGCCCTGTAGGACCAGTCGCCCCTGTGGAGCCTTTTTGTGCAATTAAATCCCAATAGGTTGTATTTGTTGGAATAGTGCCCTCAGGTGCATTCGCTTTTAGCACATAGGATGAACCGCCATAAGCAACTACATCCCGAATTGCATATGTGGTTGTGCTGCTATAACTTCCTCGCCAAACAAAACTGTCTCCTTTGGGACCTTGTGGACCCGTAACTCCTTCTGGTCCAGCGATTCCCTGTATCCCTTGATCGCCTTTATCCCCTTTTGGGCCTTGCAGTCCTTGTATCCCCTGAGGGCCTTGTGGACCCGTTGGCCCAGTCAATCCGGTATCGCCTTTAGGGCCTTGAATCCCCTGAGGACCTATAGGACCTGTGTCCCCTTTATCGCCCTTTTCACCCTTTGGCCCCTGAATGCCTTGGGGTCCCTGTGGGCCGGCTGGACCCTTAAGGTCGGTATACACAAAATTCGTTTCATCCTCTCGTTTTACACCGAGTGATGTTCCTTGCCAAGCGTAATTCAATCCGATTCCATCAGTTCCATCTGAACCCGGCGTACCAGGATCACCTGATATGTTCTCGGCCACTGGCTGATCTATCTCTTGTTTGATTTTTTCAACAAGAGTCGGAAGGGACTTGCCAAATACCACATCGAGACGGAATCCGCCTGGTTCATAAGTTTCAGTGACTTCCGTAACCCGTAAGTGAGCTGTCATTCCCCACTCTTTATTCTGAGTGGTGACTATATCACCTAAATCCCAGTCCTGTTCATAAATAAAGGTAGAATACGGCAACACCTTAGTTTCAAAGGATTGCACTGGTTTGAATTCAGCCAGTTTCTGTTCTCCACGTGATGGAAGGTCACTGCCATCTTCAATATCCCGCGCATCAATAAAGACCTCATTCCGTTCCAGACCAGAAAGGTCATTCCCTATCTGAACGATTTCCCTCTCTACACCTTCACCTTGGCCACCCACGAAAGCAGCATTCTTGTGACCAAGCTCGCTATCCACGAACGTTTGTGATTCCACGTTATCAAAATCAATAGAAAAGAATACGGGTGGATTGAGTGATTGCTCGGCACTTAAATCCCTGCCCTCATGAACATCAAAGACATACTTCCTTCTGTCCAAATCAATCCGAATATCCCATCCTAATCCGGATGAGAGAGAGATTTTTTCGAGCTCCTCATCAAGGTTTTTAAAACGTGTCTGAAAAACAAAAGAAGCACCCCTGTTTTGATTGGGTGCAATCTCGAGATCTGGAATGATTCTGTTAGGATCCACAGGATTCACTGCGTTTCTATCGACGTAGGTCTTCATGATGGTTTCTGCATCAGCGTTTAAACGGTCGTATGCAATCCCTGCAGGAGGAACGGTGATCCTTTTCGATAACCACCCTTTTAGGGAAAGTCCTCTAATTTGCAATGCACCAGCTGCGTCCTTCTCAACATGAAGGATATAGGCTGCTTTTTCAGGGGTAAGGAATATGATGTTTCCTTTCACCAAATGTTCCGTGTGCTGCTTCCTGGAGTCGATAACAATTTGAAGGTCATGAGGCTTGCTCCATTTACGGGTAAATATCAGACTCTCATAGTCGTCAATCTCCCCCAGGAATTCAAATGCTGGTGTAATGATTTTCAGGCTGCTCATCTTGTATCAATCCAAATATCGTTTATAGTTGGGGAAGCATGAGCAGCCGTACCAACACTGATCTTCATCCCGCCCATGGCAGGAGCACCTGATTGGATTCCTGTGAACCATTTGTTCCATTCCGCCTGGAACTGGTCTGTGGGTACAGTAATAAGTGAGGACACCAGTCCGGCCACGCTCACATCTAGCCTCTCATCTGTCACACTGTTAATTGTAGAAGATCCTGCATTAACCCTGACTTGCGCAAGACTTATTTCAAAGATGATATCATCCCGTTGCAGTGCTGGAGGAAGAGGATTAGTCGCCGGTGTTCCCTTTTTCACGACTGCCTGAATGCTCCTTTTGGCCAGACTGCGATCAAGTCGAACGACAACACGGTCAATTCGAGGATTCGTTGCATCAGCAGCATCATGAGTCAATGCCTTGTCTGTAGTGTTTCGGTACATATACCCTTCCAAAAACGCGCTTCCTGCCTCTACTTTAGTCCCCAGTCCGTTAGTTGCTGTGACTTTTAAAGAAGGTACGTTGTTTTTATGGTAAAGACCTGAGGTAAGGAACTGCCGGAAATATTTCGCGAATTCATCAGCGCTATACTGCCTGTCCCCATTTACACTATTAAAAAAACTATATTCTTCTGTCATGTGATTCACCTCTCTTATACTGCCAGGTATCGATTCTTCCACCTTATAAGTACTGGTGCACGCTCGTAGTCTTGTCCGGTTGAATAGCTTAATAGATTATTCCCTGCAATCAGCTGAAAAAGTTCTGAAGAAGCGATGTTGATTTGATTAAACGCATTGGTTTCTATTCCAGTTGCGCTCAATTTTGTCACACGCTTTTTCCCAAACTCAGTATTGATCACCAACTTCTCGCCATCTAGCAAACTTTGATTTACCTCAATCATCTTTCCGGTTGTTTCATTACGGATGATGATAGGTGCAGTGGCTGGTCCTGTGAACGTCACCTCGATTGGTGTATCCACATCACCCTCGTTCAAGATCAGCTTTGATTTACTAGGTGATTGTTGTGCAAAGGTGGACGGAAAGGTGACAGGGAACGTCAACCCACCTTCGAAAACAGCTAATTGCTCCACCTGGTCTACACTTGTCCAGTATGGATTGGGACACGTTAGGGTGATCATCCCTTTTTGCAATGTCATGCTACGATTAGAATGACCATCTGGATAAACGGGAACAGAATTTGCAATGGCCTCGATTTCCCTCACAATAAAGTCATTTTCATAACGAATAATTCCTGGTTTAAGCTTTGGATTAAACGCCCGTGCTATTTTAGCTCTTGAATCAGAAACCTCCGAATAGGCTTTTTGTTCAATCAGGAATTCAATCGTGACTTCCCTTTCCTGTAGAACGCTGCCCATCAGCGAGCTTCCATCTTGATAAGGAGATTTCTGAAGCTGTAACTCCGCCTCAACTTCACCTAATCCACTAATTCGGCTCAAATAAAAAGGGGGCCCATCGAAGTGAATGATATCACCAGTCGAACCTGTATAAATGATACGCTCCATTTACCTGAACCCCCATTCCATTGCCTGTTGCTGTCCTACCCGTTTTAATTGCCTTGCGTTTTCAGAAGGTGACAAAGGTGTAGGAGAATGAAGGTGGACCTCTTGTTTGAAGTCTCCGAGTCCTCCTGTTCCACCTTTTTGATGGATCCATAAATCAACATCTAGTTCATCCTTAATTTGTTGCTTAATTTCATCCATCTGGAATCCAGTGTCTATTGATGTACGGCTAATTCCTATATCCGTCATAGCAAGTTCTGGGGTGAAAGCATCGGTTATGGATGTGGCCAACAAACCGGTAGCTTTAACAGCAGCTGCATGCATTTTATTAAGGCCAACTATTACGCCTAAAACTATATTTTTACCCACCATATCCCTTGCCCAACGGCTCGGGCTGTGAATGTCCAACGCTCCTGTAATAGCATCCTTTATCCCATCAGTAATACTATTTACTGCATCCCACACGGCTGAAGTCATGCTGCCAATACCTTTAATCAACCCTCGTATGATATCCATACCAATTTCTTTTAAGTCCAGAGACTTAAGCTTATTGACAATAGGATCAATGACATCACTCTTTATTGTTGTTACCAGTTGGCTTCGCAATTTAACGAGTCCATCAATTAGTGCTTTGATTATTTTGATCCCTGCATCAATTATTTTCGGGAGATTCTCAATAATCCCAGTAACTATTGCTAAAATTAGAGTAACAGCCGTTTCTAATAATTTGGGTAAAATCTCAATGATTCCCTTAATTAATGCATTCAGAATCTTAATGCCTGCATCAATTATTTTTGGTAAATTTTCAATCAGAGCATTGGTAATGTGCATAATTAGTTTTATCGCTGTATCTATAAGCTTAGGTAAAATCTTTACTATGCCATCAATCAATGCTTGCAAAATTTTAATTCCTGCATCGACTATTTTCGGTAAATTGAGTATTAGGGCATCGAGAATGGTTGTGACTAATTTTATCGATGTATTAATTAACTGAGGTAGAACTTTCATGACACCATCGATCAGGCTATTTAAAACTTTAATTCCTGAGTCAATAAGCAGTGGCAGGTTTTTAGAGATGATGTTAATTAAAGAATCAATAATTAAAATACCTGTATCGATCAACACAGGTAGAATAGAAGTTATGCCTTCAATTAACGCTTGAACAATTTGGATGCCTGCAAATAATAATACTGGCAATAAATCAGAAACAATTGGAACTATCATCGTGATAATGTTTACTAACGCCAACGATATTGCAGGTAGTGCTTGAACAATTCCGCTAACGATACCATTGATAATTCTAACGCCTTCTTGTACAAAAACAGGTAATTCATTAGTTAAAAATCTAGTAATACTATTGGCTATTTGTGTAATGGTTGCCGATAAAACTCCTGCATTGCTAGTGATTCCCTGCGCTATAGCCGGAATAAATCTAGAGCCTGCAATGATCAGTCCTGGGATGCCTCCGACTAAAGCTGCTAAGATTGTCGGGAAAATCGCTTTAAAAATCTCACCTATATGGCTAAAATCACCATGAAAAGCAGCTATAACCGCGTCTCGTAACCCAGCAAACTGCTTACCTATTTCCGCGATTGGCCTTTGAATTGCTTTTGGCAAATGAGTTAACCAATCATTCATGTAATCCCCATCAGCAACTACCCAAAAGAAGTATTTACCAAGGGATAATAGGGCTAAACCAAATTCCTTAACCGCGTTGATTGCCAGGGTAATTCCATTTCTAAAACTTTCATTTGTTTTATAAAAATGGTTGAAGACAACTACAGCACCAACGATAGCCGCTGCCACTAACCAAACAGTTGCACTCATAGCTGCTAGACCAGTCACAAGTGGGCCAATGAGCATCCACACTTGCCCCCAAGCTGCCATAAAACCACCCACAAGACCTACGCCTATGGCCAGAGGTGAAAGAAGAAGTGTGAGAGCAGGAATAAGCATCATTATGCCCTGAATGACCTTTGCTAGGACAGGATGAGCCTCATTAAATTTAATAACCATATTTGCTACTGCTGTAATGAAGTCATAAACCTTCATCATGACAGCACCAAACACTTCAACCATGGGCTGGAAGGCTTCCCTTACTGCTGCCGTCATCCTGTTGAGTGACTTTTCATATCCTTTTACCGTTTCCATAGCTCCCTTATGCAATGCTGAATAAAGAAGGGCAGATGTAACAGCAGCTCCCATGGCAACCATTTGGAATCTCATGAGACCTTGAGTGATCATCATGGTCATATCATTTAGTTGCTTCATACTTGCAGTCGGACCAAGTAATCTCAAGGCAACGGCTGCCGGCTGTCCTGCATTCGCTATCCTATTCAAACTATCTGCAACTCGAAGAGCCCCGGCATTTACTAAATAAAACGGATTTCCCATTCGCTGATAGTTAGCAAGGATTTTACTCGCCTGTGTAGAGCGCGCCAACATGGTTCCAACAGTCTGCATAAATGAATGACGCAACTGTAGGTCATTAGCAATCATTTGATCATTGATTTGCCTTTGCTGGTTACCCAGTTGTTGCAAGCTGTTCATAAAATCACGAGTGGAACCAGTATAATTACTGGAAGCCCTGGCTAACTGAAAGTAGCCATATTGGACTTCGATTTGTTGATCTCTAAAACGATTCATACTGGCTGACTGGGCAGCAAATGCAGCACGCATTTCCTGGGTCATTTGCCTAGCCTCTGACGATGTACCTTGATATACATGATTTATTTGTGTTCCAGCATTATAAATTTGGTTGCTGGCTTGTTGAATATGGGCTCCAGTTTGTTGAAATTGGTGCTGATTATTTGCTAATTGACCTGTTAAAACATTTAGCTGTTGTGTCAAGGCTAAAACCCTGGCTTGAACGCGTTCCATATGTCTTATAAACCGCGTTACTTCAGCTTGCAGGTTCGTCTCATGTACCTGAGGAATTCCGTTTAACTGAGAGTTTGCTTGATGAATGCTAGATACGAAGTTATTAATATCCGCATTAATCATAGCCGTTGCCCCTAGCGCGGTTCTACGTATGGTCTCATCAACTATAGCCATTTGATTCATAAATTCATTAATCTCGGCCGTAATTATCGCTGAGAAGTTTTCCTGCATGTTTATCCTCCCTTCATATTGTAGGATTTCATAGCTTCACGGGCTGCTCTATAGCGTTCTACGTTTATTGTTGGTTCCCGACTATCTTTCCAGTTGTCTGAACCATGCATAATCCTTTTACGAGCTGTCTTTGCATCAAACATCTTGGTTTCTTTTGCTCGTTTCGCATTTTGGGCATAACGATTAAACATTGCCTGTTTAGCCATACTTTCATACTGATCGACTATCCGTAATTGGGAGCCTTTTATGAAATTCTTAAACTGTCGAGGAGTCCAGGATAGTATCAGATCAACATCATAGACTTCAAGATAATGAGCTGCATTTACGAACAGCTGGTCGTAGTCAAGCCCTTCATTTCTTTGTACATCTGCTCGAGTCGTCCCACTTGCATTTCCTTGTCCGCTTTCTCTTCTTCCGTTTTCCCTGTCTGTTTGTAGGCGTCGATATTTTTCCAATAATTCTTGGCTTGTTTCTTGAAAAAACCCGATTCATCCACCGCATTGAAGGCCTCTCGGAATAATCTTTCCGTGTCTCCATCCTCTTCGATCCGTTGCTCAATGGCACCCTCAATGTCCTCAAGCTTAGGCTTGTCTTTTCCTAAGTAATCCAAAGCGCAATCCCAGAAAGCCAACAGGTGTTTATTTGAAAATTGAAGAAGGTTGGTGTATAAACCGTGGAAGCCTCCTACATTGTTTCCCTCTTTATCCTGTTCAGAGTATTTCTTATCTGCTAGTCTTTCAAAACGGAACGTACATTTCGCCTCATACTCTCTACCATTAATCTCTAATAATGCCATTTTTCATTACCTCCAAAATAATTTATAAATAAAAATAGACAGGACTATGTCCTGCCTACGGTTATGCAGTAGTTGTGCTGGTTTGGTCAGGGAACTCTCCCTTTGTCTCCCCTGGAGCTTCAAAACCATATCGAGCAAATTCAATCATCTCTGGTGGAAATGGGGCTATTTCACCCTCTTGCGTTGAACCGATTACTTGGACAGTGGCTGAAACTTCGACAAATCCATCTTGTGGGCTTGATTTTTCCGCACTTTCAACAATGCAATAGCCAAAGACGGCAGGATGCTTGCCGTTGGCATTTAGATTAAGATCCACTTCCCAGACCTTGATTTGTTTTTTATTTTTTATGGCATCCATTACGGCTTTTTGTCCTGGGTCACCAGTTTCACCATATGCAGTGAATTCGAATGACTCACTGTTCTGTCCGTATCCGACAATTCGTCCGAACTTTGTAGACTCGTCGATGATGTCATTTTCGATAGAATATGAGTTTTCTGTTAGATTGCCGATTAACAACCCGGCTGCTCCTAAAACAGCATCAGTGGATTGTACAAGCAGGATAGAATCTTTCCCTTGTTGCAAATTAATCACTCCTTAATGTATATTTCATTCTTAAAACACCATGCTTTATGCGTGGATCTATGTCGTCAAAAACCTGCATGCCCAGCCGTTCAACTTTCAAAATTTTAAACCCGGGTATTTCTAACTTAAAAGCCAGAGCTTTTTGACAAGCGTTCAAAATTCCGTAGGTTTCTTTCTTCCCCGGATAATCTGACCATGCGTGAATCACAATTGATAATTCCTCACCAAAGGTGTTTTTTGTATCGAATGGAAGCGTGTTTGGTTCACCAATGACCACATATGGATATGGCTGATCTTGGAGAACATGATCAAATATGCCTTTCACACCTGTATTGCTTTCAGATAAGCCGGGGTAAGATTGCAACCGGTGAAAAATAGCTTCTTGCAAAGGCCAAAGAGCCGTTTCAAATGACATATCAGTTCACCAACCTGTTCATTTCATTCCTGAAATGTCTTTGCCCGACTTCAATCGCTGGAAACCAATAGGGTTGAGCCTGCATCCCCCTTGTTGTTACGAACTGCCCGAGCTTATCAGAGTAGTAGGTCCAAGGTGTTTGTCGGCCATCACCATTAACGGCATAAATGCCGGTCCCAAATTCTACATATATGGCGTAGTGTGCTCCGACAGTAACAACCGCTGTTAATCCACCGTCTCGAATCTCTACCTCAATTGATTTTCTAAGGTTCCCATCATCTGAGGGTGCCAATGAACGGGCATTCGCCTGGATCATGTATGCTGTTTCTACAACGATTCTTTTCGCTTCCTCGACTACACTTTCACTAAATTGACGGACCGATCTGGACATGCGTCTGCTGCCGAAGCGAATATTAACCATTGGAAACCAACCTTAGGGGCAGTCGCATAATTTCGCCCTGCCCTCCTTGGTCTTGTGGCCTTCCAACGATTTCATAACTCTCATTCTGGTATGTCACTCGCATATCTGTCTTGATATCCGTTCTGAAAGGGTAATACATTACTCTGTCCAATGGATTGTCCAACTTTTGGGCCTTATAAATCTCACGGCTTGAAGGAGTATCCATAAACCCGTTTATTTTCAGAACAGCTACAAACCCTTTTTCATGGCCGCCTCCGCCGTCTGGGATAGTCCTCTGCTCCCAAAAAGTAACTTCATGAGGAAACTCATCGTTGTGCATGGAATCTCACCTTCCGGTAGGCTCGCAAATTTGTATACAAGGATTTGGGCAACTCACTTTCGAAAGAGTAAGATACACTGCCCATTGAGCGATTACGCAACCCGGTTTTGTTTTGATAAAATTCAATCGCTTTGGCCATAAAGATTTTGACACCACCAGGAATAACAGGGGAAGTCGTTTCACTGTCTCCGAAGGTGTTATTACACTCTTCCTTCACATGGTCAAAAATAAGAGGAAGCATGGTACGGTAATGCTCCATTTGTTCCGTACGCTGCTCCCGGTTGATCAGCATGATTTCTCTTATTTCTTCATCTGTAGGTCTATACACGGTACACCTACTCCCCAAGGATCAACTTGATTAAATCCTCTTTATTGTCACTGGACTTATATTCGATGTTTTCCTGGTCCAGGAACTTCTTCAGGTCATCATTTTTGATTTCCTGCAACTCTTCCCGGGTCAAAGCAAAATAGTCCACAACCTGCCTTTGCTCAGGGTTTTCTGCTGTTTCCGGAGAGTCCACCAGGGTATAACCTTTTGCTTTATACACGATGTTATATGCCCTTTCAGTTACCCTGTGCGTCTTACCATTCTGATCCTTCACAACAACCATACTATCTGAAGCCTTCACGTATTTAGCCATTCGTCATTCCCCCTTTTATGGTGTCACCACGGCAGGTGTTAAGGCACCAAATGCCGCAGGCTTAATGTTCATGTATCCGATGTGCATAGTCGCACGCAGCGCAAACATGTCACGCTCAAATAGGTTGATAGGCTTTCCAGAAGCGTCCACGATCGATGATAACTGTGCATCTTCTGAAACAGCATATTCAATGTTCTGAAGGATTCCGTATCGAGCATAGTCCCAGTCACCCATAAGGGCTGCAGCCTTGGTAGCGTCGAATGCTTCGGGCTTAGAGTATGTTACAGCGAGCCCTTCCACGTCGTTTAGGTTAGTGTAGTATCTTTCACCATTTGTAGCGTTCCTTGCACGGCGCAGATTCTGTTTGAAAGCATTTGTGGCCACCATTCCATCAGGAGTGAATCCACCTGCCTCGATAAGGGCCATTAGATCAAACACTTCGTCCTGAAGGTCGGAACCAGAACCCAATGCAATCAGATTCCCTTCATCGGTAGCAGCTGTAAAGATGGACTTTCCACTTGTATGAGTAGCGAACGGCGAATTGGTTCCAAACAATGCTGCAATATCGAAAGTTTGGTAGAATGCTTCTGCGATCAAAGGCTTAACTTCATTAAAGAAGTCCTTGGCAGTGTACCGTAAAAACTCTTTTGAGAATGGGATAATTACACCCAGTTTCTCTGCCTGCATTGAAGCAGTAAGCCATTCAACTGTTGAAGTCTTGATAACTTCAGTTTCAGATACCCAGTATGCACCGGCTCCTTTAGCCTTGAAAGAGAATGTCTTCTTCGGCTTAGTCATAGGCTCATATTTCGCCAGCTTCATGACTGTGGATCCTTTGATTACATCCTCGATGATCAGGCCGCCCTCTTCCTGAGGAATTAACCCTGTTTTTGCGTTTTGCATAAGGACATTATCTGGTGTATAAGTCTGTGCTTCGAACTGCTTGATATTAACTGCTAATAGAGATCTTACTAATGATGTTGCTAATGCTACTGCCATTTAAGATGGCCTCCTTTTAATTGTTTTGATTTTGATTGCGAATGTTGTGTGCTTCAGCCATTTCCTGAATGGATTTGACCGTACCTCCAGTTGAGCTGCCACCGTGTTGGATATTCCTGCCGTTATCCTTGAATTTGCTATCGACAGCTGCCTGGAGAGCCTTGTTGTAAGTTTCTTCAAGCTTTGCAAGGTTAGTAGTTGTTTTCTCCTCGTCCTCTGCAAGGAAAAAGCTAACTAGTTCAACCGGTAGTTTCTTTTCAGTAGCTTGCTTGATGGCTAGGTTCATAAGCCTTTCTTGTTGGGCTTCTCTTTTCTGGTCTTCGAGAGCCTTCTCGAGTGCCGCAATACGTTTCTGTTCCTCTGTCAGGGCAGGATTACGTTTAGCGACCTCTTCAGAAACTAGAGCCTCCAGGTTGTTCGCTTTCCAAGTTTCTAACCCCTTGGTGAAAAAGCTATCCAGACGTGGCTGAAGCAGCCGTTTTCCATCTTCCGTATCCAAGAAACCTTTCACCTTGTCGGCTGACACGGCAGAAAGTTCTCCGAGATAAGACTTTACCTCTTCCTGATCCTTGTTATCTTCCAAGAATTTTTTTACTGCTGCCAGATTGATTATGCCGGCATCGAATTGCTTAATATTGACCTTTAAAAAATCTAATTTTTTCATATCTTTTCCTCCCAGCCATGCAGTTCGCGCCTGCATGTCAGTTTTTAAGTACAAAAAATAAGCCTTTTAATGACATACTCAGGTCAATTCTCTTCCTTCTTGATTGATATTTGTAAATCGTCAGGATATTGCTCGGCGAGTTCCTGGAGAAACCTAACTGATGATTGTAGTAGCGTTGAAACTGAAGCGCAAACCACGCTTTGAGCATGTCCATCCGCTTCAATCTTCATATAACCATCTTCTCCAACGGTGACTGTTACGCTAGTCAAATTAGCCTCTCCTTTCTAATCGATAAATTCAATCAATCTATCAATATTTGATTCAACAATAGCCATAGTGACGTCCGCTTGAAAATGTCCCAGCATGTACTGTTTCTCTTGGACGTCCAGATTGTAGTATCCCGTCATGATCGTTCGGTCTTGCGCTTCAGCAGCCACCATGATATTAATGATTTGCCCCTGTTTTGCCTTCTCGAGTAAATCTTCTATATGATCGATTAATCCTTGCTGGGTCTTCTCCTGCTGATTAAACAACCTTACTACTTTTGGCAACGGGGCTCCCCCTATCGGCATATTTCTTTTTCCATTCCTCGAATGTCACATAAGGCATTGTGGTAGAAGGAGGTTTTACAGCCTTCTGTGCCTTTTTCAATGCCTTTGCGTATGTTAGGGATTCATCAGCCATTAGCGCGTCTATACGGGCCGCCAGCTTCTTTTGGTAATCAGGATTCATATAGTCCCTGCCTCGGCGATATTCAGGCAGCATGCCATTTACGATTCGAATCTTTACACAACGGCAGTTAATATCCATGTTTGCTTTGCCCCAGAGATGAGGCCCTTTGGCTTTCATGCCTTTGTAATGGAAAAATCCGTCCTTGTCAGCCTTCTGACCGTCCAATTCCCTGTGCGATGTCCTGACCCTTAGGTCCAACGATGACGCCCAGATACTATCCATGTCAGCAAATTTGGCAGCCTGTTCAGCTACAGCCTCATCAGAGAGGGAACGTACACGACCTGCCTCTGTCCTGGCTACAAGCATAGCTTTCTTTTTGGAGAAGTTTACAGCATTCTCTATCCTTTTAGACATTGCTGTATATCCTTCACCAGCAATTAGGGATTGGGCGATTTCGATATTAATTTTCCGGATTATTTCATTCCGATGCTCTGTAAAAACAGATGGTAACGTCAATTTGTCTACTGGATTTGCTAAAGCCATTTTTATTGTTGTCATGGACGGGAGAGTGAATCCTATATTGGTTGAAGCGCTCATTTGAAAAAGGTATGCATGCATGAGAAAACTCTCCACATACTGCGATTCCATCGAGGCATTAATCATTTTAATCAGCTGCTTATAATCAGCGTTGAACATGTTGCTGATAAGCTCCATTTCTTTCTGGAACCGGTTATATTTGTTCAACTCAGTGTAAGAGAGCTCGCCATTCTTCTCATACTTCCTGAACATTTCACCGATTTGCAGAAAAATAGCTTTTAGTCGTTTTGCAAATACCTTTTCGATATCTGTTTCTGTCTTCCCCAAAAGCTTGTCCAGCAGCTCCCGAATCTCTAATTGATCCATTATCTCACCACACCAGTACCTTTACATGTTTTGCACTGAATTAGATCACCAGTCCTATTACTAGTTACTTTCCCAGTGCCACTGCAGGTAGAACAAGGTTTGGTACCTTCGCCAGCTCCCCCTGCACTTCCCTTATCTTTTTCAGGCAGTTCTTCTTCATCAAGGTCATCATTGAGAGGTTCCAACATTGGGCCAAGGAGAACAGCATCCTTTTTCATTTCCTCAATTTCGAATTCCACGTCGTCAACGAATGATAGGAGTCCTAAACGTGTTCGCTCACTAACATGTCCCTTCAGCTGAGCAGTTGATTGTGCTTCATCGAGAATATTGGCTGGAAGATTCCGCTTGAAACCGAAGAAAACCTTCAAGTAATCATCCGGACTGAATCCCTTTCGTTTGGACCAGGCACTAAAAAGGACCTTGAACTGGTAACGTAGGGAAGCAGCGAATTTCCGCTCCATCGTGATGCATTTATTCTCTAATGCCATAAGTTTGAACCTCATCGCCACTCCACTGAGCTGGGTTCCAAAGGACTCATCAGTAAAGTTAACCGACTTAGCAAACCGTAAGATATTCTCTTCCAATCGGTCCAAATGGTTTTCAATCATCTGATCATTAATATCCTTTGTCAGGTAACGAACATCGTCGTTCTCACCGAACAGCTCAAAAACACCATTCTTTTTTAAATTAGATAGGGTTTCCTCATCTGCTCCAATCCCTCTCAATATGAGATAAGCTAAACGATACTGTTCAATCTCGTTGGAGGCATCGGAAAGAGTACGGTCATAGGCATCAATCAGTGCCAAGACCTTTTCTGCGTCCCCCTTTAGTTCTTTATTGTTCGCAACCCCAAATAGTGGGTCATATTCGAACATATGTGGCTGAATGTCCTGGAGGTGAAAACTTCCGCCTTGGTTGGCCTTGAAAAAGTAAATATAAGTATCGTCATAAAACTCAGCAAAGATTTCGTCGTCCCTGTAAAAGTAACGAAGAGAATAATCGGGCTCATGAATATCATCACCCAGGAATACGACTTCCCATGGATCAATATTCTTTATCCTTTCAAAGCCCGCCTTATCGATATACGCCAATCTAGCACCATATCCGCAAATAGCTGCCATTTTACCATATTCCGCATCATTATCCTCTGAATTATTCCGTAGAAGGAATCCTTCTAGCTCTCCCCTTAACTTCTCATTCTCCTCGTCCAAATCATAGCTAATTGGATGGCCCAACATGTAACCGATTTTCGTGTCCACGATATCAGCATCAAATGCATTATTGAGCAGGTTATTGACTTTATCATCAATACGAAGCACGTTACCACCAGTCTCGAAGTTCTCATATTGAGTGGCAGAACGTGAGAAGATCGTTGGCCCATCCAGATCAGCTTTATATCTTTGGTACATCTTCATCATGCGAGCTCTAATTTTGCTATGAGCCTTAATAATCTCAAGGACAGTCTTTTCATCAATGCCACTCTTATCGATATATTCCTTAAATTTCAGCATTATTATCACCTACCCCGTTTTCCGTCTTTGTGGTTTTAAGTGTGTATAAATGGCATATCGTAGTGCATCTAGCACGTCATCCCACAGTTTTACCGGCTCACCAGTCTTGGCGTTCCAGACGTATTGGTATATCTCTTTGTCAAAACGCTCCACCTTCTCACGCACGACGAAGAGCCTGTTTTGTTTGAACAGGCTTGCAACTTCCTCTATACCAGAGACCACTTTCTTGTCAGCGTTGATAGCACGAATCCTTTCCCTTCTGAACCGGATAATATGCTCTGGGCGGGCCGTATCACAGTAAAAATTAATATTGCCGTAACTTTCCTGGATTACTTTGGCCACTTTGACCCAGTAATCGATTTCCTCATGTTGGGCTGCGTGTTCTTCGACAAGATAGAAGTTCCCCTTGTCATCCTCGCCGATCACAACGATAGAGCCATGGTGTTCATATCCCCAGTCCACGCCGGCAAAGTAACGGACGATATTGACCTTCCCAAAGTCTTTTCGGTTGATATAGTGCTTGTCCCTTTTAAAATCCTTATAGACAACTCCCTCAGCTGCAACCCACAATCCATTAATGTCACGGTCGGTAAACATGCCAGACGGCGTTGAAGCAATGATACTCTCCACATACTCCGGATCAAGATAAACGTTATCGAAAAGCGTAAAATGAAAAGCTTTGATATTCAGCTTCCCATTCTTGAGCTTTTGGCCATCTTTGTCGATGTAATCCGTTTTTACAAAGTGGGCTGGATTCTCAGGATTTGTATCGATTAACACACGGGCACCTGGATATGAGCAACGTGAAATAACCTCTTTAACGAAAGTATCATGCAAGGCCGTTCCTTCATTGAGAAGAGCACCAGCGGCTGTGAAACCACGCGCCTTTTTCCATGCATCAGCATTTGTACCATCGAAGCAGTATACCTTGTTACCAAATACAGAAATGGCGTTGGTCTTGTCCAGCTTTAATTCCTTGCCCAATACCTCTTCCATATCATTCAGGATATTTCGACGAATGGAAGCTTGCGTGGAACCACCGATAATGAACGATAACCCTTGGTTTTCATACTTGGCCATATGCATTAGAAAAAGCAGGATAAACACAAATGTTTTCCCTGCTCGTTTGGCTCCACTAGCGAGTAATATTTTGGGTTGTTCCTTTATGAAACAATCCCATACCTCTTTTTGTTTCGGTGTTAAATCAGCCACCTGTTTCACCTGCCATCCTGCGTAACATGGCAGCTACTTCGCTCTCCTGAGTACCTGAACCGTTATTGCCTTTTAACTTTTCGATTTCAGTTTTAAGCTTCTCATCTTGCAATCTCTTTCTGTCATTCTCGGATAATAGGTCAGTGTACTTAGATAGGAACTCCAGGGCTTTCATCTTGTCAGCAAGCTTCACAGATACTCCGTCTTTTCCCTTTTTGACCTCGGTTACTATGCTGCCATCTATTTGCGTTGATTCTTGAAGGTCCACATAATTAATCTCAACCATAATAGGATTGCCTTCTTCATCTTTCAAAGGTCCAAATGCTCCCATGGCCTGAACTTCTTTCTTGCCAAAGATTGCGTAGTCGGTTATATCAGCAAAGGCGATGTCAATGTACTTTTGAAGTATGACTTGAGCATCCAACAGGACACCATTAAAACGTTCCTGCTTGAGACGCTCGATTTCTTTCTTTACTCCATCATTCCCCATCACCCTATAAGCGATTGATTCTGCTGTGTTACGATCTACTCCATATGCCTTTTGATACGCCTTTGTGGCGTTGAAGTACTTGATATAGTAAAGGCAGAACATCTTTTGCTTGTCAGTGAGATCATCGGATTCAATGACTGGTTCCATGGTTGCAACCTTCTTTTCTTTGGTTGCATCCTTTTTGGTTGGATCCCGTGACCATCCTTCACGGCTTTTTCTGCTTTTAATGGTGCCGATTTTTATATTATGTTTATCAGCTAGAGCCTGGAGAGTAATTTTCGTTTTTTCATATTCGTTTCTTATCTCATCCCATTTAGGCATTACATATCACCTACACCCCCGGTACCTAATTCCTCATAAACGTAAAGAGGAAGCAGCTTGTTAACTGCCTCCCCGTCCTGCCTTCCAGTTTAGCAAGCTGATTTATGTTTTAGCAATTTCGTGTCAATTGTGCCATTCGTTCCATTCGTTCCATTTTTTTCTTCAAACTGTTTTATGATTGAATCTCTAAGCCTCTTTATATGTGTTTTTGATAATCCCATATGCATCGCGATCCAATTATAGGATTTACCTTCGAGTAACCAATGCAAGACTTCTTGCTCTCGATCATCAGTAATCAGATGAAGCCTATCCTGAATAACAGAAATCTTTGCCTCGTATTTATGAATGACCGAATACCTTCTCTCCCTACGGACATTCTCCCTATAAACAGGATCACTGGTAACCCCCTGTGCCTTTGGCATACCAGCAGTGTCTCCATACTGAGCAACGAGCCCTTCTCCGGCATCTTTCATTGAGTCCCTTAGTATCTTTATTGAATTTATCATCCAATGGTAATCCTTTAGAATATTTTCAATCTCTTTTTTATTCATCGCCCATTCCTCCAAGCTCCGCCTTTACCGCGGGATAATGTTTGTCTATTGGTGCCCATCAGAAACTTTAGATCCTTGTCAGTTAGCTTCTCCTGCTTATTTACCATTGTTTTTTCATCGGCCGGCTTCTTCTTACGCTTACCTTTTTGCTCTATATGCTGCCGGTTCCATTCCTTCAACTGATCCCTAAATGGTTGGTTCATTGTCCTCTCTCCCTAAGACAAAATAAAAAGGACACCAAACAAACGCCTAAGCGTTCATCCAGTGTCCTCCAGTTGGCTGGTAGAACTATAATTTTCTTAAATATGTTTTACTAATTTTAAGATGGTTATCAAGTTTGTAACCTTTAAAAACCATATCTTTTGTAATTACCTTAAATGTATTTCCAAGTGAATCTTTACCTACCATTTGCATTGAACCTATATATGTTTCTTCACTTTTAGGTAATAAAGTAACTATCAGGCCAGGATATTCCTCCTTTTTCTTTTCGACTCCATTTTTGGTAGTCGTGGAGGTTACAGTTCCTTCCCAATACTCTTTTATTAAAACTCCGCTAGCAGAAAAAGTTATTTTTTCAATCTGGTGAAACACCTGGTTGGAGTTTTCTATAACTAATGATACTGATCTTTCCCCGAAGCTTGTAATATAGGAAATCCTGAATACAGGAATGCAGCTGTGCTCCCATTGATTTTTTTGAATCTCTACTTGTTTTCCTATTTTTCTTACAGAAAGGTAGGAAATAAACACCCCTGTAAGGGAAATCACAGAACTTGCAACTAAAATGTAATGTTCAAAACTCAAAACTCTTCCCCCTCATCAAACTTCACCCGCTTCACTTTACCTTGGTGCGTAACAATTCTGGTTTCTCCATGAGGAGGCAGCTCTGTCAATTTTGCCTTACCATCACACACCACAATAGCAAAACTTCCTTTTTGTTCCATTATATCAATTTCTAGTTTCATAGTACTAGGGTTAATCTGTATTTCTTGTAGACGCACCAGAACCCCTCCTGTGGTATAATTAAGATGGCTGAGTCAGGAGAAATCTTGGCTTTTTTTATGTTTTTAGTTTTGTTAGATGCTGCTGCCTTTTTTACCACGCCCCTAAAAATCAATATGACTAATCGTTGGAGCGTTTTTTTTGCTTTTCCTGTCGCGTGAATCGGATATCTCTTGCTGTACGCTTGGCGTTCTTTCTCTGTCATTTTCCATTCCGTTACAGTTCCGATCATACAAAAATTCTTTAAATATTGTTTGTACTAACCTTTTTCTTGTTATATACTGTTCCCAAAGAGGAAAGCTACTGTGGGTTCTAAGGGAAAGCCCCTCCACAGATTCGCAACCCCTCTTTTTTTTGTGCACTTTCTTAGAAATGTGTATCAAAGAATACTGTAATTTAATATTATGTATTAGAAATAGCCTGCCAAACGCTATTTCTTCCGTATCGGGAAACGGCCCCCCCTACTTGGCCGTTTTACATTTCTTAGCAAATACACAATATGAGTCAAATATTCCCTTGTGACATTTATCATTCATCAATCATCCGTGTATCTGTTATGCTGATCATGGTCATATCACATGCAGTATGACCACTTCCAAAATGAGGCCATGCACTGTCCGGCATGGCTTTTTATCATGCCCCGGGTTCTTCTTCTCCTATAAATCTGTCTAATTTGTAGAATGTTTGATTGAATAAGCTAATTTGCCATCGCTGGTTTATCTCGATTATGCTTCACGCAGAATTCAGGTAAATTTGCTCTTACCAACGCATCAGCAAATGGAGGAGGAACAGCATTCCCACATCTGGCCACTTGTTCTGTTTTAGGATATGGCTTCCCTTTATGGTCCCGGTCAATAATATAGTTCCCCGGGAATCCCTGACCAGCATATAATTCATGTGGCTGCAACATCCTCATTCCGATATCTGCAATCTGATATTCCTGCCCACTGACAGTGACTAATCCGAACCGATCACGAGTAGTTATAGTGTGTAATGGTTCAGTCATTGCTTGTCCCACGCTTGCACCGTAATATGCCATTAGAAACGATCTAACTTCTCCAAGGTGTGTTCCACCTGCAGTGATGGTGTGTAAAGGTCCCATTGCTGAATGACCATAATTCTGACCACGGAATTTAACCAAATGACTGGTGACTAACCCAAATCGATTGGCTGTAGGTATTGTATAAATAGGATCTTCTAGAGATTGCCCTCTGACTTCCCCTGGAATGGTTTCTGTATAATATTGCGCAAGAAATGCTGATACAAGCTTCCTATTGTCATCCAATACAGGATTTACTGGTGCAATGAATGGCTTTGGATTATCAATAACAAACTTTTGCAGTCCCCGGGCAATTCTTCTCATTGTATTAGCTGCTAAAGGCTTTTTCCTATTGAAAATAGATGGTGTTCCTATTGACCAGTCAATAATTTCAGAAGCTGTTCTCCATGGTTTTAACTTCCCGACATTAACAGCTAAACTGTTAGGATCTCCGTGAGTAGGTTCAGGCCACACAATCGGCCTGCCATCCCTGCGAGCTACCATAAAGAATCTTTTTCTGATAGTTGGTGCTCCATAATCACAAGCACGTAATTCCTTAAATTCAACCTGATAGCCAAGTTTTTTTAGGGCATTTACAAAGCTGTTAAAAGTGACTCCTTGCTTTTCCTTAATTGGCTGTCCGTTTTTTCCTATTGGTCCCCAAGTTTTGAACTCTTCCACATTCTCAAGCATGATTACCCTTGGTTTCACAGCAGCTGCCCACCTTACTGCTACCCAGGCGAGCCCTCGAATTTCCTTATTAACCGGCTTACCACCTTTAGCTTTTGAGAAGTGTTTACAGTCCGGGGAAAACCAAGCTAAACCGACAGGCATTCCCTTAACTGCTTCGCGTGGATCAACTCCCCATACGCTCTCACAATAATGCTCAGTGTCGGGATGGTTTGCCTTGTGCATGGCAATTGCTGCTGGGTCATGATTAATGGCAATATCTACTGATAATCCAGTTGCCATTTCGATTCCTGTACTGGCGCCACCTCCACCAGCAAAATTGTCAACAATGATTTCTCTAAATAAATTTAGTTGCTTCACAATTACCCTCCCTTAGGAATAAATTAAGTTGTTGGAAATATACTATCTACTGCTGCGGGCCCCATTTTTCAATATGAAGTGGGGATGCACTATGGAAAAATTCTTTTTAGACTTACTTGGTCAACTTGTTGTTAAATGCTTGCTGATTTTTTTGGAAAAACGAATTAACAAAAAATGAGACACTCGGGCCTGTAGCCTGCCAGAAGCTATTTTTCTGGCAGCCAGGTCTAATGTAAATAAACTAATATTGCCTAAAACAAAGATAATTGTTCAAAAACTGGGTTTTTGTATACACTCTCAGTAATGTTCAGGTCATCCTCCGTAAACACAAGTTCGATTTCTTCGTTTATGCCATCGAATGTACCCTCTTCGAAATCACTGAACCAGTGAAGAGGGAAGGAGCCGCAAAACTGTCTGCAGGCTTGATCCTTGTAGAAAAAGGCCATTGTTTTGCTAGGCTTCAAAAAATATTCAGCACCTATCTCTGTCCCATAAAACTGTCTCCTCCAGATTAACTTGGCTTTATACAGTTTCTCTGAATCAAGCTTAATTTCACGGACTGCCGGCTCCTCTGGCCATAACTCCTCTTCCACCAGCTGAAAATGAGCCGTACCATAACATCCCATATGAGCATTTTCGTTTGGGAATTTAGATACCAGGTAATGATTCATCCCCTTTGGGAAGAGGTAATACTGTTTGCCCTGTTCCAGGGTCGTTGTCAATCCAGTGTCTACACATATCCCTTGAAGCATATCCTCACCGCTTCACTATTAGTTTTGGAATCTCTGTTCCCCCAAGCTTCTTGCACTCTGACCCAAGATGGGATGAACACGATTTATATTTTGAACATCGCAGCATGCAGGTCATCTGCCTATCTTCTGCTCGCACCCAGGCTGGCCGATCGTCGGCGATTAGTACGTTTTGCACTTGGCTTCACAGCCTTTCGTTTTAACTTCTTCAACTGATCCAGTTCAACCCAGCCGAACGAATCATCAAGAGTTACAACTTTCAAGGTATGTTCATAACGAAATTCAAACAGCTTTTTTTTGATCAAGAACTCTTTCGTTTCATGTCCCTTTACGTCCACAATTTCGATACTGCCGTCCAAGTTATGAATCTCGAAATCTGCAACATACTCAATTTTCCGAACACTTTTCCCATTTTTCTTGTAGGCTTCCTGCAGCAAGAACCTAGGTTGTAAGTTGAAGCCTTTTATTTGCTTAGCATGCTTTAACCATTTCAATTGTTCGTAGTATTTTGCCTCTGCAATACTGTCGAATTGATGGCCGTCCACTACTGTTTTCCGATTCCCGTATTTACTTACTGCCATCCTGATCCTTCAGCTCCAACTTCATCTGGCTTTCGTCATGAGTATCTTTTAAGTCTTCAAATTCACGAGCACATATCGGACCCATGCCGCGGGCAATGCTTTTCTGGCTTTTTAAAGGGCGATTACATACTGGGCAGATCATTATCGGCTCACACCCCTTAACGCCTCTTTACCTGCGCTGGTAACCTTAAAGTAAGCCATGCCTTCTTCCCAACCGGGATGCTTTGAAGCAAATCCTTTTTCGACTAACTCATTCCAATCATTACTCTTTGATTCTGTGTAAAAACGATTTCCGTTTCTCAATGCATGTTCCATATCGCCGATTTGATTTTTGTTCACGTTGTCCCCTCCTAGAAATATCGATTCTCCGGACTATCTGTATTCACATTACTAAAATCAGCAACCGCTAATTCTTGCCTTAGCTCGTAGTAGCCAAGGTCATGAATGCTTGTCCCTCTGTGATCATGAGTGATGCCCTTTGCAAGCAGCTGTGATATAAAATCCTGTCTCAGTGAGTCCTGGCTGAGTTTCACCTTGTCATAAAGAAATTCCCATGATTTCACCCCATTCACTTATTTAACTCTCTTGAACTGTCTTAGCTCTTCTTCCAACTTGGCTTTTTCAATTTCAAAGTCATCATTGTCCGAATCATCAACAGGAGAAGGAGTTATATTTTCGTTCTTCCTAAACCACTCTGGCAGTGCTTCAGTACGTAAGGGAACGGTTCCCTTTCTTTGTCTATTGCGTTGTTGTTTATGTAAGTCATGGTTAGCCTGTTCATTGTCAACATCTAAAATAGTTCGTATGCCTTTTTTTGCCCAGCTGTTTAATATGCTCCTAGCATATGAATACTTGGCTCCGACCTCAGCTGCCTTTTTGAACGCTATACAAACTACATCAATACTCAACCCATCTTGGTCTATAAAACTATTTATCTCTTGCATTTGGATTGAACTAGGATGACCTCCAAAACAGAGCATGTATTCATCTGCATAATTCGCGCGTGTAGCAGCTGGAGTATTAGTTTCGTTTAATTTAGTTTCGTTTAGTTTATTTAATGTGGAACTATCTCCGGAACTACCTCCGGAACGACCCCCGGCACTACCTACGGCACTATCCGCGGAATTTATTTCCGTAGGGAGTAAATGCACGGAAGTATTTTCCGTAGAATAGAACGATAATAGCTTGTAAATTGGTGCCTTTCCGCCTTTACGAGAGATAAAATCTATTCGCCCTTTTTGCTTAAGTTCGTTTCGTACTTTTCGGAGGGTTCGATCTGTCAATCCTGTCTTCACGCATAACACCGATTCAGCCACCGTAAATGTTTCTGCCCATGCAGCCTTATTATTTATGTGCATCAAGGCGTACCATAAATTAATTGCTGATGGAGACAGTTCATTTATTTCGAGCCAATCATAGAATGCGTTAAGCTCCTTAATGTAGTTCATGCTGTTCTCTCCCCCTCCCTTACTTCCTCTCACAAATTGCAAATCTATCTTTTACCTTCTTCACCGTATAATCTGGATATCGCCACATATACTGTAGTACAAGCATTTTCAGGTGTTCTTTATCCTTTGCCTCCTCCCAGATCCATTCTGGAAGGAGGACGTTTGTATGGTTGCTACTAATCATTCAAAATCAATTTCCATAGAATCTTGTGCAGATATTTTTTCTTTCTTACCCTTCTGTTTTTCCGGCTTTTTATCGATAATTTCTCCTTCAACAACCTCGGCCTGGCCGTCCTCTTCAGAAGAAGCGTCAATGATGTCCGATTCAGCAGACAAATCTATCTCTTCCGCATCCTCAGTGATATCCCTTAACTCCCGTTCTGTATTTTCGTCCTCTGAAACAGCTTTTTGCATTTCGACCGAAAGGATTCCCCATTTACTCAGCATGTTCCTAAGCACTGTCTTTTTCGCCATCGCATCCCAGTCTTTTTTCCATCCAAAATCTGATTTACTGAACTTATTTTTGTGTTTAGTGATTTCATCCTTAGTCCAGTAAACACTCTTCTCAAAGCCGTTTATCAACTTAAAGTAAGCGCAATATCCAATGACTTTTTCACTAGTGGCCGCGTCCAGATCCAGTTCAATTTCTTCCGTAAGGCGATTCCACTTCACTAACTCTCCCTCACGAACTTCTATCACGTTGATTGATTTATACTGTCCAGTTCGTAAAGCCAATTGAATATATCCCTTGTATCCAAGCTGGAACTGCGCTTTTCCGCTGTAAGGAACAATCCATGCGTACCCGAGGTTTTTATCAACTGGCAAATCCAGTGATGCAGCCACCATGGCACTAGAAATGATGGACATCGGTTCTGCCTTTTGTAACCCTGGATCACCGTTATAAAGGTTCAGGATGGATGCCATAAACTGTGGAGCCTTTTTTGACAAGACCTGTTCGAATTTCTTTTGCATGGTAGGTGCGTTTAGAAGATGTTTCAGACCGAGGGACTGAGCAGATACCTGCTTAGACTCTGAACCTTGTTTATTTGCTAATTGGTTTTTTAATGCTGAATTTGTGGCCATTACTCTACCGCCTCCAATTCTTCTTCAAGTTCCTTCACTCGGTCCTTCAGTTCATCAATTTCATCATGCAAGTCCTCAGTAGCTTTATCTACTTCTTCAGCAAGATCCTCTAAGGCTGAATACATTTTTGGTGAAAGGTCTTCTTCGTTTGAGTCCAGAAAGTTTTCTATTAAAGATTCAATATCCGTTTTTCGTGAAATAGAAGCCATATCATTTAATCTCCTTTACAGCGAATTTCCGGAAGCTTGTTTCCTTTAAGACCTCTTTATAGATGTCCGGAAACTTTTCCTTAAGGGCCTTAGAATCAACCCGTCCCTGCGTCTGATTCTTCCAGGAGACGACATAGTTATCAGTTATGCCAGTTTCGGCATCCTGTAGTTCTGCTTTGAGTTTATTCTCGATTTCTGTCTTTGCTGTCTTAATGAGCTTTTCATCCTCTTTTACTTTTCCGTACTGGATGATTAAGTCTTTGAATTCACTTCCAAGTACGATTTCCTTGTTTGCTTCAGCTCTTGCGTACTTTTCATTCAAATATTGTTCAGCTGCACTTGATCCGTCTAACACAGGAGGATTGAACCGCTTTACATGGAAGTCCCAGAAATGTTGCTCTGCATTGAAGATTATTTCTATAAGCTCTTCGTCTCGAGCAACTTCTTTCCAAATGAACTTGTTCCCACCAATCAAGACTGCGATATATGCCTTCTCCTTTCCAGTTACACCAAGATAGTGTTGGAGCTGCACTAGGTAAGTTGCAGGCACTTCGTCTGCCTCCCACTCTTTCGCAAGGTATGCAGAGGCTGTTTTACATTCCAGAACTGCTGATTCTCCAACTACAAGCCGGTCTATGTTAGCTTTAATGAAAGGATAATTAGGATGGCTGTACATGAAGTTTGTTCGTCTAACCTTTTTGCCCGTTCTTTTTTCGAACTCCTTAGCCACCACATTTTCCATTTCATTGCCCCAGTAGATTGCTTCATTGTCGACCTCTATCGGATCAACTTGGCCAGTTTTTTCGAGCCACAATTCAAAGGCTGTACGGTATTTATTCAAACCGAGGATAATACCGGCATCGCTGCCGCCAATTCCTTTAGTGCGTTCCTGAAGCCATTCATAACGATTCATTTCATGAGTAGGAATGGCATTTTGATTCATTGCCATATACTTGTCCTCCCTTTACCGCCATTGATAGGTATGCTACAATGACATTAATTGATTTTTTCAACATGGCTGACCTCCTGCTGCGAACAGGGGGTCTTTTATTTTGCAATGGTAAATTCCAATCCGTAGACATCCGATAAATAATCTTCCAGGTTATTTTTCAAGATCATTTCTTCGCCATCGATGAAGATTTCATCACCCTTGAGGATTTCATCCCCGAAATAATCTGTGCCATTATGTTCTGGTTGGGCCACAGCGTTCGGGTAGCCTGTCCGCTCTATTGATTCAACGACTGGATGGTCTCGCATACTCGGACCTCCCTTCTATATGTATTGGTGCTTCATTCACACCGTCAGACTCAAGAGCCGGAAACAGGGATCGGAACCTTTTCCTGAGCCTGACGGCAAGAACCAAGCTTGCCGCACCACCGTGAAGGTGATAAAATATTTACAAACCCTTAGTTTCCCAGAAGCAGTGAGTTGTACGGTCCCCACCATCACTCACTGCTTTTTCATTTTGTTTCTAAGCATAAGGTACTTTTCTAGCTTCGATAGCTTTAACCATTCACCAGCCTTAGTTTTCACGAATAATCACCATCCCTCTTAGAGAATGTCTTCCAAGCAAGTAGTCTAATTTGCTGATGTGCCTATCAACTTCTTTCTTTCTCCTCTGAAGCTTTTCCAGTTCGTTTAATGAGCTAAGAAGATTTGCAGCTGCGAGTTTTGCATCTTTTAAATCACCATTCATAAGACTTTCTTCTGCCTTCGTAATATTTGTCCAGGATGCCCTGTATTCTGCTATAGCAGCTCTTGCGTCGTTAGGTAAAAACTGATCTCTGTTCATTTCTTGATGAACCTCCTCTGAATTAACTTCACTTTATGCTGGGTCCAAACTTTAACCCAGGATATTCCGTATTCTTTGCATACGACTGCGACATAATGATTTAAAGCTGTGATCGCATCGATACTTTCCATGAGCGATTTCTCGATTTCATGTGTGTCTATCTTTTCTATGCACCGAGGATTAACCGCAAGCATCTCTGTAGCCTTTTTAATGGCAATGAGTGCTTCCTCCAACTCCTCTTTGGTTTTCAAGGTGACTGTCATCCTATGTAAGTCTGCTGCGTCCCCGTCAAGTTTCACCGGTCCCCAGCCGATATATTCTGCAGCTGCCTCCATTGCAACGAATGGGTTATTGTGTTTCTCCGTATAATACTTGGCTAGTTCAGGCTGCACCTGATAACGGCCATTTTCCTGCTGGGAAATGGATTCCCGGGAGCCGTAATATTCATCGAATGTCATTTCTAGTTGTGTCATTCCAGCTTCTTTCCGGGCCGTTTTGGCAGCAAGTGTAGCTCTACCATTCGGCATATCTTAGCACCCCCTTTCTACCATTTGCCTTTGGAATAAAATGCTAATATTTTTGTAGATGCTAGATTGCTTTTCTATCAGATTTTGATTCATGCTTGAGGGTGATTTTGATTTGCTTTCCGGTATGCCTGGAGAGAATCCTCTCCACGACAGTTTTTATACGCTCTGCTTTTTCCGGAGTAATGACAACTGGTTGAAAGTCTCTTTTCACGTCGGGATCCTCCTTCTTATTCGTTGATTTGAATGACTTGCTGTTGGTACATTTCGCTCAATTCCAGCTGTACATGTTTAATGATTGCTGGGACATCTGCATAACTGATGTTGTTTTCTGACAGAACCGAGATAATTTAATTTGCAATTTGTTCTTTTTGTTTTGGACTCATGATTAGCCTCCTTAAGCTGAATCGCTCTTACGAAACAATTTGTTGCTTTTATCTTCAAAAAAAAGTATCCAATCAATCTCGAGCACATTGGCAATTTTTTTAGCTGTTGATACACTGGGTGTTCTATCGCCGTTCTCAATCATGCCATAATACTGACGTTTTATTTGGGCTTTTTCAGCTACATCATGTTGAGTCAACTCAAGGTTTTTCCTTGCATTTGATAACCACTCTCTCAAAGTAACACCTCCTAACGAAACAAAATGTTGCTTTATATTTACTATTATACGCAACATTATGTTTCTGTCAACAAAAAAAGCAACAATTTGTTTACGGATATTTACGCAACTGATTGTTGCTGTATAATTAAGGTATTCATGAATACTTAAGGGGCCTTTTTATGTTAGCTGATAGATTAAAACAATTACGGAGCAGAAAAAAGAAAAACCAAGAAGATATAGCAAAAATTTTAGGGATTACTAGACAAGCTTATGGTCATTATGAAAACGGAAACCGTCAACCTGATTATGAAGCATTAAAAAAACTAGCCGATTATTATGAAGTCTCTATTGATTTCTTACTAACCGGTGAGGATCAACAAGGATCAAGCGATGAAATGTGGAAGGAAATCCTGGACCCAAAGACTCAGATTTTCTTTAAAGATTTGATGGAAGCACCAGAAGAGAAGATTGCTGAATTAATAAGATTTTGGGAATTCATTAAGGAAAGAGATAAAAAGTAGCACGCATTGCGTGTTTTTCTTTTAGGTACTAATGGGCATTTTGCCCATAATTGCAAAATTCTTAAATATCGGAGGATTTCAAGTGGCAAATAAATACACAAAGCTAAACCATCGTTTTGGAATTATTGAATATCCAGTAACACTAAAAGAAATGGAAGAAATATCACTAGAGTTTCCTAAGACTGAAAGGAAATTTTATGAGTTTGCTATATCAGCTTTAAAAAAGATTATGAAGCCTGATGAGCAAATATATTCATTTACTTCAGCTGATCCAAAGCTCGTGAAAACCGGTTTTTTAGTAATCACTGATCAAAAAGTAATCTTGGTTTCTATGAAAGGTGGGCTTTTTGGAGGTGCGGAAACAGAAATCTTAAACTATAAAGATATAGTTGGAGTAGATTTTGATATAGCCCCAAACCCCTTTGGTGCTGCTCAAATGGAATTAGGAATCCTCGAACTTCAAATTAAAGGGATGCTTGGTTCAAAAAAGAGAACAATTCGCAATATACCGGAACAAAGTTTGGACAGGATCGTACATATTCTTAGAGATTTTTCAAAATAAAAAGTCATGGTTCAGAATATAAAATGATTTAGCGTGTATTAAGGAAAAAGATAGAGACAAATAGAGAGGGGATTATCCATGAAAAAATACAGTGTTTTATTATTGTTGTTTCTACTTATGGTTTCTGGTTGTAGTAACGAGTCTTCTGGAACAGAGAGCGTCACAGTTGATTCTTTAATTACCGCTTTCAATGATGCTGGTTTGGAAGCAGAAAATCCATCGGACTTAGCTCAAAAAGAATTTGGTAATACACGTAAAGAAGGAAAAAGGATCTTGGTACCTGCTCTTGGGGAGGACACTGGTGGGAGACTCTTTGAATTTGAAAAGACAGAGGACTTAGAAAAAGCAAAAGCTTATTACGATGAGTTAGGTGCCCAAGGACCGCTGTTCTTCTCACATACATATAGCAAAGGAAATTTCTTGTTGCAAATGAATGGTGAGATGGAAGATTCAGAGTTTGCTGAATATAAGAAAGTCATGGATGAGAGTATAAAGTGATTCTGCCCTTCCAAGTGCTTTTTATTAACATACCCGATACTTTATTGTTTTTAAATTTTATTGAGTTCAAAATATTATGTCAAGAGGATGAACTTTATGCCCACATTAACTATAGAAGGTACTCAGTTTGTTTCAGTATATAAAATTGATAATACTAACGATCAAGTTACCAGCATAAATATGGATACAACGGATTCCCAACAATTTATCACCAAAGTATGTATTCAAGACTTGGTAGCAAGAAATAAAAAGAGTTTCAAATACGCTCGGAACTCTTCACAATTAGCCCAGATTATTGAAGGGTTGGTCAATAATAAAGATGAAGACGATTTTTTATCTAGATTTCAAGATAAAACAAAGATTCTTGCTGAAAAGTTGTTGCAATCACAAAGAAATAGGATTTCTCAGTCGCCAAATACAAAAGCTCCTAAAGAGGGAAGCCTTGCAATTATATTAATAAAAAAGGAAGATAGCCTAGAGTTCATAATTTCTAAGATTGACCAAGCAATTTTTTTAGAAATTGAAGATTCTAAATATAAAATAGGGTTACCAGAAGAAAATGCTACCCAAAAGTCTTGTAGCATCACCTATAAACTTCAAGGGGATAGGCTAGAATTATTTGAGATTCTGGTTTCAGATACAAACTCTAGTATATCAGCATTCTGGTCTAAAGACTTTTTAGAGTTAGAAGCTTTGAATAATAATGAAACCAACACATTGAATGCGTTTAATGCAATTGATAGTGTACTTGTAAGAAATGTCAAAAAGAAGTCCGAGTCTGACTACACTGATTTAAGAAATGGCTTGACGGGTTATTTTTCAACTAAAACCTCCTTCAAACTTGATGACATGATCGACTATGTAATAGGTGAATATACACCGCAAGACCCTTCAGTCGACATACCAAGTTTAAAAGAGAAACTAAGATCTTTACCAGAGAACAAAAAGTTCGATGCCGCATTCGATATTGATACGAAGGATATAAAAAAGCGCTTTAAACAAACTTATCAAATTACCGATAAAATAGAACTACGAACGTCAGATTATATTGATGATCTTAAGGAAGTTATATATGCTAAAGAAGATGAAATGTTAGGGGAAAAAATATTAGTTATTAAAAATATCAGTGATAAATTATATGAGAAATTTAAAAAAAGGGATGAAAGTTAGATGTTTAATATATTGGATTCATTCAGAAAATACTCTTCAAACATACAAATTGAGACAGAGAGGGAAACTTTTGAATCCTATACTTTAATCTTCACTATGACTGATTTACTAGAGCCCTTAAATTGGTCTGATTTTCAAACGATTTTATCTTTACTGAACTCCCGGGATAATGTTCATTTAGATATAACTTTGGACGGGGGAGAACCTTTTTCATTCCAAAAAAGTGATTTAATCGAATTTAACCAAACAAAACAATTAAATAGTATTAATTCAAACATTGAAGATGATAGTGAAATAAAAATTAAATATGAAGTTACCAAACTAGCTAAAAACCAAACCATATCGATTTACAATTTCTCTTTATTCAATAAATATTTAGCTAGTCAGCCCCTAAAGGTTTTATTAAACATACTTCACACTAAGTTATTATTAGAAAATATTAATATACTCGAAATACAACTTGTAACCGAATCCAAAATTTACTTCAAAAGCAGTCTAATGCTATGTTCAACTATAAATCATCAACAGTACAGTGATAATTTAATAAACAATGAAACAAGAAACAAAACTTTAGAAACAAGAAGGTTTAACACTAACCCTCAAGGCTTATCAGATTACAAATTCGTTCCAGAAGATTTTAGTAATGAAGTTAATATTAGTGAGCCTAATGATTTTGATATTATTATGGAAAAGTTAAAGGTCGTTTTTGCTGCTTCATTTCTGGCGAATGCTTCAGATCTCATTGACTCCGAATCAGTTTTTTTAGGCTTTATTGGACATAAATTTCTAAATATAGAATGTGATTTCAAATCCACTAATTTCGGTAGTGCAAATGTATTTTTTAATATATATAAATGGGTTTATGGTTATGATGATATTCATGATAAATTAGATTTGTCCCGAAATATTATTTCTAGATATCTAATGTTTGATAATTCAAAGTTGATATTACCAAAGGATACGTTAAACTCCGTCCAATCCGCACATGCGATTTACCTAAAAGAAAATGTAGAGAAATACATTGAGACAAAAAATAAAGTGGCGGAAGTTTCTACAGAGTTATCAATTAAAAGTAGAGAACTCTCTCAATACTTCATTTCTAGTTTTAAAAACAATAATCTAGTTGTCCTTTCCTTTTTTACATCGTTAATGGTTTTTAATACTATGTCAGATGATCTGAAGAATAGTTTGTTTTCAGGAGAAAGGTATTACCTTTCTTTAGTATTTCTTTTTATATCTACGGTTTACTTATTGATAAGTCGAAGTCAGATTAAAAAAGATCTTATACTTAATTTAAAGTATTTTTATTCCATGAAGAGAATATACAAGGACCTGTTCGATAAAAAAGAATTAAAAGAGTTATTTAACAGTAAGCATCTAAGGGAAAATAATAAGTACGTTTTAAGTACTGTGAATAAATTCTCATATTTTTGGTTAACTGAAATCATAGTATTATTAATACTTATTGTCTGTTTAAATATCTACAAATTCTAAAGTGCCCAATCAGGGCTTTTATTTTCCGAATTAAATAGAACATGTGTTCCTTATGGAGGATCTTATGAAATACCATACAACTTTGCTCGAGGACTGGATTAAAATTTTTTATTCGAAGATCGGCATCCACCACCCTCGTCAATTGGATTTACACACTATAGCAAATCGACTAGGCTATTCCGTCATTTACAGGGATATTTCTAGTCGTTTCTATAACGATTCAGTAATCATTGACGTACGACTGTCACCCCAAGAGCAATGGCAGGAATTTGCTCATGAGGTATGCCATTTAGAGCGACATGCCGGCAATCAACTTGTTATGCCACAGCCCTTAGTTGAGCTTCAGGAATATCAGGCGAATCTATTTGCTTATCATTTCTGTGTTCCGACTTTTATGCTGCTGAGTCTACAAATCCCAGAAAATACAAAACAAGCAATCTACTTTATTGCTAATACTTTTTTTGTGACCCTTGAATTTGCTGAACATCGTTTAAGTTTATTTTGGAATAGAATTCATGCATTGAATCAGATTGGAGATATTAAGAAATGAAAAATAGAGAATTTTATTCAAATGCCTCTTCAGGAAGCCATAGATGCTGGGAAAGACAGTAAAGGAAATGTTGTGAAAATACCTATGATTGACAGCATTAGAGAAATCAACGGAGAGCTTTATGCCTTGGTACAAGGTTTTGAGGATCCACCTGAATTATCCCCTGCGTATAAATCCTCAATTAAACACTAAGGAGTGAAAAACTTGAGAGTTGCTATCTATGTCCGCGTTAGTACGGATGAACAGGCTAAACATGGCTACTCAATTGCAGCTCAAGAAGAGCGCTTGCTGGCCTATTGTACCTCCCAAGATTGGGAAGTTGTGAAAATATATAAGGATGAAGGATTCTCCGCGAAAGATCTTCAAAGGCCCAAACTTCAGAGATTACTAGGTGATCTCAAATCAGGAATGTTCGATGTTGTTCTAGTGTACCGGCTAGATCGTTTAACCAGATCCGTGTTGGACCTCTACAAGCTTTTGGCCGAATTTGATGATCATGATGTAAAGTTTAAATCAGCTACAGAGATATATGATACAACGACCGCGACCGGCAGACTTTTTATTACACTTGTTGCTGCCCTGGCACAATGGGAAAGAGAAAACCTAGGGGAACGGGTCAAAATGGGGATGCTCAAGAAAGCTAACCTTGGTGAATGGCTTGGAGGCACAACTCCTTATGGATACGTACAGAAAAACGGTAAATTTACAGTAGTACCTGAAGAAGCGAAGATTGTACAAAGAATTTTTAAAATGGCCAGAACCATGGGTATGGACCGAATAGCAAGGATTCTGAATCAAACTTCCCGTACTCGTAAGGGAGCCGAGTGGGCCGGTTACACTGTCCAATACATCGCCAAAAATCCTGTTTATATAGGAAAGTTTCGCTTCAATAATGAAAGACACCAGCTTCGACTTCCTCTGGCTGAACAGCAGCTGTTTGATGCTGATATTGAAAAAATCATTGATGAAAAAGAATTTTGGGAATTGCAGACGCTTTTGGAACAGCGTAGTGAAAATAAAGGACGGGGAATGACAGGTGGCTATTTCTTCACCTCCATCCTCAAATGTGGAAAATGTGGAGCTCCCATGCAAGGGACAGTTTACCATTACAAGAATCCTAATCGCTCTGTTAAGTTTTATAGATGCAGCAACAAGACAAAAGGACGCACTTGCAGCATGCCCAGCATCCAGGAAGATAGAATGACAGATGAACTCCTAAAGTCATTTTCGAAGCTAGTATATGCCTGGATTGAACCTGATAATATCACCCAAAAATCAGAAGTTCAGTCCAAAGACGAAGTCGATATTGAGTTAGCAACCATACAGAGAACCATGGAAAAGTATAAAATGATGTTCATTAATGACCTGATTGACATAGAGGAGCTTAATGCTAAAACACAGCTGCTCAGGCAAAAAGAAAAAGAGTTGAAGGAAAAGCTTAGCAATGATTCACCTAGTACAATCACCTACACTTTTGATGAGTTAGAGCACCTGGTTGAAAACTTCCCCCAACTATGGGATATGTCAACGGATGAAGAACGAAAAATCTTATTGAGAGAGATTTTTGAAGAGATTGTGATTGATGCAGATGAAAAAGCTAAAGTGAGTCCAGGAAACCCTAAACCATTTTGGATAGAGAGCGCAAAATAGCAGGTATGCACAGTGCACACCTGCTTTTTATTATTTCAGGGGAGGCAATTATGGGAGCCAATGTTGTGCGCGACTTTTTGGCAAGTGTGACAGATGTGATTGGCGGCAGGAGCTCTGCTTATGAGAACAAGCTTGCTGAAGGACGTGAAATAGCCATCCGGGAAATGGAGGAAAAGGCGCGGAGATTGGGTGCGAATGCCGTTGTCGGCGTCGACCTTGATTTCGAAACGCTTCGCGAAGGCATGATGATGTGCATTGCGACAGGCACAGCAGTCTATATCAAGGAATAGTTTATTAAGACCAGGCTTTTGGCCTGGTCTATTTTATTTTATCAAAGACATTGTTTTGGTCGAAGTCCTCCAGGATTGCCTGGGGCAAATGCGCTCTTAATTGGACTGTGTCTGCCCATAGATAATCTGAATGCTCCGGAGACAGCACGACTTGGTTAGTATGGCTTTTGCAAAGATAGCTGAGGATGACGACCTGCCTTGTTGGATCCGTTTTGAACGTGGTTGCAAATAATATTTGTTCAACAGTAATATGGAGGCCGGTTTCTTCATGAACTTCGCGTATTAATGCCGTCTCAAGGTCTTCCCCGAACTCGATTTTACCTCCGACTGTCTCCCAGCTGTCCCTTCCTATTTCTTCATCTGCCGACCGTTTGACGATCAGGACTTTTCCTTCATGCAGGATGACTCCTTTTACGACGACGAAGATTTTATTAGTATCTGCATAGGTTCGGCTTTCCATCATCTTGATTTCCCCTTTTTAAAGCTGGCAATCCTAAGTCCATTTCCAACGATTAAATCTTCCTTGCGCTCAAAGCCTAGCTTTTCATAAAGCCTGACAGCCGGCAAATTGGCAGCGCCAGTTGAAACGATGATATCAGAGGCCTCTGGCTCAAGCGTTTTTTCGATATATGTAATCAGTCTGGCGGCAATTCCTCTGCGGAAAAAGTCAGGATGGTTCATGACCCGGTGGATATCAATCGTGTCCTCTTCCCTTAAATAAGAAACTGCACCTGCCAGCCTGCCATGGAGATAGCAGCCAATGAATGTTTCGCCACAGCTTTGCAGCTGTTCGAAGGTTTCTTTTAATGGAGGAATTTCCTCCGTTCCTATGTATTCAGCTTCGATTTTGTAGGATGCCCGCTGAAGCTGGAGCACCTCGGCAGCAGCCATGATGTCATTCAAATTGATAGGGCTGAATTCCGGGATGATCCTGTATTCACTTATTTTGCTTAAAATCAGTTCCGGCCTGCCCTGCAGCTCAGGGAGATTGTCCAGAGCGAAGAAACGGAGCTCCTTGCTTTCTCCATCCAGCATTTGCAAAGTCCCATTCCAATCATCACATGCATACAGGGCAATGGCATTATGGATTTCATCACCATTTGGATACTGAAAGTAAAAATCCTCCCCCGCCAGAAGGTCAAGGAATTTCAGGCTATTTAGATGTAGTCCGGTTTCCTCAAGCAGCTCCCGCCTCGCAGTTTGTTCAAAGCTCTCCCCGGGCTCCATCGCCCCGCCCGGAATCCCCCACTTTCCTGTATCACTGCGCAGCTGCAGCAGCACCTCGTAGCGTTCATTAAAAACCAGCACAGCCGAACCCGCCAAAATAAACGGCCTGGTCCCAATCAATGCGCGAATCTCGTTCACATAATCCCCCAAACTCCAGCCCTCCCCGCACCCTTTACCCCTTCACCGCGCCGGGGGTCAGACCCCCGGCACGTTAACGCGTCACAGCGGCGGGGGTCAGACCCCCGCCGCTTTAACGCTGCACAGGATTGGGGGTCTGACCCCCACTGCGTTAATGCATTGGTGCGTTTTTTCTATTATACTAGGTTAAGCATACGAAACTTTGTTTTGTTTTGAAAGGAGCAGTTATGAAATCATTGGTTCTTGCGGAGAAACCGAGTGTGGCGCGTGAGCTGGCTCGTGTTCTTGGCTGCAATAAGACACATAAAAGCTATTTTGAGGGTAATCAGTATATCGTGACATGGGCGCTCGGGCACTTGATTGAATTGAAGATGCCTGAGAATTATGACCCGAAGTATAAGGTTTGGAAGCTTGAGGAGCTGCCGATCGTCCCGGATAAGATGGGATTGAAGGTTATCAAGCAGACGAGCCACCAGTTCAAGGCGATCGAAACGCTTGCTGACCGCAAGGATGTCGGCGAGTTCATCATCGCAACGGATGCCGGGCGTGAAGGTGAGCTTGTCGCACGCTGGATCCTCCAGCGCATCAATTGGCGCAAGCCAATCAAGCGTCTGTGGATTTCCTCCCAAACAGACCGCGCCATCAAAGATGGCTTCAAAAACCTAAAGCCTGGCAAGCAATTTGAAGACCTGTATGAATCTGCCGTCTGCCGCGCAGAAGCTGACTGGCTGATCGGGCTGAACGTCTCCCGCGCGCTGACAACTAAATATAAGGATCCACTTTCTGCAGGCCGGGTACAGACTCCAACCCTGGCGATGGTCCTTGAACGCGAGGATGAAATCAACAAGTTTGTGCCAAAGGATTACTGGACAATCCAGGCGAAGGTCGGCACCCTCAATGCTGAATGGGAGCATAACGGAGAAAAGCGCATTTTCTCAAAAGAGAAAGCGGAGCAGATCCAGAAAAAGCTCACTAACAAAAAGGCTGAGCTGAAATCGATCGACCGCAAGAAAAAGTCTGAGCCGCAGCCGCTGCCGTATGACCTGACAGAGCTGCAGCGCGATGCCAATAAGCGCTTTGGCTTCTCTGCCAAGAAAACATCCAATGTCCTTCAGGGACTATACGAGCAGCATAAACTCGTCACCTACCCAAGGACTGTATCTGCAAGAAAGGAAGTGCGCATAAATTATTTACCTTAAAATCATATTAATTTACCAGTCTATTTTTCTGTTTATAAATTGTGCATAATATTATAGTGTACATAAATATAACGAAACGCGGAAATATACCGGCTGGCCCCCCATTGGGATACATTCGCTAATTGCTTATATGTAAGTCCTGGTGTTGCTTCTGTCATCTTGTAATCCATTATTCATTCCCATCCCTAAAAGGGCAGCCATAATAATAATCGTTTCTTTTTTATCTGGCTTTCGATTATTCGAAGCATGAGTAAATTGCATGAAATCTGGTTATATGAGCAACACCCATGAGTAAATCGGTTAATTTTATAAGATAGCATCTGATACAGGCTTTCACTAAACTTTTTTGCTTCTCCTGGAACATCTTTTTCTAAGCGTGCAAGTGACAGCTTTCCTTTTTCAGGCGAAACTCCATCTAACTTGTTGGAATTGGTAGCTAACCACTTTAACTTTTCATTAAGGCTGCTGGCTCTTTCCGATATAATCATCGAATGATAAACTAACTGATAACCTCGTATTTCCCTTGGTTTATTTCCATGTATCTACCAAAAACAAATATTCCTCAAAATCCCTATATTGTCTGCTGTATACAATGGAAACGTCTCCCCAGAACATACTCCTGCAGTTCTGTTAAAACAGCTTTTTATTTTCTAAACAGATCAGTCCTATTTTTACGACAAAAACAGTTGTTATCGGTTTAATAACGATTGTTCTTGGAATCGATACAATCACACAACCAGCAACCGCCCTTGTTGCTTCTTTGACTGCTACCTTGCAGGCTGGCGGGGATACGAGGTTTCCTATGTATATGACAGCGATAGGAATATGGGTGATTCGGTATTTACTAGGTGTTTATTTTGGATTAGGACTTATCGGAGTCTGGATGCAATAGACAATTATGTTCGTGCGATATTTTTAATATTACGTTATCGTTCTTCTAAGTGGATTCAAAATTCAACTTGATTAGCATTTGTGTTTCTTTTTTCTTTATTCCATTATAGGGCGCTTTAATGAAGTAACTAAAGCCTAATTTCTCACTTAATACCGAGAAATTAGGCTTTTTTTTATATTTGGATTTCCTTAAAGTTGTGAATCCGCATTATCCTGACGCCACCCTAATTATGATAAATCTTGGAAGTAACTTTTTTGTTTCATGATTACTACCTACACCCTTTTATGTAAAGTGGAATAATGTATGTAAAAAGCAGATTTGGAGGTGAAGAATCAAGAATGGAAAGTTATTCAACTCAAAGTATAATTGTCCTTGGCACGGGGATACTTGTTATAGGTGCAATGTTCGTTTTTATAGGCGAATATAAGAAGTTGGGTGAATTAAGAGCGTAAATTGTGTTGGTGGTGGAATAAATATGGCTGAAAAATTAGAGACCTTTATATTGAAGAAATTTAAAGATGTAAGTGACTTTGAGTTACACAACATAAATAAATATAAAATTTTTCTTGTTTCTTCGTTAGTGAATGTTGATTTTGTTAATAAACTTATTATGAATCCGCTCCTTATGGAAGATGCATCAATTGAGATGCTCCCAATAATAAGTCTAAAAAAGGAAACTTCTTTCTTGGTTGCTGAAGATGAATTATTAAGGGGTTCTGTTATTGTCTGCAAAGAAAAAAAGAAAGATTTTTTTATTGTAACACTCCCTTCAGACGTTGGCAGAGGCATTGAACCATCAGAACAGGAGTCTACTTTATATACGTCTTTAGCAAGTTTTACTGAACAACTAAATCAAAATCTAACCATGATTAGGAGGGTTCTACCAACTTCTAATTTGAAGTCATGTATGTTTACAATTGGTGACCTATCAAAAAGTAAAGTGGCTATTCTATATCTTGAAACTCACTCGAATGAAAAAGAATTGAATGATCTAAAAGAAAAAATAAACAAAATTAAAGTCGAGTTTGTAACGAACTCAGCCTTTTTAGCGAGATTACTTAGTTCATCAAACAGCAGTTTTCCAGAATATCAACTTTCAAATCGGCCAGATTTTGTAGGGTTATCTTTATCAAAAGGAAAATTTGTCATATTAATGGATCAAACCCCATTTGTGATTATCGGACCAAGTACATTTTACGATTTTTTCTTATCAGCAGAGGATTATATTTTCAATACCTGGACTGCTTATTTTTTTAGGGTTCTTCGATTGGTGGGGTATTTTTCCTCTTTGCTACTAGTGCCTATATATGTGGCATTTACTACTCATCACTACGAAGGATTTCCAATTGAAGTTTTATTCCTTGTAATTGAGAGTCGATCTGATGTGCCTTTTCCTCCACTTTGGGAAGCGCTTCTAATGTTAATAACAATGGAATTTTTAAAAGAAGCAAGTAAAAGAATGCCGACAAAGACAGGTAACACACTTGGAATTGTTGGCGGAATAATTATTGGTGATGCTGCGGTTCAAGCGGGGCTAGCAAGTAATATACTTATTGTCTTGGTAGGAATAACAGCAGTTTCTTCATTTTTAGTGCCAAACTATATTATGGGTAGTTCCACAATAATATTAAGATTTTTGTTGCTTATGCTTTCGTTTGTATTTGGGATGTTTGGAATTGCGGCTGGATTTTGTATGTTAATTATTCATTTGAATTCTAAAAATTCAATAAATATCCCCTATCTCTATCCATATAATGTCGTAAAAGAAAGGTAAGGTTTAGATGTTTCAATTTTTGTTTCGAGAGTTACCCTTATTAAAAAATCATAGGGAAGAAATAAAGGTTAGTGGTTGGAATTGGGTGTTTGTTGTCAATCGGTTGCAAGTCGGTTATACTTTATTGCTTTTACCGACACAACTAATAAGTGGTGATAACTATTGGATCTTACTTCTTGGATTTGTTATATCTCAGGTTAATTTATTTTTTATTAGTAGGTGGATTACATATAAAAAAAGTGATAAGGAAAAAAAAGGAGGGGCTCTTTCAAAACTATTCATCAATTTAACATTAGCGACGGGAGTCGGTTTTTTATTAGTAAAGTTACTTGTTATAATCATTGGATATGCCAAGGTGATTCAGTTATATTTACTTAGATATGACAGGATAATAAGTATTATTATAGTTCTTGGAATTTTGGTTGTCTATTTAACTTATCAGGGAATTCAAAACATTACCAGATTTTCCGTCTACTCCTTTATTTTTTCTGCTTGGATTATCCTTTTTTATATTCAAGTTTTATTTGCCCCGACCTCCACTTTTAATGATTTTATACCGATATGGAATGGCTTCTCTATGGAAAAAGATATAAGTAAACTATTTTATGTACTCTCTGCCTTTTCAGGACCAGAATTAATTTTGTTGCTTCGAAAAGGGGTTTTACCAACGAAGAAAGTTTTTACTTATTTTACAATAGGAAATACTTTAACCTTGTTGGAGTTTTCTTTCTTTTTTTATCTATCTGTCATATTCTTCGGTCAAAATTACTTAGAAAAAGTGGAATATCCTCTAGTGTCCATGGCTAGGTATATGCAGCTTCCTATCATAGATCGGCTTGAAATGTTTATTATATCCTTTTTTATGTTTCCACTGATATTCTCCTTATCTTTCGTGAATTTCTTTATTTTCAAAGGATTTTTTTATACCTTTAAGACAAAACTAAATAACATAACCTATATCATTTATAGTTTCTGTCTGATTTGGATAATATTATTCGTTGAAAATAAGTATTGGGCAGAAAGCGATCAAGCGAAAATTTGGTTAAATTATTATGTGTACTTAACTGCCCTTGTATATACCGTAATACCATTAGTCTTATTTATAATAAAAAAGGTGAAAAAAGAATGAAAAAAAGAACACTATTTGTTTTTCTACCAATCATTTGGATTTTAACTTCATGCAATATTGGAGAAAATACTATTGAGGAGATTGCGCCTGTAGTTTTGTATTTTTTTGAAAAGGGGGAGAATGAAAAGTATAGGGTAACCACTATGGTTCCTCCTGTGAAGCGTGAAAAAAGAGCAGTAATAACCACAGAAGAATCACTTATAAAGGATATTAAATCAAAATTAAACTCTCAATACTTCAGAAGTATTAAAGATGGACAATTAAGAATCGCTTTTTTTAGTAAAGAACTTGCTGAAGAAAGTATTGAGGAGATTGTCACTGCATTATATATGGATACGGATATATCTGACAGGGTATATTTAGGAATCGTTGAAGGAGATTTTAAGAATCTAATGATTTCCAACTCATCTACTGATTATCTTCTATATAGGGAAATGAAGCACAACCAAAATCAAGGAGAAATCCTAGTTGTAGACTTACATGAATTTATAAAATCAATTCATTCTAATTATGCAGACCCTTACTTGCCATTTTTTTCAATGGTGAAAGGGGAATTGCATTTTAATGGTTTGGTCTTATTTAAGGATTATAAATTAATTCACCGGTTCAAACTAAACGAGGCTGAATTGTTTGACTTTCTAACTGGACAAGTGAATTATCACGAGGTATTTTCATTACAAAAATTACATCTCAATTTGGGACTCGTTAACTCTGACGTTAAGTTTCAAGTAAATAACGAGGGAAAAAAAATAAAGATAAGCATGAAGTTACGAGGTATAATTAATGAATATCAGGGATCCAAAGACTTAACTATAGAAAAAAAACAATTAGAACTTAAATCAGATATACAAAGTGAAATTAAAAAGTCAATGGAAGAACTTATACAAACGCTCCAATCAAATCATGTTGATCCTTTAAAGATAGGTCTTTATACCAAAGGAGTTTTTTCAGAACCATACAAGGATGGAAAGTGGAAAGATGTATGGCCTGAATATAATGTGGAGTTAATTGTTGAATTAGATATTAAAGATTATGGTACATATCAGAGAAGAGGAAGTTTTTAGTTTTCACTGTCTGTGATTTTGTAAATAATCAAAGTTTCTTGAGTGGTTACTTTGGCGATGTATGAACACATCATGGACTAGAAATTGTACATCTATTTGAAAATATTTATAACGATATCACGATTAAGGCGCTTATTGTAAACACAATGAAAGTATTAGGGGTTCATTGTGTCTCGAAAACGCAGGAAATGTGATTAATGCCGCGACTTTCAGCTAATAAATTCGGTTTATTAGTAGCAGATTTTCACGAAACCCTCGCGCCCTATTTGACAGTGGCAGAAGGAATGAGGCTGGCTGCCCTTACGTTCGATAAAGATGTATCCAAATTACCTTGTTATGCAGGATAACGATTTTTTATAATATCTAGCCGATATTCCACAAAGGATATCGGCTTTGTTTTTATCTAGAAATCATGCTATATCCATCTATAGTTTTGTTTAGGTAAGATACAAATTTGGAATCAGAAAAGTGATGATGAAATAAATTGATTTATCTCTCATTTAGTCATCAAATAATGTTGCGAAACTACTCTTAAGATCCAGGCTGAGACTCTCCTGTTTATTCTGTTCATTTATGGAAATTACATTATCTCGTATTCCTTTTTCTCGCCTTACACTTGGATTAGTACTAGCAATTACAAGACTTTCATAATGTTTAATAATGGCTTGCTGTTCATTTATTTCTTTTTCTTTTTGTTTGATAATCTCCTCTAAGTCTTCTGTATCCTTTACTTTTTTATTTAGCTTTAAGTTTTGTTCATAAAGAGACTGAATGACTTCGTTTAAATTAAACAAAGCATCCCTTAATCCCTTTTTATTATTTTCAAATCTTGTAATATATTCATCTATATTTGGAAGGGGGAGAGAATGATTTGTTGTAACTAAGGATTGACTAATGATAGGTTGATTCAATCTATTAATCACATGGGCCATTCTCCGTGACCAAACATGGCGTTTGATTTTGGTTGCCTTCTCTAATTGTAGGTAAGTTACTTTCCCAGGATTATCTTTAACATATTTCTCAAGTATTGACTTAAGTTCAGCCTCTGTATACCTATTAGGACGACCTTTTTTATTTTTGTTCGGTTCCATCTGGATTCACCTCAAATCTTTTTGGGATTAGTGAGTCTACCATAGCTTTTTGTTCCATCAACCTATTAAGTTCATTTGCGGTAGAAGATAGTTCTTCCTGATCAATTGTCGAATAATAGTTAGTATCTAGATTAAATTTCATATTTTGATTAATATGTTCTAATAACTTAATTTGATTACTGATACGACGGTCTAATAAGTCTGAACAATCTGTTAACCAACGAATTCCGTCTGTGAGATTTTCCTCTGGATTGAAATGATAAAAATCACAAAATCGACAATCACCAGTACAGTTATTTGGAAAATTCGAATCTGTACAATATCCATATTCAACAGGTCTTAGTGTCTCAAAGTCACTAAGCTCATAAATACGATGTTTGTCAAGTTTGCCTTTAACAGTAAATATACCGTCTGACATAGATTTATTTAATCGGTCTAATCGATTATTCTCGGACAAAACATATACCATTGACTCTGCAAAATACTCAATATGTCCCCAGTAATTTTGTTGAGTTCTTAATCGTCTATGTCCACCCATTTTAGCGATGGATAGCATGTTAAACCCCTGTAGCATCATGTTGCAAAAGGCGAAATGCCTTGTGTCACCAGGAGAAACTTGCTCTACTTCTAAGTATTTATATTTACCTCCCATAACTTTCTTGTAAAAATTATCTAATAGCCACTGAAATTGTGATAATAGTAGAACAGAGCGATCCTTTTTGTAGGTATCTCTCTTTAAATCTAGATACTTATAATAGGTTTCATACGACATTAAATAGTTCGACGTATAATCATTTGGTAGCATATCTTGATATGTTTTTAATAATCTATATGTTTCTTGGTTAATTTGAAGCGTGTCTTCAACATCGATATCACTATAACTTTCGTATTTCCGTTTCTCCCTTGGGACTGTGATCCAATATGAATTATCTTGGTTTTTCGTGATACAGTTTTTCTTCAATAGGAGAAATTCACTAGGACGCAAAGGTATAATCGTTGTTATTTTCCACCATAATAATATTGGGTAATATTTTGCCCGTTCATGTTGATTGCAAGTGTTTTCAAAGTCACTTATTACATCATCAAATACTAGGATAGATTCGTACTTAGGAAGTTTTCTATTTCTTTGAATATATTGATATAAAGGGGTACATTTTTCAATATATTCAGCAGCATTAGAATGACTGAAAAAATGCAGAAATCTGACTGTGTACAAAGCAATACTATTCCGTTTGCTATACCCAAATTGATTAATGTATTCTTCCAACTCTGGTAAAGCCCCTAAGCTAAATCCTTTGCTAATATATATCGCTTCTTTTATTGAGGTAACAACGTGTTGTGTATGATGAATTGTAAATTCAGATGAAATTTGAAGTAGGGCAAAACACTTCAGAGCAATATTTAATTCGCGAAATAGTTCAAGTTCGAACTTCAAAGATCGTGTGTTTCTAAAACGGTCACAAAGTGTCCAGATAGTATCGTCAAAACAATCTGCTTCAAGATAACCTTTTAATTTATATTCCATAAAAATATTATAGTATTGAGAGATATTTGTTTTATCAAATCTATGATTTTCAATGATATTTATATTCATAGATTTCCCTAAATCTTTTATTCTTTTTTGTGAGATCACAAGTCCACAACCCTTTATACTTTGGTTTCTGATACCTTAGATGTAACAGATAAATCATCTTGAATATCAATTAAAGAATTTCTTAAATCCCTTAAGTCAATAAATGTTCCAATATGCTCTCTACCTAACTCAACCGCTGCTTGTTCTAAAATAAATAAAACCTTAAATAACAGAGATGAATCTCTTTTTCGTATTGCCTCAAATTTCGTTGATTTTATTGATTCAATCAGTCTCTTTAATTCCTCACCTACTGAAAATAATAGGTAGTCTTTTGGTATAATATATTCGCAATTTAAACAGGAGGTAGCCGCATTATTACTACATTTAGGAAATATAAAGCATTGAGCATGTTTCATTTTAGCAGGCAATTCTCCGTGGAAAATCTTCTTTAATTTAATTTCTAATTCTTTTTTTGACATCATTGCTAAGCGCAATGGTAACGAATTCTCATTATTTTGTTCCTTTAGTAAGAAAGACGATAGACCTTCCAATTGAATAGGTGCATAGCCGTCACGGTATAACTGTATCATCTTTGTTCGTTCTTCTAGTGTCTGTGAACCCTGATCCGTATATAAGTTAATCATACTATTATACAACCAACCAAAATGGCCGCGATTAAACAGGTTAAGTGAAACATTATCTAGAGGCCCATCTTCATTCGTAAATTGTATATAAACAGTTGTTGAGTCTTGATCTTTATGATATCGCATCGTTCGTGTTAATTCGTATGAAATATCAGCATCTTTTCCTGATTCATTAATATGGTGGAAATAATAGGTTAGTAGAGTTCTGTTCATTTTTAAACTTTTAAAATCCGACAAATCTTTCTTATGCTTAAAAAATTTTTTGTTAATGAAATTGTGCCTGATGGATTCGAGCAATAAGATATCTTTCCATTTTCTACGGTGCAATTCAACAATTACTACGGCAGTTGCAAATGGAACGACAAGATCGTTATGACACAAAAACTGTCCAAGTGCACCCGTTTTGGAAATCCGCAATTTCCCTACTTTTAAATAGACCTGATTTGCAATTAATAGGGCTTGTTCTTGCGATAGTCTTTCTTTTTCAAAGTAACTAAGCGAGTTGACTTTGATATCATCCAGATCAATGGAAGGAAGCCCGTGAATAATATCTGATTTACGCCAGGCATTAATCATATGCATTAAAACAAATAACCACGTTTGAGCAATTGTTTTAGTTTTTATTGCTTCTGGGACATGAACCTCAATATTTTTTACATAATTGTAGTAGTCCATAAACTTTTCAAAGCTATATATATTTTTGTCTTTGGAACCCTTGTTTGCCATATTATAATTATTTTTAAAATTACAATTCACACGTTTTGCACAATATTGAAGAAAAGAAACAAAGTATTGTTTGACATAATCAGGAGTGCTTTTTGATTGCAGTATTCCTTCAATTTCTCTATCTGTAAGAAGAAATACTTCTCTAGGAATAATCGATATTATAGCATCAATTGTATTTGCGTAATAAACGACTTTCTTGTTTAGTGTATCTCCATTTGCTTTACTATTAGATAGCGTGTGATTAACAAATTCCATATACAAATCAAATGAACCTTGGAGTGTGTTTGGTATTTCCAAATTCAAGGATTTGTATTTAAACTTATTGATCGCATCGAGAGTAGTGAACTGACCTTTAGTTTCAGGTGTAAACTGCTGATACAGTGAGGTTTCATAATCAGCAATATCTGCTTCTGGAATAACCCAACTTCCTGTTGACATTTTATAAGCTCTTGGAAATCGATTATATAATATAAGCTGTTTAGTATAGCCCTTGCTAAATTTTAACCTTTCAGCAACTTCACTTATGGTTAAATAGCCTGGAGGAATTGATAAAGTTAACTCAAGACTTTCAATATCTGTTTCAGGGATTAAATAGCCCTCTCTTCGTGCCCTTAAGATAGCATTTGGGAATTTATTTTCTTTTATATATTTTCTTATAGTATCTGGATGACAAGCCAATATTTCAGCAGCTTCTTTGATTGTTATATATCCAGGTAACTTAATTGGCTTTTGCATTTCAAGTAATTGAATATCTGTTTCTAATATTAAGTATTCATTTTTATGACCGCGAATATAGTTAGGGAAGTTTCCTTTTCTGATATGTTCCCTAACTGACTCCTCATGACAGCCGAGTTTCTGCGCAGCTTGAAACACAGTTAAGAAGCCATCAGGTATCACAAGAGATTTTTCATATGCTGAGATATCTGATTCTAATATTAAATAACCTTCAGTTTGGTTTCTGAAAATAGTGTTTGGAAATTTGTTAGCTTTAATATAGTCTCTAAGAGTAGCTATACTAATATCTAATATTTTTGCTGCTTCTTTTAATGGTATGTATCCTTCTGGTAACTCTAAGTTTGTCTTTAAATTTTCAATATCCAATTCTGGAATAAGATAACCTAGACCGGCCCCTCTTAAAACCGCATTATGGAGTTTATTTGTTCTAATGTAGGTTAAAATATGACTTTCACTCCACAACATTCGCTTAGCAGCTTCTTTAGTTGTTATGTACCCTTTTGGTATGCTTAAATCTTGTTGTAAGTTAAGTATATCCTTTTCAAGAATCCAATATTTCCGTCCAACTTTGTGATAAGAAAGGGTGCCAACATTTATATAACGAAGAATAGTATTAGGGTTTAACGACACCATACTAGCAGCATCTTCTAAGGAGACATAACCATCTGGTTCAAGGGCTTGTTCGAAATCTTCCACATCAGATTTCGGAATTAATCGGCCTCGACCGTGTTTTTTTGAAATTGTATTAGGGAACTTTCCTTGTTTGATATAAATTCTTATGTTGGAATCAGAACATGACAATCTTGATGCAACTTCTTGAATTGTTAGGTAACCTTCGGGAACGGTGGCAAGTTCTTGTCTAAGAGTATCAATGTCTGATTCAGGTATGAGATAGGAACGACTATTTTCTTTTTGGATCGCATTCGGAAGTTTGTTTTTTTTCATATAGCTTCTAACGGTACTTTTATCACAGGATAGTGTTTTAGCTGCTTCCTCAACATTTAAATAGGACATCTTTCAGCACACCCTTTCAAACTCTCTGATTTAACTTACACTTGAATCATGGTTTTGTAAGCTCTGGACTGCTTGATCCATATAGAGTATCTAATCGGTTTTCTAACTTTTCTTTCATTCTGTTCGTATTCGCAAAGTATGGCATAACGGATTCAAAGCTACTGTCTCCACGAGGAAATGAAACTTCATAAAGATTTTTCGCTTCTTCAGCTAAAAGATTACTAAAAACACCTCTTCCTAAGTGCGTTGACCACTTGAAACTTGCTAGGGTCAGTGAGGCCATTTTATCATCTACATTCTTTGAGTTTCTTAAATATGAAAGAAACTCTTCCTTTAATTTGTTAAAATTATATCTGTAACTTTGTCCTGTTAAAGCATAGCCATGTTTGTTTATAAAAAGTGGATCTGAACCACTTGTAGCAGGATATTTTTCGAGATGATTTTTATAAAAAACCTTTGCCCAATTTTTGTACCCTAATACCAACTGATACCTAGGCTTTTTAACATAATTTGATCCAGACGTATTACTAAGATCGGTTCTTAGGTTCCGACTTTCAAGGTTAAGAACTAATCCATTTTCACCATAGGACCCAAGAGTACTTACATCCATTCGTCGTAAGTTTACAATTTCCCCAACCCTTAATCCCCCAAAAAATTGCATATACACCCCTAATGCAATTGCACTTTTGGTTTGAAAGGCTATTTCTAAGAAATATAGAATGAATTCATCAGGTATGGTATGTAAAATATTATTCTTTTTATCTCCTAGGTAGTTAACATTATGGAAAGGGGAGACATAATAAGTCTCATATTTATTGTAGGGTTTGGTCTTCTTCTCGAATATATCCATTTCAATGCAAATGAAATTTCTTTTTGCTAAATAGATATAGAACTCAGTAATGGTTCTTTCTATTTTTTGTACAGTACTACGAGGAACTTGATTATAGGTTAAATCATTTAGAAAATCACTACCATGTTCTAAATCTATCTCGGTTATGGAAGAAAGGTTATAATAATTTTTATTCTCAATAAGGTAATTAAGGAACTTAACTAGATTATAGGCATGAGATTTCATAGTATTAAAAGCACTGTACTTCCACTTATAAAAAATAAAGTCTGTTAAAGGATGTATCATCGACTTATTGTTTCGTCTGTTTTTAACTGCAATAACTGCAAATTCTTTTTCAACCTTACTGCCGTCTTTGTTTTTACCAATTTGTGACCAAACCGATCGAACAATAAATTTGATATATCCACTTCGATCAAAGTCAACTACATTTTTTTTACTTTTCATATAAACCCTTCCTTGTATAAATAGTAACCTGGTAATCTTAATAGCAACCATATCATTTAACAGATTAATGCACAATAAAACTAAATTTTTTTAGGAAGAAACGTTGATAAAAAAAGGGGCGTTGGCTATTAATGCACAGAAACTATTTATGTACAATTGTTAATAGATAAAGGACGGATTCACGCTATTTGACAACCGATATGGAAGCAACAATGGCGGACCGCCTTGAGGGAATTTTGTCCGGCTACAAGGATGAAGCAAAGCCGGCGCTTGCCCAAAAAGGAAAAGTGTTGGCTCGCCGCGTGTTCAATAATGAAAAAGTTACTGATCACCACGCCATCATTCCGACAGAGGAACGGCTGCATCTCGCTGATCTGTCACCTGACGAAAGAAAACTATACGATTTAATCGTCCGCCGTTTCCTGGCGTTGTTTTATCCTGCGTATGAATACGAAACAATCCACGCGAGCTTCATTGTCGAAGGTGAATCGTTATCAGCGCGCGAAACAAACGTCCTTGATCTTGGTTTTAAAAAGGTCCTCGTAAAAGACGAGGATGACCAGGCCGCCAAACAAAGCCTTGGCCATCTTGAAAAAGGCAAGAGCTATTCAATCGGCCCGGTGAACCTGAACAAGAAAATGACCGAACCGCCGCTTCGCCTTTCCGAATCGGATATCCTTGCTAAAATGGAGAAATTCGGTCTCGGCACGCCGGCTACCAGGGCGGAAATTATTGAACGCCTTATCAGTTCTGAAGTCGTTGAACGCCAAAACGGCCGCTTGTTCCCTACGAAAAAAGGCAAACAGCTGATCGACCTGGTGAATGAGGAATTGACTTCCCCTGAGCTTACGGCAAAATGGGAAAAAGAGCTTGAGGAAATCGCCCGCGGCAAGGGTGACCCGAAGGCATTCAAGCAGCGGATCCGCGAACAGACTGCCCGCCTTGTTTCTGAGATAAAAACAAGTGACAAGTCTTACCGTGCACATAATCTGACTGGATCGAAATGTCCTGAGTGCGGCGAATTCATGAAGGAACGGAAAACGAAGGAAGGCAGAATCCTCGTATGTTCAAGCCCGGAATGCAATTTCCGCAAGCATAAGGATCCAAAGCTTTCCCAGCGCCGCTGCCCTCAATGCCACAAACGTATGGAGATCCATAACGGCAAGGCAGGTGCCTACTTCCAATGCCGCCGCTGCAATGTCGTCGAGAAGGCTGAGGATAAGAAAAAGGGCGTTTCGAAACGCGAGGAGCGGAAGCTGAAGGAAAAATACAGCCCAGCCGAGTCCAGCTTCGGAACGAGCCTTGGCGATTTGCTGAAAGCAGCGCTTGAGGATAAAGAGTAATTTTTGCAGACCAACCAGAAAAACTTTGGGAAGTCCCCAAACATACCATTTAACTAAAAGCGGCCCTGTGCCGCTTTTTCCTTGTATTTAACTTGTAAAATCTTCCTTCAAAATAGTATGATATTCGTTGGACTTATGGAAAAGGAGAAACATCATGAGATTAAGAGACTGGGACCGCAACCTCAAAATCCGCCTATTTGGCGAGGCTTTGATGAATATTACTTTTTGGATGTTTTTCCCGTTTTTAACGATTTATTTTGCCGAAAGCTTCGGAAAGGATAAGGCAGGATTCCTGCTGATTTTTTCACAGTTGTTCTCGGTGTTTGCCAATCTGCTCGGCGGCTATACAGCAGACCGGTTCGGCCGCAAACGGATGATGGTCATCTCGGCATTCGGTCAAGGTGTTGCCTTTCTCGTCTTTGCGTACGCGGTTTCGCCATGGTTTACATCACCGATTCTCGGCTTTATCTGCTTCGCGCTTGTTGGCGTGTTCGGCTCGATCTATTGGCCGGCCAGCCAGGCAATGGTCGCAGATGTTGTGCCGGAAAAGGACCGCAGCAGCGTTTTCGCGATTTTTTACACCTCGATCAATATCGCCGTTGTAGTCGGGCCGATTCTCGGGGCACTTTTTTACGTAAAATACCGCTTTGAATTGCTGGTTGCTGTCGGGATCATCTCCATCCTGCTGGCATTGGTGCTTTCCAGATGGACTCGGGAGACCGTACCGGATTCAGCAAGAGTGAAACAGGCGGCGGATGGAAAATGGTATGATTTCCTTAAAAATCAGCTGGCTGATTACAAGGTCATTGTACAGGATAAAGTTTTCCTGCTGTTCATCATTTCGGGAGTTCTTGCGGCGCAAACATTCATGCAGCTTGACCTGCTATTCCCTGTTTACACTAAGGATACGGTACAAAATCAGACAGTGTTCGAGCTAGGCAGCAAGGTCTTCACGGTCAATGGCGAGCAGGCTTTCGGGCTGATTCTTTCGGAAAACGGCCTGCTTGTCGCCTTGTTCACTGTTTTCGTCACAAAATGGGTGACCCGCTTCACGGAACGGAATGTATTTGTGCTATCCTCTGTCACCTATGCAGTGGCCATCCTCATGTTCGGTTCAACAAACTGGATCTGGGGCCTGATTGCCGCAATGGCTGTCTTCACGCTGGCCGAATTGATGACGGCTGGCCTGCAGCAGACCTTCATCTCCAATCTGGCACCAGAGCATATGCGCGGGCAATATTTCGCGGCGGCATCACTGAGGTACACAATCGGTAAAACAATCGCACCTATCACGATTCCGCTTACTGTCTGGATCGGCTATGGATGGACATTCATCATCCTCAGCATCCTCGCGCTGTTGAGCGCTGGCCTATACTGGGTAATGTTCCGGCTGTACGAAAAAAGTAAGGCAGCCGGCGCTATTTAGCACAGGGATTCTTTTTCCTGTGCTTTTTCAATTTCTCAGTTAAAAGGCATCAGAACAAGTTCACATGAACTTCCTCCCATAAAGCCTTCAGCCCTCGAACTGAACGGTATTCCTTAAACACAGTTCCCTACCTGCAGGTTTCAAAAATTCTCCAGACAGCCACCTCCTGCTTTTTGTCCACACAAGTCGAACGCATTCAGTTTCTTTTTTCCTATAAAATCGTTACAATATAAAAGAAGATTCAGAAAAGGGGCGAAATTAATGAGTGATTTCCTGACGAATTTAGAAAAATATGCGGATCTTGCTGTCAAGGTTGGCGTTAATATCCAGGAGGGCCAGACGCTTGTCGTCAACACTACGCTTGATGCTGCGGATTTTGTGCGCCTGGTTGCAAAAAAGGCGTATGAAGCTGGCGCTAAAAACGTGGTTGTCAACTGGAATGATGATGTCGTTTCCAGAACAAAATACGAGCTTGCGCCTGATGAGGCTTTCACCGAGTATCCTGAATGGCGTGCCCGTGAAGTAGAAGCACTTGCAGAAAATGGAGCAGCATTCATGTCTGTCGTTTCTTCAAGTCCTGACCTTTTGAAGGGTGTTAAATCCGAGCGTATCGCCAATTTCCAAAAGGCAGCTGGGACAGCATTATCGAAGTACCGCAAGTACATACAATCAGACAAGGTCAGCTGGACAGTTGTTGCCGCTCCTTCCGAGGGATGGGCGAATATGGTCTTCCCTGATGAGCCAGCAGAAACAAGAGTGCAGAAGCTGTGGGAAGCCATTTTCAAGGCAGTCCGCGTGAACACTGAGGATCCTGTTGCAGCTTGGAAAGAGCATGATGCATCTCTCCATGAAAAAGTGGACTACCTGAACAGCAAACGCTACAAGAAGCTTCACTATAAAGCTCCTGGCACTGATTTGACAGTTGAGCTTCCAGAGAAGCATATCTGGGTAGGTGCTGGTTCTGTTAACGAGAATGGCCATGAATTCATGGCGAACATGCCAACGGAGGAAGTATTCTCTGTGCCTGTTAGAACTGGCGTGAATGGCTATGTTTCAAGCACGAAGCCGCTCAGCTACGGCGGAAATATCATCGACCGCTTCAAGCTGACGTTTGAAAACGGCAGGATCGTTGGCGTCGAGGCAGAGGAAGGCGAAGAAATCCTCAAGCAGCTTGTAGCGACAGACGAAGGCTCGCATTATCTTGGTGAAGTGGCGCTCGTTCCATTCAACTCGCCAATTTCCCAGTCAAATGTTCTTTTCTTCAATACACTATTTGATGAAAATGCATCCAACCACTTCGCTATCGGCAGTGCCTATGCGTTCTGCATCGAGGGCGGCAAGAAAATGTCGTCTGAAGAGCTCGCTGAAAATGGCCTGAACGAAAGCATCACTCACGTCGATTTCATGATTGGCTCTGACAAAATGGATATCGATGGCATCACTGAAGATGGTTCAGCTGAGGCTGTTTTCCGCAATGGTGATTGGGCATTCTAATTTCTGATAATGCCAGTAGCCGCACCTGCTTGTAAACTGTACCCTATAGAAGCCACTTTTTTTGTGTCTGCTCGCAGGGTACAGTTTACTTAATGGGGCGGCTTTTTTTTACCCTATACCGTTCCCGCCAGTATGCTATAATAGAAGTAATGAAGCATGATTAGATAGATTGCTAACTAAATGGGAATCTGGGGGCGACGTCTTGATTCAATTACATATTGTTGTGTCAGGAGAAGTTCAGGGTGTAGGATACCGCTATTATACTCAAATGAAGGCGATCCAATATGGAATTACCGGCTGGGTGAAAAACCTGCAGGGAGGCGGTGTGGAAATCCTCGCTTCCGGTGAAAAAGCTGCCCTGGAACGCTTCATCGACGAGGTCCGCAGAGGCAACCCTTTCTCACATGTCAACCATATTGAAGTCAATGAAACAGAAAAAACAGATACATATAAATCATTTGCGATAAAATACTAGCAAAAAGGCAGGGGGCTCGTTCCCCTGCCTTTTCCTTTGCGATCTTATAATCAAGCCTCTTGGGTCCCGCGCTGCACTCATTCCTTAACACCTCGAGCCCCATCCCTCTCGAAAACTAGCCTCAATCAAACGAGAGGATTGACCCATCCGGTTCTTTTAAAATAGCATCCTTCATTTTATTCAGCTGTTCCTCTTCACTTGGCTTTAAGCCCAATAGTGACAGCAGCCCCAGGGAATCCAGCATCTCTTCTGTGAAGCTTTCAAGTTCCTGGCTCAGCGTAGAATCTGCCGGGCAAAGTTCAACTAGAGTTTTATTTTCCTTTAATGCCTGGTCAATGAGCTCCAATCCCAGCTCCTTTGTGATTTGCCCGTTAGCTTCAGATAATTTTTCACATGCTGTTTTCGCTGTTTGGTCAACAGTTTCTTTTACTGGCTCAACGACCGGCTGGGCAACGGTTTTTGCAGTATCAGTTGTCGTTTTCACTGTTTCTTTTACAGGTTCAGTGACCTTGCCGACAACCGGCTCCACCACGTCGTCTTTAACTTTCCCGGCAGTGTCCTTCAATGGGTCGGTCACTGCCCCAACGGTATCTTTTAGCGGGTCCGTTACCTTTCCTACTGTGTCCTTCAGCGGGTCCGTTACCTTCCCTACCGTATCCTTCAGCGGGTCCGTCACTTTGCCAATCGTATCCTTAAGAGGGTCAGTGACTTTTCCTACCGTATCCTCTAATGGGTCGGTTATTTTTCCAACGGTGCCCTCCAATGGATCTGCAGCTTCAGCGATTGGTGCGAGTAATGGATCGGTCACAGCGCCAATTCCATCAAGAAGGTCTCCATCCTTTAATGGATTGCCATCACATGTCAGGGGCAGCTGGCCTTTTGTGATCTTTGAAATTTCCTTCTTCATTTGTTGTATCGGCATCGAGCTTAACTCAGAAAGAATTTTTAACGTCCCCGGCTTTTGCACCCCGCCATCACCATTGACCGTCTTCAGCTGCAGCTGATCAAGGCTGCTGTCTTCGGCTGTCATGGAGTGGGCCACCATCGTGACGTTCTCGAGCGCAGCGCTTGGGATCAGCTTGGCTGCATGGACACAGGCCCCTTTGAAGGAGATGGCTGTCGTATCGACCTGCATCCCTTTAATGGAAACCGGCCCATCCGCTTTCATCGTGATGCTTACCATGCCGCCTCCTGTTTGGAACTGCTTCGTCAATTTCATGCCGTATATTTGCACCGAATCATATCGAATCCTCAGCATCGGTTTTGAGTTGGAGCCAGAGGTCTCTCCGGTGACGATCATCGCCGTCATATTTTCACCGACTACCCTGTCTGCCTGGATTATGAAGCCTCCCTCATTGGCAGCAGCATCTGCTTTTTGTAAATATGGAAAAAAGGACATTGCCACAAGCTGTATGCTAAGGGCAAACAACATCAGTCTATTTTTTAACAGCCAGGAAACCGTCATTGTCTCTCCCCTTCACCCTGTTTTGGCAGGCTGCGCAGTGATTTCTTTACCTGGTTTCGCCTGCACCTGCTCTGCTGGGACCAGCCGCCATGCAGTAAGCAGTGAACCGCCGATGATCCCGAAAATTGTTCCAAACAAAAATCCACCAAGCGCGCCAATCACGGATAAGATCGACAGAAAAATGACGATGATTCCCAGAGCCTTAGAAGCACTCGGCAAAAAGAAAGACATCAGCCCCATCAATGTGATCAGTCCGCCAAACAGCAGGCCGATGACCGCAATTGAGCCTGGCAGGAATGTACTTAAATAGAGATTCAGCGGCACCCATAAAATCATCAGGCCGCTCAGGACAGTAAGAATCGAGCCGATAAATGGCCTGGTATGCCTCCACTTTTTAAAAACCATCAGGGTCACCTCCTGTTATTTTTTATTGATTTTTTCAACAGTCAATTTCATGCCGGCCATATTGATGGTTTCCTGGAAAAGATAATGCGTCTTCAATTTTGCGTTTTCAAGAATGATTGTGCTCGATGTTTGCTGGAATTGCTTTGTCCAGTCATCACTCTTGTGTTCTGCGAGCGCCAGGTTTTGGAACTTGGCATTTGCCTCGATCAGCCCTGCATCATGCTGCAGCCCAGAAATCTGCACGGGCTTTGAAGCCTGGATTTTCACCCTGATCCACTCTCCGCCAACCTGAAAATCCTTGTATAATTGGAGATTGTCAATTGTCAGTGTTTCAATCAAGTTGGTACCCTGCGGAGTTGCGTCAGAGCTGCTTGTTTCTCCAAGTTTCGGATAAAATTTGTATCCCTGGCCTTCCAGCTTATCGAATTCAACATAAAAGTCGCCGACCCCGGCTATTGGGACCGCATAGGCCACTCCCGACAGCCCAAAGGAAACGAGAAGCAGGCCAAGCAGCAGCACTCCTGTTGCCAGCGAGGTCCAAAAAACCTTTTTATTCGTCTTGCTTTCCATTACGACAGCTTCGTTCAATGAAGCCACCTCCGTTAAATTTTTTTAAAATTCAAAATTAATTCAATTTCTTCTAACATATCCCCAAAATATCCAAAGTCCAACCGCGGAAAATATCGTAACTATTTTGTTAAGCCCGTCATTTGTCGGGTATATAGAAAACGACGTACAGAAATCTGAATATTGAAACGAATTGTTTTTTATCAGTTCGGCCTGTTAAATTTCACTGTTGATTTTCGTTCCAGGCGCTTCGCTTTCCGCGGGGCTGGCGCTGAGCCTCCTCGTCGCTTTGCTCCTGCGGGGTCTCATCTGTCCAGCTGCACCCGCAGGAGTCTACGCGCCTTCCACTACAATCAACATCGTATTGAAATGAATATTCAAATTTAACGGAGCTTATCAGTCAAAGAGAGCGAGGATCCTGTATGGAACATAAGATTGAAGATTTGGCCGTTAAGGGATTGCTGCTTTTAAAGGAAAACGAGAAGCCCTTTCTGAAGGAATGGGCAGAATTCAAGCGCAGCCTGAAGATGTGGGAAAATGAGCTCATTTCGGATTTTGAAAGAATGATTGCTTTCGGTTTTCATAATTTGGAGAAATATAATTTTGTGTCATCCAATGATTTCATCATGGCGCTTGTACATAAATGGCAATCAAAGAATCGGGAGTTCGTGGATGACGTCGAGGCGATATTTTTGATCAGTGCTGTGGAAAACCTGTTTCACAAAGTGCTCCGGCAAAATGGAAATACTGGATTTCTGGACCACCAGGCTGTACAGGTTTTTTTCACAAGAATTATCGATAAAGTGTTAAGGACTCAGCAGCTCGAATGCCAGGATGATAAATGGCTGCGGACAATGCTGAGCTTGCGTACGTTCCCAAGCAATTGGCTGGCAGTTGTCCGAAATGAAAAAAGCCATTACAGAGTTCGCAAGGTAGTTTGTTCAGACGGCCTTGCGGTAAACGACCAGCTGATTTCGATGTGTGAAGGACTGCAGGCAGAGAAGGCAGATGATCTGTCGTTGGCGCTGTCGCGGCTGCTGACGCCAGGAATGGAAGATTCACAGATGATCATGATTCCTGTCTTGAATGAGACACTGATGGTTTGTGTAAAAAAGCAGGCTGAAGCCATTACTGAGGAGCAGATTGAGACGTTGCGGAAAATGTATCTGAAGCAGATGAAGCTGAACCATCTCGAGCACGAGCTGGAATGGAAGGATGCAACATTATTGTTCCAGCAGCGTCTCCTGCAATCGCAGAGTGCTGCCGAGGCGGTGAAGATGATTACTCAGGGCCTTGTCGATTATCTTCCTTTCTCACGCTGTGCTTTATTCATCTATTCACCAGGCGAGCATAGCGGGGTCGGGGTTCATGCGCATAATGTGCAGGCGGGTTCTGTCCAGCAGATTAAGGAGAGCATCGCCGAGTTTCCGCTGCTGACTAAATATTTGAAGCATTTCAGCCAGTCGAAGCCTATTTTCATAGAAGATGCAGCGGAGGTTTTGCCTGATAAATATGTGCGGGAATACAGCCTGAAATCGCTGGTTGTCCTCCCGATTTATGTTCCTGCTGAAAATAAACTCATCGGCCTAGGCCTGCTCGACCGTGGCGAGAACACAGCATTCACGGTAAACAACCAGACGCTGACGGCACTGATCAAGTTCGGACAATATGGCGGCGAATTGCTGAACAGGTACTGGGATGATGCCGTCCAGCTGTTTGGCACACAGCGCGCCGTCCTGACAATGCGTGAACGCGAGGTCCTCAAGCTCATCGCCGAAGGAGCCTCCATCAACGAAGCAGCCGACAGCCTTCATCTCAGCAGCTACACCGTCCGGGACTATATCTCCGCCATCATCCAAAAACTAGACGCAAAAAACCGCACAGAAGCAGCCGTCAAAGCCCTCAAAATGCGCCTGATCAATTAACGCATCAACGCATTGGGGGTCAGACCCCCGGTGTGTTGATGCGGTGAAGCGCCGGGGGTCTGACCCCCGGCGCGGTGGCGCGGTGGTGTACTGCACGCTCTTCTCTTACTTTACTTACTTAACTTAACTTAACTTCACTTTACTTTACTTCTCCCCCCCCTCCCCCTTTCTCCTATTGCTTTTTGCTGGTGTATCTCGGAAAATAGGAGTTGGATAGATATATTTACAGGGGGTTCTTTTTTTATGTGGAATGAATTCAAGAAATTTGCTCTTAAGGGCAATGTGCTGGATCTGGCTGTCGGGGTGATCATCGGCGGGGCGTTTGGCAAGATTGTCACTTCGCTGGTGAATGATATTATCATGCCGATTGTCGGACTCATCACTTTTGGTGAAGATTTCTCGAAGCTGAGCTATAAGGCCGTAAAATACGGGGCATTTTTACAGTCAGTGGTTGATTTCTTCATTACGGCGTTTGCCATTTTCCTATTCATTAAATTGGTCACACGCTTCCGCAAGAAGAAAGAGGAAGTGGTGGTTGAAGTGAAACCTGATATGAAGGAAGAACTGCTCATGGAAATCCGTGATTTATTAAAAGAAAATAAAAAAATAAATGAAACTTCTTGAGCCTGTCACCGTATATATTATCAAACATAAATTTCATGAGGTGACATTGAATGTACGCTTATTCAGAGAAAAATGTAATGCCTTCGGTGATGCGCACGTTTGCGATTTCCCTGGCAATCGCTTTTGCAGGGGTTATGGCTGGTGTCTACGTTCCGCCTGCACTGTTCCTGCCGCTGGTTATTATCGAAGTAGTCATGCTGCTTAGCATGTTCTTTTTAAGAAAAAGAAAAGCGGTATCCTATACGTTCTTATACATCTTTACATTCATTTCCGGTATGACGATGTACCCTGTGATCGCGCACTATGTAGCGACATCCGGTGCGAATGTCGTAATCAATGCTCTAGGTACAACAACCGTTGTTTTCGCGGGTCTTGCTCTTTACGCTGCAAAAACAAAGCGTGACCTTAGCTTCCTTGGCGGCATGCTGATGGCAGCCCTGCTGGCATTGATAGCAATCAGCATTTTCAGCATCTTCTGGCCGTTGAGCTCCACTGGGATGATGGCTTATTCCTTCATTGGAATCCTCGTCTTCAGCGGATATGTATTATTTGATTTCAACCGGATGAAGCATTATGGAGTAAGCCCTGAAGAAGTTCCTTTGATGGCTTTAAACCTGTATCTCGACTTTATCAACTTATTCCTATATATCCTTCGATTCTTTGGCGTTTTATCGAATCGGGATTAAGTTGAGCACGAAGAGGCAGCCGCATTGGCTGCCTCTTTTATTTTCCTTAAAATGGTATAAAAACCAGTTTTTAATCAAGTTTATTAAGTTTTCTGTTATTTCTACCGGGTATATAAAGAGTGCAAGGCCAATACAACACAATGAAGGGACTGGTTAAAGTGAAGAACTTTACGGCGACTTCAGAATACGTCATTGGCTTAGCAAACGGAGGAAGATTCGCGTTGCAGTCTCAAGGCACGCTGGTCTTAAATCGATGGACTTAACACCGATTGGCCCCAGTGAGTTTTTGAGATTAAGTTAACCGAATATGACTTGGAAAACGGTCCAATGGATCGGCGAGGCCAATTACCAAAACGGAAGGGACTGGTTAAAGTGGAGAACTTTACGGCGACTTCAGAATACGTCATTGGCTTAGCAAACGGAGGAAGATTCGCGCTGCTGTCTCAGGGCACGCTGGTCTTAAATCGATATACTTAAGATCGATTTGCCCCAGTGTTAATGTTTTGATAAGCAGTGATGAATAAGAACTCCATATTTGTCCGCAGGATTGAGCAACGCCAATACACATAGAAGGGGCTGGTTAAAGTGGAGAACTTTACGTCGACTTCGGAATACGTCATTGGCTATGCAAGCGGAGGAAGATTTGCGCTGCTGTCTCAAGGCACGCTGGTCTTAAATCGATATATTTAAGATCGATTGACCCCAGCGGAAAATTGAATAGCAAAACTTAATACTCCTCCCATCGTCCGTTGGTTCGGACTTAAAAAAGGTGCTGGCCGGATGGCTTGCACCTTTTTTAATGAATAACTGCTGTCCCTATACTCCAATGCGCTCTCCCAGGTTTACACTCAATCACAACCGGATATTTAATAACTATCTTTCAGAGGGAGGTTTTATCATGGAAAAAGACCATATGATCCATAAAGACGGCGAAGTAGATACTAGCAAGGTGGACGAGACCCTCAATCGCATGGACAGCGACCGTGCAGATGAGATTCTCGGTGATTTCAATGAATTCAAATCCTACTTAAGCAAGCGTATCCAGCTTGGCAGAACGGCCGGATTAAGTGATGAGCAGCTGGCAAACACAGCTCAGCAAATCGCTGATTACTTGGCTGAAAAAGTAGAGCCGCGCAACCGCGAGGAGCAGCTTTTAAGGGAGCTCTGGAAGGTCGGCAATGAAGAGGAGCAGCACAAGCTGGCCCATATGCTCGTAAAGCTCGCGGAATAAAACGCAAAAAAATCGCCCATATGCGGCGATTTTTTTGTTATCCAAAAAATCTGTTCTTTCCTTTGACCTTTAAAATATCTCCCATCCAGCCTTTCATTTTCAGGTAAAAATACAGCCAGACAGTTGAAATCAAAATCAAGCCTCCAGCCATCGCATAGCCTAGCTTCCATTCCAGCTCAGGCATGACTTTGAAGTTCATTCCCCAAAGCGCCCCCCAGGCCATGACTGGCGTGAATAAAATCGTGATAACAGTCAATGTTTTCATGATTTCATTGCCTCGATGCGTTGATACCACTTCCTCCAGATTGATCATCGTGTCAATTTCATGCTGATAGGCTGCCAGGAGCGCCTGGGCCCTTTCCACACGGATTGCCACCCGGCTGAATTCCGTCATTTCCCTGATTTCTTTGCCATATGCCTCTTCTCCAACGAATTTCAATTCAACGATCGGAACCAGGAGGTTTCTCCAAATCAGCAATTCATGCCTATTTTCATAGATCTCCTCGAGGATCTGCAGGTTATTCTGCTCCTTCATCTTCCAAAGAAGCTCATGCAGCCTCTCTTCATATGCATCAATTTTCAGGAGATAGCTTGATAGAATCTCTCCCAGCAAAATAAAAAAACCTTCCACACCGTTTTCCGCCTGATCCATCTGCTTGAGAATTCCCAGAGAGCTAGCGTCAAGGACATCGAAATCAAAATCAATGGTGACAAAGAATTCCTTACAGATATAGAAATGGAATAAATTCCTCTCATGCTTCTCTTCGATATCCTGCCTGTAAATCAAGGAGCCCCAAATAAATTCCTCTCCTCTGGTTTGCGTATTGACCTGAAGGTAATTGGCTTCATTTGCTTCAATACTTTTATACCACTCATGGCAGGTCGGAAATTTTGAAATGATCTCATTAATTTCAGCTGTTTGACTCTCATCAAACTCGAACCATTTCCATTTTCCCTCGTTAAAAGTGTGCTGCATCAGTCTCATGCCTTTCTTTTTAAAGGAATTATAAATAATACTCTTCCCCTAAAAGAAAACTTTGAAACAAACTCAGGTTAAAACTGGATGGCCTTCCATTTGAAAAAGGTTTTCCATCCCAAAAGTGCGGGTAAATAATATCAACGAGGCAGACAAAATCGCTTCAAGGCCTCTAACACTTTTATAGCAAAGGTGTATTACTAGGAGGGACTAAATCATGCAAACCAATTCAAGTCCAATGAAATCAGCTGTCATGCTTGGTGTTGGAGCAGCGGCATTGTGGATGGCTATGAAACCTGAAAATAAAACGAAATTGACAGAAATGGCAACTCAGCTTAAGGACAAGCTCATGCCAGCTAAAACAACTGTTCTTCCTGTCCAAAAAGCAGGCAATCCCGATCCGCTGGACGTAGAGGACAACAAGATGGTCAGCGAAGGCGCAATGTATGGAGTCAACTATTACAACGAGAATTTACAGAATCAATAAACAGCTAACCCCCTTCAATGGCGGGAAGCTGAAAAAATGTCCGGGGATATGCTTCCCCGGGCTATTTTTGTGTAATTTAAGGGTAAATATAGAATACTAAAATCATTATGTGGATCGGAGGTGCCGGACGGATGGGCATCTTGTTTATTTTCGTTTACTTGGTCATTGTTTTCACCGTAATTGAGATCAATACCACAATTTTCACCGCCACAGGCCTTGAACGTCAAGTGGCGAGATTCCAGGTGATTTCTATGCTGACCGGAACGGGCTTTACCACGGGGGAATCCGAATTGATCATTGACCATCCTGTAAGAAGAAGATGGGGTTCCTTTTTGATTTTGTTCGGTGCGTTCTCGCTCGCTGTCATCATTTCTGCTATTACACAGCTGCTGTCAGATACGTTTTACGCCATGGAAATAGCCTATATTGCCGGCGTTCTTCTCGCCGTTTTGCTGATTATCCGTACACCCTATGTAAAAAAAATGCTTGAAAGCAAGTTGAAGAGTGAATTAGAGGAGCACTATGAATTGGCGGACCTGCCTATCAAGGATGTGCTGTTAATGGACGATGAGGATGATGTCCGTGAAATTTCGATTGAGGAAGACTCACGCTTTGCTGGAAAAACCTTTGATGATATTATTGATCGCGAAGACGATATCATGCTTTTATTTATCAAGAGAGGCGACATCAATGTCAGGAATAAATCCTATCATACCGAATTGGAGCCTGGAGACCGCCTTATTCTATATGGACATAATCCATCCATAGATGAAAAATTCAAGGATGCCTGACCTACAAAAATGGAAGCATGAGGTACGTCCCCATGCTTCAAGTGGAAGCACGGGGACGTACCTCGTGCTTCTTTTGCAGGTCGGCTATGCCTTCTTTGCATACTCCGTATTGGAGCCAGGAACAGTTTTTACATAGGTGATCAAGGTCATCGGGAACGACTTTTTCTGCTGTCAAACTTACCAGATAGGACTTGAGATAGCTTTTCCCTGGTTGGAGGCCAAGATGGGAGATGATTTTCCCATCCATTGACAGAACATGTTCATTTGAACCCTCACCTGCCTCACAAATCTCTAGTCCTCGGTGCGGACATGACATGCAGGCATCGTCGAAGGCTGCCACTACCTTTATGTAAAAATCCTGATTCGGATCGCGAATATCATTGACTATTCCTTGCATTGTCTTAACAAATTCGGGACTGTAGCCCATCCCCCTGAATCCATGCACACATAGGAGATGATGCCCGCGCAGCACCTTTTCCACTGGATCCCCTCCTGTCAGCTTTTCCTAATACATTCTACAATCATACTGAAAAACCCTTCATTAAACTCATTAGTAGCGGGTATGCCGGACGCTCCTCGCCAGCCAGGTGATCCCGATTTTTTTGCAGATCGTCAAATAATGCAAAAAGAGAATTACAAGGCTTCCGGTATTCATGCCAACGATGACTCCCTCCATTTGCCATTCCGGCCGGGACCCCAACAGATAGATGAGCGAAAAAGTGACTACTGTCGCATAAACAGAATGGATGAAGGCATCCTTGATTAGTCCGAGACCAATCAAATATGCCTGCATTGGAATCGTGAAATAGTGGAACAGGAAATACGGTGCGAGCAGCTGCACATAGACCGCAGCATCCCTGGAATGAAAAAATTTCGCCGTTATCGGCTCGGCCAAAAAGAAAAAGGCTGTAACTGCGGGCAGGCCATACAGAAAAGTCAAAAGCATGACCTGCTGAAGCAGCCTCTGCAGCTTATGAAACTCTTTTTCAGCGTAGGCTTTTGATACGGTTGGAATCAGGATAATCAAAAATGAATGAGCTATGAATGCTGGAAAGAAGCCAATTGTCATCGCCACTCCCGCCATCATCCCGAACTGCTCTGTCGCCGTTTCCGAAGAAACGCCAGCACTTATCACTGCCGCCTTGATTAAAAATGGCTGGACCGCATGGGTGAGAGAATGGAAAATCCGCAGGCCTGTCGTCGGAACGGAAACTGCGACAAGATTTTTCCTGACCTCCCTCCCGCTGAGCGTCTTGCCCGGCATCCTCCTGATTCTTTGATAGGACATGATGAATAAATGCAGCAGATAAAGAAAGACGACGAGCTCGCTTGCGGCCAGTGTGCAAAAAGCAACAAGCAGGGCTGCTTCGCTGCCAAATTCAAAGAACTGGAATAACACCGTTAACAGGACCAGCTGCACAATTCTCCTGAGAAAATGGGAAACCGCAATTTTGCCCATTTCCTGTTTTCCCATGAAAAATCCCCTGGCAATCGCGGAAATCGTCATCACCGGGATCAGCGACAGCACTACCCATTTGAGCAGCGGATGATAGTCCTGGAAAACCGGAACCACCGGCAGGATAATGGCTGCTGCAAGGAATAACACTGCTGTAAAGGTCACCGCAAGCCTGATCGCATGGCTGAGCATGCTCCGGTGGTAAAGCTCATCCTTCTCGGCAACCATTTTCGAGATCGAAACCGGCAGTTCAAAGCTTGCTAGCATCATAATCAGGAAAATCGTTGGCAAAATCGTCATGAAGTGCCCCATGCCTCTTTCCCCAAGCTCCCTCGCCAATATCATGTTAACAAGGAACTCCACCACTTCGCCCAGAAAAGTCGCAATCACGAGGATGGACATTCCTTTTAAAAAAGTACTCATAGCCTCTCTCCCAATCTTGTCTCATTTACTTCTATATACATATGAGACAAGTCCGGACAATATTAAGGAAAAGCTTCTGAGGACGAAATTCATTCAGATTGAGTAGTATTGTGGACTTGCGGATTGATTGAAAAAGAAAAGCTCAGAGCGCACTCTGAGCTTTTAATGTTTTACGATATATTCTCAAGCATCACATATAGACTATCCCGTTCTTCATCCATCTTTTCTTTTTCAGCATACAGTCCCTGTAATGCATCCAAATCTGATATTGCCGACATTTTACTTTCAAGTGAAGCAATCTCGTTCTCGATGGCCTCAATTCGGTCGAGGAGCTTGCCTTCATCGATTTGGTCAGCAGCCTTTTTTACGGCTTTAGCTGCCGCAGGCTGCTTAACCGGCTCAATTAATGGAACAGGTTCTTCTTCCCGCTGCTTCCTCCACTGAGCCATTTTCACACGAGCTCTGCCGTAATTCCCTTCGACTTCCGTCAGTTCGCCGCTTTCCAGCCAATATATTTTATCAAACAGCTTATTCAGAAAAAAGCGGTCATGCGATACTGCGAGCAGGGTGCCTTCGAATCCGTCGAGTGCTTCCTCAAGCACTTCGCGGGAATCAATATCAAGATGGTTCGTCGGTTCATCGAGGATGAGGAAATTCAAGTCCTGGTGCATCAGCTGGGCTAGTCGCAGCCTCATCCGTTCTCCCCCGCTCAATTGTAAGACCTTCTTGAAGACGGCTGGCCCGTAGAACAGGAAGCCGGCAAGTACATTTCTCGCTTCCCCCTCATTCATGACGACCTCACTGCGGAAGGCGTCCAGTACCGTTCCGTCCTTGCTTGAAAGTTCCATGTGCTGTGATAAATAACCAATTTTTACATTGCTGCCAAGCCTTGCTTCTCCATGATCAGGTATCAGCTCACCCAGGATGAACTTCAGCAGCGTCGTTTTTCCTGAACCATTCTCACCGACGATTGCCGCCCGGTCCTGGTACTTCAGCTGCAGATTGACTTTACTGAATAACTGCCTGCTGCCGAACGACTTTTTAACATCATCGAACACGAGCACATCTTTCCCGCTGCGCGCCCCAGTTTCGAGCTCGAAGTTCATTTTCTTCCTGTTCAAGATCGGGCGGTCGAGCTTCTCCATCCTCGCCAATGCCCTTTCCATATTGGTGGCCCGCTTGTGCAATGCAGAGCTGGGCGGGTTTGACCGGTTTGCCCAATCACGAAGGCGCTTTATTGCTTCCTTCATCTTTTTGATTTTGCGCTGCTGTTCCTCGTACGCCTGGAATTCCCGCAGCAGTTTTTCTTCCTTTTCCTTAAGGAAGCCTGAGTAATTGGCATGATACAGCTCAATCTCCCCATCCTCCATATCAAGGATCTTTGTCGCTGTTTCATCAAGGAAATAACGGTCATGCGAAATGATGATAACCGTTCCATCGTAATCCGACAGAAACTCTGCCAGCCATTCTGCGGCCATAATATCAAGATGGTTTGTCGGCTCATCCAGCAGAAGCAGATCAGGGTTTCGAAGCAAGCTCAATGCCAGCCCAGCCTTTGTTTTCTCACCGCCGCTGAGGCTGTTGAAATTTGAATCAAGCAGGCCGGGAATATTCAGGCCATTGGCAATCCGGTCGATATTCGCTTCCATCTCGTAACCGCCGCCAAGAGAAAATTTCTCCTGAAGCCCTCCGTATTTCACAAGCAGTCTTTCAAGCCTGACCGAATCCTCCGCGGCTGCAGCCATTTCTTCCTCCAGCTTTTTCATCTCCTGCTGGGCTGCAACAAGCTCATCAAAGGCGGTCACAAGCACATCCCTGACTGTCATCTCTGGATCATAGACCGGAATCTGGGCCAAATAGCCAATCTTCAATCCCTTTTTCCAGTGTATCTTGCCGCTGTCCGGCTCTTCCATGCCTGCAATCAGTCTTAACAGCGTAGTTTTGCCGCTGCCATTCCTGCCTACCAATCCGACCCGGTCTTTCTCACTAATTTCAAAGCTCATATCCTGAAAGATAAGATTTCCGCCGTACATTTTGCTTATATTGTTAACACTGCATGTGATCATAATTTTATCCTCCTAAACGACCTCCCCTTTCCACTAAAAAGCATTCGCAGTATTGCTGCACCTGGCCCCTTGCAAAAATTGGACGCAAAAAAGCCAGGGGCAGACGCTCTGCTCCTGGCTCCAAATATCAGTTAAAACAAAAGGAGGGCATAGAGCCCTCCCTTTCTCACCGATGCTTGTTTTTAAGCGGGAAAAGAGATGATCCTACCGTTTTGTTTTGATATTGAACTGCTAAAAAAGGGCATACGTGTCCCGTTGGCAGCTGCAACAGCAAATTTTGCACGGCAAAAATATAGGAATTCGTTCCAGAATCCGCGCACAAAAACAGTCTTGATCATCTCTCCTCACCTCCGTTCATTAAATATTCACTCTTATTTTATTATTCCTTCAATATAATAGCAAGTTTTTTCAAAAGTGTTCCTTAAAAATGATGATTTTCGTTCCAGGCGCTTCGCTTTCCACGGGGCGTCCGGTGAGCCTCCTCGTCGCTATCGCTCCTGCGGGGTAAAATGGCCCCTTCTTCTCGGGCCATTTCTACCGGGGTCTCACCTGTCCGCTTCATCCCGTAGGACATTGATTAGCTTCCTTGAACGTGCCCACGCACGATGGAAATGCGTTAGCATTTTCGGAGGAGTCTTCGCGCCTTCCACTACAATCATCTTGGTATGAAACTAAAATTAATTTCCAAGGATAAAATAATGAAGGAATTCGCCTAAGACGTACCATTTTATCTTTAATCAAATGTTTGATTAAAGTCCTAATAACCGCGCTGCTTCAAGCTTTTAGGCTCTTTTCCCAATTTTTTCAAATCAAGAGAATTCTTCGGTTAAAGCGTTTAAGCACGCTGCGGTGGCGGGTAATTAATGACTAACGAAGGAGTGGGTGGCAATGCTTAGACACTTGGAACTTTCAGATTACCAGCTCTGGATGTGCAAAAAAATAAAAGAAAAGCTTGCTGAAAAGCATGATTATATAAATTGCGCTTCCCATTATCCAAATGAATTTGAAGAACGGGAAGTCATATCCATAGCCTTAAGCGAAATGCTTATGAAATTAGATGTAATCGAAAAGGAAGCGAATTAGGATGTTCGGGGCCTGGATGGCCTCTTTTTTGTGTCTATTTTTCTATGAACTCCTTATTTCCATCCTTCTTTTTCAGCTCTAGAAGAATTTCATTTAAGATTGCTTCCTGCCTTTTTGTGCTCGTCACCAGCATGACAAATAAAGCAATCATGACGATTGGAATACCGAGTGAAGCCATGATACCAAAGAATCCAAACAAACCCGCTAATCCTTCCATATAACCAGCTCCTTTTCTTGTATGGCTATCGATGAGCTTTATTTTACAATCGAATGCCTGAAAGCATAGATCACAGCCTGGGTCCGGTCCTGGACCTGCAGCTTGCTTAAGATATTGCTGACATGAGTTTTGACTGTTTTTAATGCAATGAACAGCTCGTCGGCAATTTCCTGGTTGGTCTTGCCCTCGGCGATTAGCTTCAGCACTTCCATTTCACGCTCGGTTAACTCTTCGTGCGGCAGTATGGTATTCTTCTGGCGCATCTTCATCATCATTTTACCTGTTACTTCCGGCTCAAGGACTGGCTGCCCAGCATATGTAGCCCTAACCGCGTTGGCGATTTCACTTGCCTTCGATGTTTTCAGCATATAGCTCGTCGCACCCGCTTCAAGTGCAGGGTACACTTTTTCATCATCAAGGAAGCTCGTAACAATGATAACCTTTGCTTCCGGCCATTTTTCGATGATTTGCCTTGTTGCTTCGATTCCATCCATTTCTTTCATGACCAGGTCCATCAGGATGATGTCCGGACGCAGCGAAAGAGCCATTTCGACTCCTGTCCTTCCATTATCCGCTTCCCCGACAACCTCGATGTCCGGCTGTGCGGATAGATACGAGGAAACTCCGATCCGAACCATTTCATGGTCATCTACAAAAACAACTTTAATCATGCTTCTCACCCGCCACCACTAAAATTGGAACCTTGACCTCAAGCCTGGTTCCTTTATTTTCCACACTGACAATTTTCAGTGCGCCGCCGATTTCCCCGGCGCGTTCATGCATATTCTGGAGGCCATAGGATCCTGCTTTCATTTCTTCCACATTGAATCCGCGACCATCATCAACAATTCTCAGGATGACCTTATCGTCCCTCTTGATGAGCAGAATTTCAAGATGCTCCGCTTTTGCATGGCGAAGCGTGTTTGATACCGATTCCTGAAGGATCCGGAACAGATGGTCCTCGACACCCTTGTCTAGTGGGAACTCCTCGACCTTCCATTTTATATTCATTGTGACTTTTTGCTTTAATTCGATTAATAGCTCCTCGATTCCTTCCTGCAGGCTTTTCCCTTTAAGGGCAGCCGGACGAAGATGCAGAAGCAGGGCTCTCATCTCGAGCTGCGATTGATGGATCATCTCTTCGACCATCTTTAATTGCTTCGATTCCCGGTCATCAGACGGAGCCTTCGTTTCATTGATTGCTGACATCATCATTGAAGCCGCGAACAGCTGCTGGCTGACAGAATCATGAAGCTCCCGGGCAAGCCTGTTTCGCTCCTGTGAAATGATTTCCTGGATGCGTGATTCCTGCTCCTCCGCTTTTTCAGTCGCAAGCCGCTGAGACAGCATCGCTTTTTCCGAGATTTGCTTGTGAAGCTTCCCGACTCTTTTCGATATCGATAAAATTTCTGCAAAACTAGTATTCTGATCAATTTCAGGCTGCTGCCCTTCCTCAAGCTGGAACAGCCAGCTGTCCACCAGCTTGAATTGCCGGCGCCAATAGATTCCCGAGCCCAAACCAAAGGCTGCACCCAACACAACGCTAATGCTAAAAGCAAAAAGGATGAACGGGATGTCCATCAGTTCCCGGTTCCATAGGTCCGAAAGCCGGGCAATCGGAAAAACAAGTAAGTATGAGACAGTCACTGCGGCAAAAAGAATGATGCCAAGCGTCAATCCCCATAAAATCTGGCGCATCGCTGAGGTCATATCCGCTTCACCTCGATATCGCCAATCACCATCGAAGTGAAGATTTTCACCTTTTGCTCTGCCTCTTCATAGCCTGGGGTCTGCAGGAATAAACTCTGGTTCAGCACCCGGCCCTCTTCATGCTCAAATACCTCGGCAGAACCGATAAGCGCAGAATGGCGGACCGTCACCTCTAAATCATATGGCACAAAGACCTTCACATTGCCAATAATATTGCGGATGAAAATAACCGTTTCTCCCTTTGGCAATACAGTCAGGCTCAGGTCAATGACACTGTCGCCAATCCCAGTCTGGATATTGACATCATTCCACTCATACACATGCGGCGGTGTTTCCTGATGTCCATACAGCCTGTTGTTAAAAAGCGGGGGTTTTTCAATCAGGGTTTCCTGCTTCTTTTCCAGAACCGGCTCCTGTAAAACTGGCGTAATCACCTGTGGCTTCTTTTTCGACTGAGCAAACTGGTATGCCAGATAAATCAGGACGGCCAGCAAAAAGAACCTGAATGTCATCATGCTGAACACACTGCTCAGGAAAAAGAATAGCCCGCCCCAGAAAAGAAGCTTACCGGACTTCTTAGGGACTAGGGATCGCCCAAAATAAATCATCGCCCCGCTGGCAAGAAGGGAGAAAATCAGGCCTTCATTAAAGAACGAGACCTCCAGCAACAGCAGAATCAGTCCTGTGATTGCGATCCAGCTGATATAATCCTTCTTTAAGTTGTTTAACATTCTGCTCTCCTCCCTTCCTCTTATCCTTGAATCAATCGTTTATGGAATCACATAGTTTGAGGAATTTTGATTGAAGTCTATCGGGGTGATATCCCAAAAGGCGCAGCTGCCTGCGCCTCTTAAGAATACCATGTTTTGCCTATTAAATAGAATGTGTTTCTTGTGATTTCATTTCTTTTTCCAGCTGGGCAATCCTTCCGTCAATCGTGCTGCGGTAGTAAGAGCTGTTCACCTTCTGCTCGAGATTGTCGAGGTAGGTTTCCATGTCTGCGAACGTTGAGCTCCCTTTATCTGAATAAGCATTGTTCTCAAGCACCTGATCCATGCGATAGTTCGCGCGCGTTACATTCTCGCGGCCCATCAGCTCCATGCGGCGGATATGCATATCCTTCAGCTTATGCTTCATATCTTCATATTTCCGTTCAAGCTCCAGCTGCTGCTTCGCGGCATTCTCCATAGCCTCCTGCAACCTGGCTGCTCTTTCCTCAAATTGAGCCTGCTCCTCGGCAGCGAAGTTTTGCAGCTCCGTTTCGCCCGCTCTCATCGCCACTTCAGACTGATATTTGCGCTTTTCAGCCATTTCGAGCGCCTGGTGATGTTCTCTCGCAAATTGCTCCTTCAGCTGGCCTTGTCGCTCAACCAGCTTCCTGACCTTTTCTGTTTCCACTTCGCATTCACGCAGATACTGGTTCAGCAGTGCGATTGGATTCTTGTTTTCCTTTTTATCAAGTGCCTCGTGCAGATCCGCCATGATTGTGTTTTTAAGTCTTGTTAATAGATTTGTCATTTTAGGTTCTCTCCTCTTGATTTAAAGTTTTTTTGATTGATTACTTTTTGGCTTTGTAAATAAGGCTGTTGATTTCCGTTCCAGGCGCTTCGCTTTCCTCGGGGCTGGCGCTGAGCCTCCTCGTCGCTTTGCTCCTGCGGGGTCTCACCTGTCCAGCTGCTCCCGCAGGAGTCTACGCGCCTTCCACTACAATCAACATGTTTTTAAAAAAAATGGGGGCTGAAACAGAACCTTTCTTCACACCTAGTTGTTCTTCAACTGAGCCCATTGCTTTTCGAAGTTGTTGAATGGGTCGTTTTCTTGCTGGATCGCTTCTTCTTTTTTGTCCCAGTTTTTATATACCAGGTACAGGACATAAGCGGCGGCGATTCCGAGGATGGCTGGCACGTTTGAGGCTGTTGCCATCAGGATGATGAACCCTGCGATGCCCCAGCCGATTTTTGCTGCTGTTGAGTTCGACTTTAAGAATTGCTTTACGGCAAAGTACAGAACCAGCAAACTGACGGCTAGGCCGACCAGCGGTCCAAGATTTGAAATCAGCACCATAGCCGCGATGCCACCAGCAACGATTAAACCAAATTTTTTCATTTTCAATTCCTCCTTATCTCTTATGGTTACATCTTACCTCTCTGGCAAAAATTCCATAACGAGCCTGAGCTTGATTTTGGAGTAGGACCTGAGGCGGAGCAACAGGCAGGACTGTTGGTACCTTGCCTTTTAGAAGGAATAAATTAGCTGTTATTTCATTGTTTTAACGGGTATCAGGTAGAGGGCAGCCCGTTTAAGGGGCGCAAGCTGTTTTATAGAAATTTTGTCCAGCAAGGAGGTCATTACATCATGTTCGGACTTCAAGATATATTCAAATTTCTGTGGGGATTCTTTTTAATCTTCCCAGTGGTGATCATCATTCATTTGCTGGGGCATATCACCTTTGCGGCCATTTTTGGGGCGAAAGGAATACGCGTGACGCTTGGGAGCGGAAAATACCTATTCTCTGTTTGGAAAATCGACATCCATAAATTTTATTTCTGGTCGGGAGACTGCGAATTCGAATATGTAACCTTTGATAATCGCTTATCGAAAACGTTTATTTTATCGGGTGGATCGCTATTTAATCTATTAAGCATTTTGCTGCTCAACCTTTTGATATGGTTTGGATTATTCGAACCCTCAATGATTGCTTACCAGTTTATTTATTTTTCATTTTATTACCTGTTCTTTGCCATACTGCCAATGGATTATCCAGGCGGCGGCCTCAGTGACGGCAAAGCTCTATATCGATTATGGAAACGCGGCGATCGCCACGTTTCATCCGCGGATTGCCAGTACCGATGCTAAAAAAAAAGGAAAGCCGGCCAGAATATCACTTCTGGACGGCTTTTTTTACTGGATTTTTTTTCGTTTGGTATTCGTAAATGAATTTATTACTTGTTTGCTTATAAACATCAAGTTTAGAAAACACCCATGTTAAATCTGTCATAAAAACTACTTTCACTGTTAATTCCCAAAAGCTGTCCGTTAGAGTCACTTAAAACGACTGCTTTCTCTGGAAATGCGTAAAAGCTGTCCGTTAGAGTCACTTAAAACGACTGCTTTCTCTGGAAATGCGCTAAAGCTGTCCGTTAGAGCCACTTAAAAGGACTGCTTTCACTGGAAATGCGCAAAAGCTGTCCGTTAGAGCCACTTAAAACGACTGCTTTCTTAGGAAATGCGCTAAAGCTGTCCGTTAGAGCCAGTCATAAGGACTGCTTTAACAGGAAAAGCGTAAAAGCTGTCCGTTAGAGCCAGTCATAAGGACTGCTTTAACAGGAAATGCGCAAAAGCTGTCCGTTAGAGCCAGTCATAAGGACTGCTTTAACAGGAAATGCGCTGAAGCTGTCCGTTAGAGCCACTTAAAAGGACTGCTTTCTCAGGAAAAGCGTAAAAGCTGTCCGTTAGAGCCAGTCAAAAGGACTGCTTCCTCAGGAAAAGCGCAAAAGCTATCCGTTAGAGCCACTTTAAAGGAACTCTTACAGGAAAAGTTCTAAATTATATTTTAGGTGGTGCTCATGCAGCAAAAAAATTGGTGAAATTCCACCTATCATTTATAAACTGGAACATCATTGCCCATTGATTCCTGGATGGCAACACACACTTTCTATCTGTCTTTCTAGAAAAAACAAAGAGAGCGAGAGAAATCTCGCTGCCTTTGTCGACAACCAAGATTTACGGAACCTGATAATTTTTAACAGGGGTGCTCCCTTACCTGGCAATAAACAGCTGTGTCCAATAATGACCGTAATCGCCGCCTGATGCGTAACCCGTTCCCATATGGGTGTACGTCCCGTTCAGGATATTCTTCCGGTGACCGGGGCTGTTCATCCATGCCTGTACGACATCTTCTGCCGTCCTTTGGCCAGCTGCGATGTTCTCGGCACCGCTCCGATAAGTGACACCGAAGCTTCGCATCATATTGAATGGGTCGCCGTAGGTAGGGCTTCTATGGGAAAAATAATTCCTGTCCCGCATATCAACACATTTGTATCTTGCCACCCGTGAGAGCTGAGAATCGTTAACAAGCTGCGGCAAGCCATGCTTGGAGCGTTCTGCGTTGGTCAGCCTGACGATCTCTTCGTCTATGCTCCTTGCTGTCCCCTGGCCTGGAATATTGATTCTTTGGCCTGGATAAATCATGGCTGGATTTTTGACCTGCGGATTGGCTGAGATGATTTCCGTTAATCCCACCTGATAACGCATGGAGATTTTCCACATAGTATCACCTGATTCAACAATATGTATCTGCTGTGCCAAAGTACTGGCCGGAACGAACCAAAACAGCAGCATCAATGCCAGTATTGCTTTTTTTCCCATAAAGCATTCCTCCTCAAGGTTAGCTTGAGAAATTCTTCGTGAAATATACAGCGGAATTGGTTTTTTTCGTGCCTGTAAGAAAACAACACACACATGCTGCATATAGATTTAACAAGGGAGGAATGCGATTATGGGCTATCTCTGGGTGATGACCATCGGTTTTTCCATTTGCCTTGGGTTAATGGGCGGAGCTCTTATGTATTTTATTTTTTCCTCATTGAATGTAGATGACGCCAGCAGGATTGATTTGCTTGATTCTCGGACAGAGGATGACAATAAAAAATAATGCTGAAACAATGCCAAAAGGCTGCCAAGTCAATGGCAGCCTCTTTTCTATGGCATCAAATTAAAAATCGCGAGTGTTGTCAAAACGAGTATTAGCAGGGTTGTCCGATGTCAGTGGTGCATCGACCGGCTGCTGCGTACGTGTTACGTTTGTGTCATTCAAGCCAACCCGGTTTTCGTCGCGCTCAACGACAACAAGAATTTTACCTTCTTTTACATAGCCTTCATAACGGTCTGCTTCATCCTCTGGAATACCCATTCCAATCAGTGCTCCAGCAAGACCGCCTGCACCTGCGCCGACTGCCGCACCTGTAAGGGTTGCAGCAATTGGACCAGCTGCCACGATTGGCCCGATTCCAGGAATCGCCAATGCACCAATACCAGCCAATAAACCTGTCAGGCCGCCTAGAACGCCGCCTGTTGCTGCACCTGCAGCAAGACCTTCCTCAGTCTTCGTACCGGTTGCTTCGTTAATGTGATCCACTTCTTCATCGTTTTTACCGATAACAGAGATGTCTTCTGTTGAGTAGCCTTGTCTTTTCAGGTCCTCAACAGCCTGGATTGCCTCACGCTCATTATCGTATACTCCAACTAGATGTTTTTCATGTTCATAATACATATTAAAAGCCTCCTTTAGACGAGTAGTCCCTTTAAAGATACCCGTCTGAAGGAGGCGTAAACATAATGTCGAACAGTTTTCAAGTGCTATTTTATTTATTTTACAGAGGCTTCCAAAGCTGACTCAAATTGGGCAATAATATCCTCTGCATGCTCGATCCCGACAGAAATCCGCACTACTTCATAGGTGATTCCAAGTTCTGCCTGAGCCTCCGGCGGAAGAGCACGATGAGACGTTTTCAGCGGATGGGACACTGTTGTTTCCACTCCAGCAAGGGTCGGAACAATCTTCACCCAGCCAAGCGATTTGAAAAATAAATCCGTATCCACATTTTGTCCCAGTTCAATCGTGACGATGGCGCCAAATCCTTTTTCCCCTTTTTCAAAAGGATAATAGACCCTGGCAACCTTGTCATTTGCACGAAGCTTTTCGGCGAGCAATCTGGCATTCTCGGACTGTGCCTTCATCCTTAGTGCAAGTGTCTTCAAGCCGCGGCACGTCAGCCATGCCTCAAAAGGACTGAGGTTGGCTCCAAGGTTCACGATCCTCGACCGCGCCTCAGCAATCAGGTCCTTCCGGCCGACGACGACACCTGCAGTCACATCACTATGGCCGCCGATATACTTCGTGGCGCTGTGGACGACAAGGTCAGCCCCCAGCAGGAACGGTTTAAGATGGAGAGGAGTCGCAAAGGTATTGTCAACAAGAACAGCAAGCTTGTGTTTCTTTGCAACCGAAATGACCTCTTCAAGATCTTCAACCCGCAGCAAAGGGTTCGTGATCGATTCCGTGTATAGCAGCTTCGTATTTTCCTTGATTGCAGCTTCTACTTTCTGCAAATCAGTGAAAGGAACAAATGTTGTTTCGATGCCGAAGTTGTGCAGCTCTGATTTTAACAGATGAAAGCTGCCGCCATACAAATCGGCCGCGGCAACGATATGGTCACCGTTCTTTGCGACTGCCAGCACGCCTGCAAGGATGGCGGCCAGACCCGAAGATGCCGCTGCCCCGTCCGGTGCCTGCTCAAGCGCCGCTACAGACTGGCCCAGTTCGTCTGTATTCGGATTGCCGACACGTGAATAAAGATAATTGCCTTCTCCCTGGTAAAAGCCCTCCAGTTCATCGAGATTGTTAAACGTAAATGCGGAAGTTTGATAGATCGGCGTTGCCTTGCTTTTGATGCCATCTGTTTTTTTATGCAATGAATGAACTACTTCTGTCTCGAACTTGCCTGCCAATTTGTCCACCTGCTTTGTATGATTTGTAAAAAAGAAAAACCTCTTCCAATAAGAAGAGGCTTTAGCGCTTGGCTATCCTCTCTCATCTTCAGACGTTGACTCTTCAGGAATTAGCACCTTTCCCCTTTACAGGAAGGTTGCCGGGCTTCACAGGGCCTGTCCCTCTGCCGCTCTGGATAAGAGTATATTTTTCTCTCTTCATTACGGGCATTTTTTAAAACAGCCATAAGAAAAGAGTCCTATTAATAGCTGAAGTATATCAACTAAAAAGGACTCTCGTCAATTGATTGTTCTGGTGCGAATCAGTCTTCAGAAGGCTCGCTGTCAAGCAGATCCCATGGCGTGATGACACCGATTGGCGTGCCGTGGCGGTCGCCTGTTTCGGTGATGATGACTGCCTGCAGCTTCTTCCCTCTCGTATGGTAGCGTTCAAAAAGTTCCTCGATTTCATAGAGCGAGGTTTCCTCTTTGACGAAGGTAACAAAGTAGTTTTTCCCTTTCGTCAGAAGGTCCTTGATCCGGACATCTTCAAAATGAATAACTTCACTTGAAAAATGCTTGGCCATCCACTGGATGATTTCTGTCGAAGTTAGCAGTGCGACATATTTATCATCCTTGTCATAAACCGGGAATCTCGTGAAATCAAACTTGTTGATTACCTTCAGCACATCTTTCAGATACGCATCTTCATAATAGTAGAATACCGGGCTTGTTGCGATTGAAAGGGCCGTTTGCGGCTTTTCAAATTCGCGGCAGATTTCCTCAATCTGTTCAACGACCTCGATATGCGGTTCCGCGATATAGAAATCCGCATTCACCCGCTCATGGACAATCGCATTGCGCAGCTTCGCAAACTGGTGCAGCTCACTTTTATATTTGCGGATTAATGAATGATTCTTATAGCCTGAGTACAGGAGCTCAACAAACGCATCGCTGTCGGTTTCCTTCACCATTTCCCTTAAAGCTTTATGGATTCGGTTAAAAGCGGTCTCAAACCGTCCCGATTGCTCCTTATGGTTCACCTCATGCTCCTGGCTTGAGTTTTCTGCGTCCTGCTTGCTATTTGGGTTACTCTTTTGTTGGCCGCTTTGATTTTGTTTGGAAGGAACTGATTCCCTGTTATCCCGCTTCCCATTCGCATCTTGTACATTAGCACTCTTCCGCTTATTGTCCTTATTATTGCTTTGATTTTTGTTTCCATTGTTGTTTTTGTTCTCGGTTTTGTTGGGGTGTCCGCTATTATTTTTTTCTGATGCAATTTTTGTGCTGCTGTTTTTGCGGCTTCCGTTTTGCTCTCCGGTTCCGCTATTTTTGGATTGGCCGGTATTTCGCTTAGCGTTTTGCTGTGACTTGTCATCTGCAGACTTAGTCTCGTTGGTTTGATTAGCCTGCTTGGTGACTGCTTTTGTCCCGGCAGTTTCCGCCTTCGGATTTGAAGTTTCCTTGATTTTTTTCATCTTAGGATTCTGCTTCGCCTTTTCAGCGCTCTGTTGAGTGATATTTTCTGATTGCAGCGGTTTTCTTTTCTTCCGCTGCCCAGATTCCTGCTGCCTAGTATTTGATCTATATTTAACTTGAGTATCGTTAGCCAAAATGGTCCCTCCGGTTTTCTGTAGAATCTTTCTCTCCTCAATACCCAAATATGCCTATTTTCTAATCCTGGTTATATAATCTAAAAATATACAGAAAACTCGCCGATTGGCAAGCCCTTAAAGGCGAAGACAGAGGCGAAGTTGCACTTATGCGTTAGGAAAATATAAATTGGCTGTTTTCGCAAAGATTGTTTCCTTCATAAATATTGAATTTAGATCCTGTTGATTGGAGTGGAAGGCGCGTAGACTCCTCCGAAAATGCTAACGCATTTCCATCGTGCGTGGGCCCATTCAAGGATGCTTTTCAGAGTCCTGCGGGATTAGACGGACAGGTGAGACCCCGCAGACGCCAACGGCGGCGAGGAGGCTCAGCGCCGGCCCCGCGGAAAGCGAAGCGCCTGGAACGGAAATCAACAGCCTTTTATTACAAAGCCTTTCTTAAAAAACATATATTCACCTTTTTGAAAATGAGTGTTTTCTTTCAAAAATTTATAGAATAGCAACAAAGTATTAGAAAAGAGCCTATAAATTTGAAAAAAGTTATATTTTCCTATTAGCCCAAACAGGACGGTGATTGTCTTGAGTTTTAAAAAAGTTTGATACAATATATATAGTACAAAATTTGATGGTTTGATTTTTAATAGAAAAGGGTTGGATTTACTGTGGCAAAAACAAAGAAGAAAAGTGTGGCGAAAGAGATTCAGCGGCTGATCGTGATAACAATCGGCGCGATTATTGCAGCATTTGGGCTTGATATGTTTTTGGTTCCCAATGCGATTCTTGACGGAGGAGTCATCGGTCTGTCCATCATTGCCGCGGAACTGACAGGTGTCTCAATGAGTATATTCCTGATTGTATTGAACCTGCCGTTTTTGTATATTGGCTACAAACGGATGGGTTTGAAATTTACGCTTAATACATTGTACGGAGTTGTGGTTTTATCTGCCGCTACTGCATACCTGCATCATTTTGAGCCGGTTACGACCGATCTGTTCCTGGCTACGATTGTTGGCGCGGTCATCCTCGGCACCGGTGTCGGCCTTGTTATCCGTGCTGGCGGAGCTTTGGATGGCACGGAAATCGTCGCAATCCTTGTCAGCAAAAACCGGACTATTTCAGTTGGCCAGCTCGTCATGGTGATGAACTTTTTCATCTTTATCCTCGCCGCATTGCTCGTGTTCAGCTGGGATACAGCGATGTACTCGATCATCACTTATTTCATCGCTTTTAAAATGATTGATGTAGTCGTCGAAGGTATGGAGGAATTGAAATCCGTCACGATCATTTCGGACACGCCGGAGGAGATTGCCGAGGAACTGCTGAAAACCGTCGGACGCGGCATGACGTATATCCATGGACAGGGTGTCTTCTCAAACGAACCGAAGAAAATCATTTATACCATCGTGAGCCGGATCGAATTATCGACGCTCAGGTCCACTGTATACGATATCGACCCTAATGCGTTAGTGGCAATTGAGAACGTTGCCGATGCATCGGGAAGCAATTTTGATAAGAGCGGCGCGCATTAAGTCGAGAATCACTGATTTTCAGCTGGCATGAAAAAAGTGTCCCTTCCTGCACGGATGGGACACTTTTTTCGTTTAATCGATCGGATTATTCAGCTTTTTCTCTTTTTGGCCAGTAGTGAATTCGACCAGTTCTTCAGGTGTATTATTGCCTTTTTTCTTATTATTGTTTCGCTGTGCGTTGCCATTTCCAAGCTTCGTTCTGCCCATACTTCCTCGCTCCTTTTTGTGGATTCAAGAAGTAGTATGGATTTTTTCATCCTTGCTTATTCCAAGCTCCGGTGCCCTGCGCGCCATCGTCGCCTGCTCGAAGGAATAGGCAAGCTTGATGAGCAATGGTTCGCTGAAGGCTGTTCCGGTAAAAGTAATGCCGACCGGCTCGCCTTCTGATGTGAAGCCTGCTGGCACTGTGACAGAAGGATATCCCGCCCTCGATGCGATCGTCGAACCGTCCATTGGGAAAAGGATTGCGTCCACGCCGTATTCCTTCAACACATAGTCAACACCCTGTTCGCGCGACATATACAAATTGTACTCCAGCTGCTCCAGGTACTCCGCCTCCGTCAATGTTCCGCTTGTAGCCTCAGATTCAAGCAGGACCTCCTGGCCATACTTCAATGTTTTATCCCCATGATCGTAATTGAAAGAAATCACATCCGCCAATGTCCTGATCGGGAAATGTGCCGGCAGCCTGCTTAAGTACGCATTCAAATCAGCCTTGAACTCATAGCCGAGAACTTTATCGCCCCAATTGGCCTTGGAGGCTGGAATCGCCGCTTCAACCAGTTCCGCGCCAAGCTCTTCAAGCTTCGCCGCTGCTTCTTGAAAAATCCGCTTCTGATCAGCTGACAGCTTGCCAATATACTCTTCACGGGCAACACCCAGCTTCGTTCCCTTCAAGGCTTCTTTGTCAAAAAGCTGACTATGATTCAGCTCCGGCTGTGCCACCATTGTCGCCGGGTCGCCAGCATCCTGGCCGGAGATTGCCTCCAGCAGATAGACCGCATCCCTCACCGTTCTCGCCATCGGGCCAGCTGTATCCTGAGTGTGTGCAATCGGGATGATTCCGCTTCTGCTCACCAGGCCGACTGTTGGCTTGATCCCGACTAGTGAATTTTGTGAAGCAGGATTTAAAATCGATCCGTCTGTTTCAGTGCCAACTGCCACTGCTGCAAGATTCGCTGCAATCGCTGCACCGGATCCCGCACTTGAGCCGCCCACCTCAAATTCTGCAGGGCCATATGGATTTAGAACCTGGCCGCCGCGTGAACTGTAGCCACTCTTCATTCCGTTCGCCATAAAATTTGCCCACTCTGTTAAATTTGTTTTACCAAGAATAACTGCACCCGCTTCCCTCAGCTTAGCGGCTACAAAGGAATCCTCCGGCGCTATCGAATCCTTCAGTGCCAGAGAGCCTGCACTCGTATGCATTTTATCATGGGTATCAATATTGTCCTTCAGCAGCACCGGGATTCCATGGAGCGGTCCCCTTGCCCCTTTCTGCTTGCGCTCCGAATCAAGGGAAGCCGCGATGTGAAGGGCATCAGGATTTAGTTCCAATACAGAATTGATGGTTTTATCAAAAGCAGCAACCCGGGCCTGGTACATCAGCACAAGATCATATGACGTCAGCTCGCCGCTTTCCATTTTCGCCTGCATCTCATCAATCGTCGCTTCCGGAAGCCACTCTTCCAACAGCTTTTTCAATCGTGGATTGTTCATTTTTTTATTCCTTTCCAATATAAGCTACCTTTATATATTCTTAATGTTTTCTTTAAAATCCTTTTTTAATAAGAAAAGCTACAGGAAGACCTGTAGCGTGGTGTTGTTATTTTTCTGCGTCGACGATTTCGCCTCTGTAGAACTCTTTTAGTATCGGGTTGATGTTCAGCGCCTTGCAGAACTTTTTCAGGTCCCGTTCTTCTCTTTCGTTGACGATGGAGATGACGGTTCCTTCTGCACCGAAACGGCCTGTACGTCCGGAGCGGTGGATATACTGTTCCTGTTCCCTCGGGAAGTCGAAATGGACGACATGCGTTACGCCTTTAATATCCAAACCGCGCGCTGCGATGTCGGTTACCAGCAGCATTTCGCTGTTACCGTCGCGGAATTTTTTCAAGTAGCGCTGGCGGTCCTGCTTCGGCAGGTCGCTGTGGAGCTGCCCAACATGAAGATCCTTGAACTTAAGCTTTTCAACGGCGATGGTAAGGTTCGCGATGTCTTTAATAAAAACAAGCGATTTTGTGCCTTTCAGGCGGGCAATTTTTTCAAGGATTTTGATTTTGTCACGCTGCTCGCTGACGAAATAAATATGCTCCACATTTGCCGCTTCGATTGTTTCGTCCTTTTTTACTCTGATGACTTCCGGATCCTTAGCAAGTGGTTTCACCGCCTGTTCCACTGCCGGAGGAAGCGTCGCTGAAAACAGAAGCAGCTGGCGCTGGTCCGCAAGCGTGGACTTGACGATAGCGTTTACCGTTTCTCTGTGTTCCGGAGTCATCAGCTGGTCACCTTCATCAAGAACGACCGTATGGACCTTGTGCATCTTCAGTTTCTTTTGCTTGATCAGTTCATTGGTGCGGCCCGGTGTTCCTACAATAATATGAGGGCTTTTTTTCAGCTTGTCGAGCTGGCGTTTCAAATTGGCGCCGCCGATCAGTGTCGCTGCTTTGATATCGGTGCCTTCTCCCCACTTCTTGATCTCAGAAAGGATCTGCATCACCAATTCCTGAGAGGAAGCCAGGATGACAGCCTGTGTATTCTGCAGCTTCGTGTCAATCTTATTTAAAACCGGCAGCAAATACGCAAGGGTTTTACCAGTACCTGTCGGTGATTCCGCCAACACATCTTTTCCTTCTATTATTAAAGGAATCGTTGAGGATTGGACAGAAGTCAGCGTCTGGAAACCAGCCTTTTCCCAGGCCTGCTGCAGGAACGGATTCAGTTGCGCGATAATTGGTTGAGTCTCTGACATAATTTTCTCCTTCTGCTTAAGCTTTCTAGTAATGATACTAGCTAAAACGATGGAATAAGTCCAGTTTCCCCTGAAAAATAGGTCAGTTTTTTGTGTGAATAGCGCGGTCTCTCACTTTATTGGTGAAATCCACAACTTTTCTGGCGAAAATATAATTGGCGAACTGGAGATTCCGCGCGTTTTTTCCAATTCATAAAAAGACACCGGGCGAAAAACCGCCCGATGTCTTAAAGTCTTATTTATGGATCCATACTGCGCCGGCAGAGTTGTCTTTCGCTTCGCCGATTACCTGGAACTTAAGGCCCAATTGCGGAACCTTGCGTCCTGCATCAGGAATCATTTCGTTCATGTAAGATTTTGAATCATCGAATGTTGTTACACCTTTAAGTCCTTTGTAATCATAGATACCGCGAGATGGAGAATCGATATACCATGATGGTGCCTTATCATAAGAGAAAGCCGCATCTGCTACTTGATAGCGTGTGCTACCAGTAATTGAATCTTCCCCATTTAGCGTTCCTACAATCGCCTCTGGATGTGCATCAACTGGTCCAAGGAAGCCTTCACCTGGATGGACACCAACCCAGTTATCCGTGAATGAATCATCCGCATACCATACGACCATACCAGTGTTGTACTTCACGCCGCGTCCTTCTAGCAATGCTTTGTCAGAACCAGCGTAGTTTCTCCACTCAAGGTAGTAATAGTGGTTTTTCAGGAAGATACCGTTTGTCTGGATGAAGCCGTCAAGTGTTACAGCGGCTTCACCTTCAGCGCCATCAGCGAATACTTCTTCACCATCAACTGTCAGCTTAAGCTCGTCCATTGCGAAACCTTCTGGAGCAAGGCCGCCGTCAGTTACGTATTCAAATACAAGTTTAACTTTCTTTCCAGCGAATTGGCTCAGGTCATAAGTCTTGTCTACCCATGCGCCACTTGTTGTTTCCATGCCGTCTGCAGTGTTTTCGTCGCCGATTGTATCAAGTAGTACTGGCTCTTTCTCTCCTTCAACTACTGCATTTACATAAACATAGTCATAATCGAACTCAACTTCGAAATTCGCTTTGTAAGTGAACTCAGCAGCGTTTGCAGCTGTTAAGTCAAATACTGGAGTTTCCAATGCTGTATGAAGGTCATCGCCTTTTTCGCTGTAGTAGTACTTATTGCCAAATTCAGTTTGGATGCCTTTGACTTCTTTGCCAGGAAGGTTTACTTTTACAATCCCTGGGTTCTCGGATTTTGTGACACTCTGGTCAATAACTGTTGAAAGTCCATTTTTATCAATGTCTTCATAATTTACTTCTGTAATGTTCGCCCAGTTACCACCCATTGTCTTTTGGAAGAATTCCTTGTTTTGTGGTGAGAAGCTTGGTGCTTCTGTTCCCGCGATTTTACCGTTCCAGCTTCCGCCTGACATGATTGACCATGAAGCTACAGGGTCACCGTGTCCGGTGTACTGAGTGTCATACTCATCTGGAAGACCCAGGTCATGTCCAAATTCGTGAGCGAATACGCCTACTGCTCCGTCTTCAGGCTCGATTGTGTAATCGTAAGCAGCCATTTTTCCGCCCCAGTAAGGAACTGCCGCAGTTGTGTTCGCAACTGGATAAACACCATTTAATACCCATCGGTGTGACCAGATCGCATCGTCTCCAAGTGCTCCGCCGCCAGCTTCCTGTCCAACACCTGCATGAAGGATCATCAAGTGGTCAACCAGGCCGTCTGGTTCATTTTGATCTCCGTCACCATCCAAGTCATAAAGGTCAAACTTATCGTAGTCTGCCAAATTAATGCCAGAAGCAACAGCTGCATTCAAAGCATCCTTAACTAGTCCACGAGGTCCTTTTGTACCTGGTGCATTGTCATGCCCGCCATCAGGGTTATCACTGCCGTAATCCTTATAATTTCCTGGTACTGTCAGCCATTCAGAAACTTTTCCATCAACTGTATAGCTTCCGCCCGATTGCTCTTCATAATATTGTTTGAAGGTTTTTACTTTCTCACCATTGAAAAGTGTGAAATCTTCGTCCCCAAATAGCATTTTTTCATAATGCTCTTTGTTGAAGTCTTCAGAATACATATATCCTGGTTCCTGCTCGATGTTGTTGTGCTTGAAATCCGCATATTCAACAAGAAGGACTAGAACCTCATCCTCACGTACCGCTCCATCGTAGCCAGCCTGTTTCGCAGGATCTACGCTTATAGCACCAGTTGGCTTGCCCTTTTTGAAGTTTTCATGGCCTTTGTTCAGCTGTTTTGCAAGCTTTTCTTTTTGCTTGGTAACAAAGTCCTTTGCTTTTTGGTCAAATTCTTTTTGTTCCTTTGTCAATGACTTGTCAGTTTGGCCTGGCTTTTCGCCCTGCTTCTGTTTGATATACTTTTGAACTGCTTTTGTTATTTCTTCCTGTGAAGCACCCTTAGCAATCAGCCCGCGCTTTTCCAACGCTTTTGCCAGGCGATCCTGGTCAATGATATTCAGATCTATAGGTGCAGATTCAGGCGTTGTTGCTGCAGCAGTGTGTTTCGGTGCTGCAGTCGTTCCTGCAAACGTTCCAGCAAATAAAGTGGAAGCGAAAACTGCGCTTGCCGCCATGCTGGAAAGAACCTTTAACGAACTTTTCTTTTTCAAGAGAATTCCCCCTGCTATTTCAATAGTTTTGATTTTTCATATTTTCTGAAGAATCTGTTTTGAATTGTAGCAAGGTTTTAAAATATTGTAAATTTTTAAAATATAATAAAAAATACCTATGTATATTGATGGTTTTTAACTAAAAATTACATCTTTTCCCATTAAAACATACTTTTTTCCTGGTTTATAAACAGAAAGTAGTGTAATAGGAATTATTTTACTAAAATACTAGCTTGGGAAATTTTATTTCGAAATTCTAATTTTGATTCCTATGTCCTATGAGGAAATTAGTGGAAACTGTTATTTTTTGCATGAAAAAGAAGAACGCACGTGGCGTTCTCCCCATTTCTTCTATTGATTCAATTTGATAACACGGCCGTCAATTTGCGGGTTAACAGTACCCTTTGCCTTGATATAGTTAACCAGTGCATCTAAATCTACGACATCGATCGTCTTGTCCGTAATTGTCGCAAGGATGGCATAACCGTCACCGCCGCCAGCCATGTAATTGTTTACTGTTATTGAGTAGGTTTTATCCATCTCAACAGGTGTTCCGTCATTTTTCACGATAGAAACAATACGGTCTCCTGCTGCTCTCGAATCATCATAAGTAACCTTCAAGCCGGATATTGGCATGATGCGGACCTTACTGCCCCACTGCTGCTCCAGCAGCGTCTTGATCACCTGTCCGCTGACATTCATTTTAACAAGGTCATTGCCAAAAGGCTGAACAGTAAATGCTTCCTTCCAGGTAATTTCGCCTGCGTCGATATCAGCACGTACACCGCCTGAATTCATGAAGGCGAAATCTGTATCGGTTTGGGCACGCATCGCGTCTGCAACAAGGTTGCCCATAGCAGATTCGCCAGCAGCATTTGTATCACGGGTGATAGGTGCATCAGTTTTCCCAATCACTTCGTTTAAAATTGGCGCAACATCTGCTACATATTCATCGAGAATCCCTTTGATTTTTGCGTCAGGAGTGATTTTATCACGGTAAGTTGTCACGATTTCTGATTTTCCAACCATGACATCCTTTGTTACAGGATTGATTAAAAGATCTACATCAGAGAATGCTGTTCCAGAAGAATACGATTGAACGACAATCTTGCCATCTACCTTCGTATTCGTGAACGCATGATTATGGCCGCCAAGAAGCACATCTACCTCATCGTCTACATTTTTAGCAATATCAACAAGCTCTTCACCAGCATTTGAACCGTCTGGGTTTGAGAAGGATGGATTATGGGCCAAAACCACGATTGTTTCAACACCTTGTGCTTTCAACTCTTCAGTGTAGGTGTTGATTGCTTCGGTTTCATCAGTGAATACCACATCTTGCACCGCACTTGGAATAACGATGCTTGGCGTATCAGATAAAGCCACGCCAATAATTCCAACTGGTATTCCATTTACTTCTTTGATTGTGTAAGGCTCCAAAACATTCTCGCCAGTTTCCTTATAAACTAGGTTCGCTGCCACATATGGGAAGTCCGCACCCTCGAACTCACCATACTTCTCAACAGTTTTAGGATGGCTGCCGCCATTGATCAGGCGAAGCATTTCATCTACGCCTTCATCAAATTCATGGTTTCCGACAGTACCTGCATCAAAGCCTAGCTCGTTGAGGATTTTGATTGTTGGCTCATCCTGCAATAAGGCGGACACCGGAGAACTTGCGCCTACCGCATCTCCCGCATGAAGCAGCAATGTGTTAGGGTTTTCCGCTTCGCGTTCTTTTAAGTAGGCAGCTAGGTACTCAACGCCGCCTGCATTGATTTTAGAATTGTACGTGTCCAGCTGTCCATGGAAATCATTGATTCCCAGAAGCTGAAGGCCGATTGGCAAATGCAGCTTGTATTTTGCAAAACCATCAGCCGCATCCCCACCAAATTCGATTAAACCATTTTCAGGCAGTTCCGACTGTGCATTCGGTGTAGAAGTAAATATAACGTTTGGTGCCTTGCTTACTCCTGCAAAGCTCCAGTTGTTATCAGCAGATGGATCAATGCTTCCAAGCTCACTGATATAATCAATGATCGCCTGGCGGTTTTCATCAGGGTACATTTCCACTGCTGTCTTTTCTTTTACACCTGGGAAGTTTCCATTAGCGCGGTAGTTATTCGTCACTACTAAAAATTCCTGTTCAAGATCGATTGGCTGGCCATTGTACTGCAGGTTCTTGATACGGTTTGCATCTGCATTAACAATCGTTCCATTGCCATCATATTTTGCTGGCTCTGTTACATCGATTTCATACGTAACACCATCAATGACGTCATAATTATATGTCGGGAAGCTTGAGTTGATCAGCTCTTGTTCTTCTGTTTTATTCTCATCGATCTGGTTGAACTGGCCTGCAGACATTTCAAGCCATTCTTTTACATCTGCGCCTTTGATTTTTACAGTTGCGACTGTATTTGGATACAGGTAAAGGTCAGAAACGTTTCGAATCGAGATCGTGCCCTCTGGGATGTATGTGTAATACTCTGATCCATTGCGTCCGCCTGCTTTAAATGGCGCGCCCGCAGAAAGGATTGGCAGATTTTCGTCAGCTGTGCCTTTTACCTTTTTCTCCACATACCACTTCTGGGCATTCGTAACGATTTGGATTGAAGGGTCATCCTGCACTAATGCGAAATAGCTGTGAATATCAGCAGTTGTGGTCCCTACTGGCTGGTTAACGTAATCAATTGTGCCTTTATGGTCTTCTTCAATAGCTTTTAAGATAGCTTTATCTGGATCAGCCAAGCTTGTTTTTGTGTTTTTATCGTATACTCCTCTTAATTGAGCCTTGGAGCTTTTTACATTCCATTTGCCTTTTTCTTTTACAATCGTAAGGTCCATGACGCCAAGCTGATTGCCCCAGCTTCCTGGCATGACGACAGGAACGCCGTTGATGGTGCCATTTTCAGCATCCACTCCTGGCAGGCCAGTGAAGCTTCCTGGGAAGTTCAAATGATTATGGCCGGAAATGATGGCATCGATTCCTTCAACCTTTGTCAGGTCATATGCTGCGTTTTCCTCCATTTCGATGACTTGTTCATCACCAATTCCGGAGTGTGCAAGCGCGACGATAATGTCCGCGCCCTCTTCCTTCATTTTCGGAATCTGCGCTTCTACTGATTTTACAATATCCTTCGTAATGACTTTGCCATCAAGGTTTGCTTTGTCCCACTGGACGATTTGCGGAGTGACCGCACCGACAACACCAACTTTAATCACCTGGGTTTTGCCATTGGCGTCGGTTACTTTTTTATTAAAAACAGTGTATGGCTTGAAATAGTTCTGATCGTTATCAGGATTTGCATCACCATCATACTTGAATACATTAGCGTTCACGTATGGCATTGGAGCGTCGTCTAAAACCTCATCAAGATAATCAAGGCCATAGTTGAATTCATGGTTACCTACTGTTGCTCCATCATAATCTAATAGTTCCATAGCTTCGAAGACCGGGTGCATTTCACCATCTTCAAGCTTGTCCACTTTTGCTTTAAAATCACCAAGCGGATTTCCCTGGATGAGATCCCCGTTATCAAAAAGCAGGTTGTTTTTTCCGGCTTCTTCTTTTCTGGCATTTTTAATCAGTGTTGCAGTCTTTGCAAGTCCAAAGTCCAGGACTTCGGCATTTTTATAATAATCGTAGTTTGCTATGTTTGTGTGAATGTCTGTCGTACCCATGATACGAAGCTGTACTTCAGTTGTTTTTCCAGCTTTTGCTGGCTTGCCAGCCGCAAACGTTTTATAAGATACAGGTCCAGCCAAAACGGATAATGCCATTGTCGTTGCAACAACCGTTTTCCCTAACTTGCGCAAAGGCTTTTTCAAGAGATCCATCCCCTTAGTGAGTAAATTAGTAGAACACGACTTTAATTATAGGAGGATTCTCAGAGATGGAAATGGACTGGAAGACCTGAATTTTCTAAACTTTTCGTAAGGAATTTGTAAAAAAACGGGACTATATCACTCTTTATTCAAGTAACCCCCCTATCAACGACAAAATTTGCGAATTCTATATTTATTCTTATCCTCACAAAGTCCTGCCAATTTTTTTAAGATTGAATCGGTACTTAAGTGGTAATGTAATGGTAGAGCTTTTTTTAAGAGGAGTGTTCGAGTGATGAAGGAACTATTGAAAGAACTGATCCTGATAGACAGCTCCACTAAGGAAGGTGCAAACCAGGCAGTGGAGTTTTGCAAGCAATGGCTGCTTGAACATGATTTACAGCCTGATTTAATCGAGAATAACGGATATAAAATGCTAGTATGCGAGATTGGTTCTGGTGATCAAACGATAGTCTTCAATGGCCATGTGGATGTAGTCACCGGGAAAAAGGATCAATTTATTCCTGTTGAAAAAGAAGGGCGTTTATACGCACGCGGGGCAGCGGACATGAAAGCCGGGGTTGCGGTGATGATGGCTACGATGTCCGAACTGAAGGGCCGGAAGCTTGGAGTGAAAATTCAGCTGCAAATCGTTTCCGATGAGGAAATTGGCGGCTATAATTGCTCGGGATATTTAGTCAAAAATGGCTACCGCGGTGATTTTGTGATTTGCTCGGAACCGACACAGCTCGGTATCGCTCTGCAGGCAAAAGGTGTGCTGCGGCTAGAAGTGGAGGTCACCGGAAAATCTGCGCACGGAAGCCGTCCATGGGAAGGCGAAAACGCGATAGTGAAGGCTTATAAAGTTTACGAAAAGATTTGCGGTCTGCCTTTTACAAAAGAAAACTCGGAGTTTTACCCTTCACCATCCGTCAACCTTGCGATTATTGCTGGCGGCGAAGTCTTCAATAAGGTTCCGGACCAGTGCTTGATGTCGCTTGATATCCGCTATCTTCCAGGACAGAATCCCGATTTGATTATAGAGCAAATCAAAAATGTCTCCGGCGGTGAAGTGCGCGTTGGCCTTCATGGGACTCCGGTAGCGACTGAAAAGGATGACCCGTTCATCCAATCGCTGAGACCTGTCGTTGAAAAGCATATCGGCGGTGAGGCTGTCCTGTTTGGCCAGCATGGCGCGGCAGATACACAGTATTTTTCAGCACACGGGATTCCGGCAATCGAATTCGGGCCAAGCGGAGGCAACTGGCACGGTGACGATGAGTTTGTTGAGCTGCAGTCGATTGAAACTTATAAAGACATTCTAATTGATTATGTGACGAAGTTTTAATACTGAAAAAGACAGCCCCCGGCTGTCTTTTTAACTGCTTGTACGATATTTTTTTGACCAGGAGTAGAGGAGCAGCCCCAACACTAGGACAATTTGCAGCAAAAAGACAGCCGAATCCCAAAAACGGATGGTGGTGAATGGCGCTGTTAGCCCTGGAAGCATGATTTTCTTTATGGCGAATATGAATTGCGGAATATAATAGTAGGCAGCGATCGCTATCGTTAAAATAACACCTGCAATATAAAAAATAGCGTATCGGCGGATGAATTTTTCTTCACCGGGAAAAGCTGCTGTCTGGCTGACCCTGAGGAACGGCAGCCACTTGCTCAGCATGTTGCGTCCATTCTCCATTAAGTTATAGCAGCCAGTCCAGTTTTCGAATACATAATAAAGGTCCGTTTTCATAAATACCGCCGCCTGATACACAAGGCGGATGAAAGTATCTAAAACGACAATTTTAAGCAACGCTGTCATGATAGTTTCTTGGTCTGTGAAAAACTGTACGGAAAGTGCTAAAAACAGAACCGTCATATCAAAATACATTCCAGCCAGGTAAAGCCTGTTGCGCCTTTCAGCAGGCAGCTTCCACACCTGAGACATATCCGTTTCGAGCACGACAAAAAATAAACGGTGCCCCAGTTCAATCCTTGCAGGCAATCCCTCCGACCGGACCGCCAGCACATGGCCGACTTCATGCAGAAGCACGAGAGCTGTTGTTATGATCAGCCATGCCGCAACGTTTTCCAGCATTAGGTCGAAAACAAATAAATCTTTGTACTGCGGGAATAGGTCAGGCTTTATAACCAGCATAGCAACACTGGCGGCAAGCAGAACCAGGTAAAGAGTAGAACTAATGTTATTAAAAAAGAAGCGGCCTAGACTGGTTGGAATCCAGGTGAATCCATGATGACTTTTTTGGACTTCCTTGCTGTGAATAGCTTCCCCATCGATTTCACTCACCAGCCCAAGCTCCAGCAGCTGGCTGACAAAATCGAGGATGTCCACCTCTTCATTGGGGTAGTTTGCTTTAAGCCTGTTTTCGATCTCATCAAGCGGTATGGATTGGTTGATCAGTTCGATTGCGTCGATGCTGATTTTGGGCATTTCGTAGAAGTCGTTGGTGGCCTTGTCTTCAACGACAAAGTGTTTTTTTTGTTTCAAAACACTTAATTTACGCAGGGATACTTTTGTATTAAATGAAATCTTCATCATATTAACATCGCCATGAAAAAGTTAATGGGATACTCAACGTATCCCATCAATTTTTTAAATCCCAACAAAAATACACCACCAGCAAGTTGTCTTCACTTTTGACAGCTTTCGGATTTTCATGGCGTATCCTCCTCTTACATAATATATGCTTTAACAGGGGAGTCCTTGTCCCAATGATAGCTTTCGTGAAAGTCGACCCACCTTGGAAAAACCTTTTCGAACAACTCTACAATTGCAGGATCAAATTGTGTACCTTTGCCTTCAATAATTCTTTTATATGCTTCTTCAACGGGCATCGCTGCTCGATAAGACCTTGAGGATGTCATCGCATCAAATGCGTCGGCCACAGAAACAATTCTTGCAAGCAGAGGAATTTCTTCCCCTTTTAGCTGTTCCGGATAACCCTTGCCATCCCATCTTTCATGATGTGATTTTATGACCCCAATGCTGCTATCTGAGAGGCCATCTACCTTGACAATAGCATCTGCGCCAACTTTCGGATGAGTTTTGATAATATCAAATTCTTCTTTCGAGAGTTTTCCTGGTTTTGTCAGGATTGTATCAGGAATGTTAACTTTGCCTATATCATGCAACAGACATGCATAGTTAAATGATAATAACTCCTCTTTCGTAAATTTCCCGGTTTCGATTGCAAGAGACATGGCATAGTGTGCCACACGCTCGCTGTGTCCTCTTGTATAAGGATCTTTTAATTCTATTGTGGCAATTACACCTTTTACAATTCCGTCTAACTGCTCATTGTAAGATTCCTTAATAGCGTTCACATATACTTGAAATCTTTTTAATAAAATAAAACCTATAGCTGAAATTACAGCAATTAAAGTAAGCGGCAGAAGAGTCAATTTCGAGTGCAACAAAATCCCAAAAAGTGCATATTTTGCAATAAGACCTGAACAAACTACCATAAAAAATCTAGTATTTATGAAAAATGGAGCAAATAATATAAATAATATTTCTGCAGAATTACCGCTTCTATATTCCTGATTTGAACCTAGATAAATCACTAATTCGTTTCCTATTGATATCGATATGTAACTAATTACAAAGAAATACTTTACCAGAAACAGCTTCCCTCTTTTTATCAGATAAAGAGAAGTCGGCAAAAGTAAAACCAGGAAAAAGTACATCGCAAAATTAATATCCTGAGGCAACTGTAGATCAATATTTTTATAGATTGTGTGATAGAATACTTCATATGAAAAGTAGATGATATAAAACAAGGTAAGAAACCACTTCAGTGCCCGTTGTTCTTCATTTATTATTGCTGGATCATGATTTATGTCTCTATACATGCTGATACCTCACAAGTTCTTTCTGCCTGCCCTATTCTTTTTATCGCCAAAATAACAAATTACTTAATAGATTAGTTTTTAAATCCCCAATATAAGTCTATTAACCTATTGAATTGACAACAATCGACAACTTTCTCCATTATAAACCAAAAGGACTATACAATGTATAGTCCTTTTGGTTTATTTATTGGAAAAATTCATCAAAAACTTAATTTTTTAACGGAAGGGTGACTGTAACGGCCGTCCCTTTTTCGATTTCACTAGCAATGGAGAAGGTCCCTTTATGTTCTTCGATGATTTTTTTCGTGACCATCAAGCCTAAACCTGTGCCATTTTGCTTGGTTGTGTAGAAGGGTTCCCCTAGTTTCGAGAGTGTTTCGGAATTAATTCCACAGCCTTGATCTGTAATCTTGATTACTGCCATATCGGCATTAATTGCAGATAGAATGTTGATGGTTCCGCCTCCTGGCATTGCTTCAATGGAATTTTTGACTAAATTAAGGAAGACCTGCTTTAATTGGTTGTCATCACAGGTCAACACCGGTGAATCTTTGAGTTCAAATTCTATTTTTATACCCTGTCGTTCTGCATGGACCTTTATTACATTAATGACATATTCAATGATATCTGCTAGATTCTTTTCGCTCTTCAGGGCCGTATTCGGCTTGCCAAGAATTAATAGGTCCGTCACAATTGAATTGATTCGATCAATCTCATTGAGCATGATTGGATAATATTGGTCGCCTTCTTTATCCTTTTCCTGCTGCAGCTGGGTAAACCCTTTCAAGGATGAAAGTGGATTCTTGATTTCATGGGCAATTGCTGTTGCCATTTGTCCAATAACAGCAAGCTTCTCCTTTTGTCTCATGTCCTCATTTATCGCTTGGATAGCATTCAGATAAGATTGGAAACGTGTAAGTAATATCCATGCAATTACTCCGATAAAGATAATTAATCCTAAAGCAAATAGAACTTCCGCTGATTTAAAAATTAATCCGGTAATTAAATACTTTATAAAAAATCCAAGAGTAATAATCCAAAAGAACCGTTTATTCACAAAAATTGGCGAAAACAATATAAAATACACTTCTAATATATGCCCGCTGCTAAAGTCTTTATCCGTACCCCAGTAGATCATTATGTTATTAATAATATCTAATAAAACAAAGGAAAAGAAATACATGTATTTTATTTTTTCAGGAGTATCCTTCTTGGCCAAATAAATTGCAATCGGAAGCAAAGCAAAGAGGATGAAATGAAAGATAAAACCCATTCCACCTTCTGGCATTCCTCTAGCCTCATGGTTAAAATAAGGAATAATATAATAATATGATAGGTCGTAGGGTAACAAAATTATATAAAAAGTCCATAAAAAGAACTTCACAGCTTTGACTTCTTCAAAAATCAGTACTGAGTTTTTCTTAAATTGATTCATCTGAATCTCCTAATTGTAATATTTCGATAGTCATATTATAGCAGGATGTGTCTAATCTTGTTACTTTTTGTCATTTAATAAAGTGAGGTTTTTAATAAATATTTTTTATGGGGCTAAAGGAAATCTTTATATTAAAAAAGGAATCAGGCGATTTCGCGCCTGATTCCTTTGGTTTTATGCTGTTTCACTTATATTATATTCATTAAGTATTCCTTCGAGCTTCAAAGCCAGCCCCATGCTGCCCTGGATTTTAAGCTTGCCAGTCATGAAAGCAGCGGTACCATTTAGTTTGCCCATAATCATTTTCTTAAAGTTTTTGTCCGATAGTTTCAGTGTGCAATCTGCTGTTTCCTGAGAACCTTCAACTACGCGAGCGGACCCATTTGAGATAATCAGCTGGAAAGTGCCGCTGTCATCCCCGGTAATATCATACTGATAAATTATATTCATCCCTTGAATCGGCTCAGGATTCTCATTCATCACCTGCTCAACCTCATGCCAAACCTCTTTCACAGAACTAGATTCCAACATCCCACGCACCCCTATCAAACTTAGAATATACATCCATTCTACCTGTAAGAAGCTTCCATAACAATACGATAATGAACGGCTATTCAATTTATGAACCCGACATTCGCAGGGTCTTTAACACTCTAAAGCAGTGGGGGTCTGACCCCCACTGCTTTAACGTATTAATGCGCCGGGGGTCTGACCCCCGGTGCGGTGGTGTGCTAAAGCATCGCCTGTTTAGCTGCCTGTGCTGGCGAAGGCTTTTAGGCCTTTGTTCCAGAAGGCGTAGGCGATGACGCAGCATACTACTGCTGCGACTGGTGTCCACAGGGCGAATTCTTTGTAGCCTGATTTATCGATGAAGTAGGCTGCTGGATAGAATGCTGTGAATCCGTATGGGATGATCCATGTAAGGAACATTCGGATCCCTTTGTGATAGATTGTCAGCGGGTATCGCGCAAAGTCGCTCAGGTTGAAAACAGCCCAAACAATCGGCAAACTGTCGATCATCCAGAAGCTGAATGTCGCAAAGAACAGATTGATTGCGACAAAAATTAGACCCGAGGAAATGATCATCACGATAAGCATGGCGATTTCAGCTGCTCCCCAAACTAAGCCGAGCTGTGGAATTGCGGTGCCCAGGATAATCAAGCCGATGATCAGCTGGCCAAAACCATCCTGATGCAGCCTATCAGCCACAACATGGAACAGCGGATTCACCGGCCTGATCAGCAAGCGATCTAGCTTTCCTGGCCTGATATACTGCCACCCCAAGGTCCATAAATTATCAAAGAAAATCTGATGGATTGAACGGCCCGTTGCCGCAATCCCATAGATAAATAATATTTCGTAAAAGCCCCAGCCATTTATTTGCTCAATGTGGTCAAAGACCACTTTTACAAAGAAGATGGAAGCGAACTGCTCGAGCATGACGGAGGCGACTCCGATCAAGAAGTCGATGCGGTATTCCATCATCACCTTCATATGGCTCTTCGCGAACTCCCAATATAGTCTTGTATAACGGCGCATACTATCCCCTCCTAACCTCCAAAAATCGTAATCTGTTTAATCGCCTGTGACCAGATGAACCTGACCAATACATACAGCAGCACGAGCCAGAACAACTGGACGCCAAGTGCCATATAAGCATCCGTTCCGCTGATCAAGCCGGAATAAATCGATACCGGCAGATAGACCATCGCTTGGAACGGCAGAAATTCCGTGATGGTACGAAGCCAATCCGGGAACAATGTGATTGGCACAAGTGCTCCAGAGAAAAACGTAATCAGCGATTCTTTCAGTACCCGCACTCCCCAGACATTGACAGTCCAGAACGCAAGCACTCCGACAAGGAAATCGAAGAACGTCCCAATCCAAATTCCAGCCAATGCACTAAGCACGAATAAGATAATCGTCTCAGGCGATTTAGGGAATGAAAGATCCATAAAGAAATAGGCAATCAAAATCATCGGGATCGTTCCCTGAATTAAGTACATAATCTTACTGCCTACATCGACCGCGAACATCTTAAAAATCATATCGTAAGGACGCATCAGCTCAATGGCAACCTGGCCGTCCTTGATATTTTCCGCAAGCTCATTCCCGACACCGCCGACAAAGCCCTGCAGCAGCATCGCGATGACAATATAAGTCAGCATCGTTTCTAAATTAATATTTTCGATCGTCGACTGGTTGGCATATACCGCCTGCCAGAAGAAATATATGATCAGCAGGCGCATGATGGCAGACAAGGTTCCCGCCCAGTACCATGCGGAATATGCCGTATTCTCCTGCATCCGCCCTTTAGCTATTTGCCAATATTTCCTCATGCTCTCCCCCCTGTTCCTGCTTGTTGTAAAGCTCTTCTACGATACTCTCAATCTTAGGATCGGCAATGTTCAAATCGCCAATTTCGTACAGGCTCATCATTTCGGAAATGACGAACGAGCTTTTCACGGCTTCATGGTCAAAAGAAAGGCTGACCTTCGTTTCCTCTTCGTTCGGTAAAATTTCCACCTGGCCTTCAAGAGATGCTGGCAATACGAATTTTTCCACCTCTGCAAGCTCAAAGTGAATGACCCGTTTTTGCCCGAATTGCTTCTTGATTTCATCCAGCCCGCCATCATAAAGAATTGTTCCGCCATCAATGATGATGATCCTGTCACAGATTTCCTCGATGTCCTGCATGTCATGTGTAGTCAGCAGCACTGTTGTGCCCCAGCGCTGATTCATTTCTTTTATAAACTTGCGGATCTTTACTTTTACCGCGATATCAAGGCCGATTGTCGGCTCATCCAGGTAGACAACGGAGGGCCTATGCAGGAAGGCCGCAGCCAGTTCACAACGCATTTTTTGCCCGAGAGAAAGCTGCCTGACCGGAATGCTGAGAAGCGGCTCAAGGTTAAGGACCTCCGTGAACATTTCAATCGTTTCCTGATATTGATGCTCGGGAATCTCATAAATATGCTTTAAGAGATTATAAGACTCGCGCACCGGAATATCCCAGAACAGCTGCGTCCGCTGTCCAAACACCGCCCCGATATTGACCGCGTTCTTCTGGCGGTTCTCATAAGGAATGAGCCCATTCACCGTCACCTTCCCAGATGTCGGCGTCAGGATTCCCGTCAGCATCTTGATCGTCGTAGACTTGCCCGCGCCATTCGCCCCAATATAGCCAACCGTCTCCCCCTGCTCAATGGAAAAGTTAATCCCCTTCACCGCACGCTTCGTTTCATACTTCCTGTTAAAAAGTGACTTGATCGCGCCCTTAAGACCGGGGTCGCGTTTCACCAATTTGTATTCCTTCTTCAAGTTTTCAACTGTAATCATCTATTTAATCATTCCTTTCATCCGAGAACATACATTCGTTTTTCAGGCACAAAAAAACCACAGACATGCAGTCTGTGGTTGACGCAGCTATTCCATAGAGAAATAAACTTATCTACACACGATACAGGCAGGCCGAAGTTGAGCTTATGAAATTGATTGTTGCTGCTCCATTGATTGTAATCATTTCGACTGCCTCCTTTGCTTAAGTACTTTCACATTATAACTTTATAAGAAAAATATGGCAATTAATTTCCCGAAAAATTATTAAACTTCAAAATGTAGAATAAATTTTATGTTTTAGTTTCTTTCAAATGGAAATTATCTAATACTCCATCCTCTATAGGATTATATTTAGTAATAGGTTGGTTGGGTTTCTTATTGCCGGTTAACAGTTTCCTTTTTAATAAAGTATTCAGTGGTTTTTCAATTAATATATAGACCAAACAGCATGAAATCGTGGTTAAAAGAACCAAAAATAATAACGACATATCTTTCCCGATAATATCCACTAACCCTGACCAACCCAGCACTAATAAAAATAGGCTCAAAAGAGGTCCATGTACTATATAGATTGAATATGACGCATCTCCCAAAAACGTTAAAATTGTAGGAACTCTTCTTGGCTTTTTATCTTTTTCAGCTATTCCGAGCATAATTAACATAGAAGAAATACAAAAGAATAGCGCGGAATGTAAAATAAATAGGTGAGCTATATTATTGATCCACATAAACAAAAAACCCATTAAGCCTAAAACAATCCACACGGTTGGATACTTTATATGAAACCTCAAAATAAGCAAGGCTACTAAGGAGCCTAAAAGCACTTCAATACTGCTGAAGCTGAATACAAATGACTCTATAAAAACCAGATATTTCATTTCGACTAATACAGTCAATATAATCCATATTAATATAATGGATTTCATTATTCTCGGTTTGAAAATTAAAGCAGCAAATAAGAGGTAGAAAAAAATAATATGCTTAAGCGACCACGCAGACCCTATAACAGGATTTCCTTCTATGAAAACAAGTGAGTTAAGTATTTTGGAACCTGAGTACCCTGACCCAAATATAAACGCTATGATTAAGACTAACACAGTCGTTATCCAGTAAAGCGGGAGAATTCGAATGGCCCGTTTCAACAGGAATTCTCCTGCTTTCCCGGGAACACCTATTTGTTTATGGTATAAATAATAAATCATAAATCCAGTTACGATAAAAAAGAAATCTACACCGCCAGTCCTTTCCCAGGCACCCATGTTTAACCAGTCATACTTATGCTCTGCATAAAATTCATTATTCGCATGGCCTAATAATACAAACAGAATAGCAATTGCCCTTGAGACCTGTACATAAGAAAGCCTTCTTTCCGGATACTGCATATTTATCCCCCATTTGCATGTATCAAGCCATACAATAAATTAAATGGTCTTAGAATGTTTTTTTAAAGCATTGATTGAATAGTGGGTAAAGTACCAAATGGAAAATGGAATACTGATTTTCCCCACTTTTCGGTAGGTGTTCCATGTTTTTTTGGCAGAAATTAGTTTGTTGCTTGACAGAGAATTGCTGCACTTCCTGTAAATCGCTAATTCCTCGTTTAACCCATATGCAATCGTTCCAGAGGAAAGAATTTTCAGCCAAAGACCAAAATCCTCGGAACAATCCCTGTCCGGCGGCATGCACACATCTCCAATTAACCTTTTATCCAAAATAACTGTCAATGTTCCTATCATTGTATTTTTCAGCAAAGATTTGTAGTCCAGCTTTTTGGGTACATGGAAAATAACATTAGATATATCACCTTCCTCATTCATTATTTTGTAGTTTGTAAACGAAAAGGCGATATTGTTTTTCTCCATAAATTCCAGCTGGCGCTCCAGTTTCTGAGGAAGCCACATATCATCACTGTCCAGGAACGCAAGATAATTCCCCTTAGAAAGGCTAATCGCTTTATTCCTGGCTTCAGCTGGCCCCCCGTTTGATTCCATTTGCCATAATCTGATTCTAGGTTCTTCTTGCATTTCCTGTCGGATGATTTCAACTGTTTGATCTGTAGAACCATCATCTACAATAATCATTTCCCAGTTTTGGTATGTTTGTGATTTTACGGAATAAATAGCTTCTGTAATATATTTGGATGCATTGTATGTCGGAGTAATAATAGAAACAAGATTATCGCAAGATGAATCCATAATCATATCTCCTTCCTAAACATCACATTCACGAGTTTTGTGAGAAATTCTTATCTGCTTAAGGCCTTTCCTTTTTCCTTCACTTTTAGCATAGGGAGCTCTTTAGTTTCATTTTCTGCCTTTATGCCTTCTGCCTGCGCAGGCTGGAACACCACCCTTATTGTTTGAAGCAAGATTTTAAGATCAAACAATAGAGAGTAATTCTGAATATAGAAAAGGTCATAACGTAATTTATCTTCAACAGTGGTGGTGTAATTCGCCAGCACTTGAGCATAACCAGTTATCCCGGGTTTAACATTAAACCTGAATTCATAGTGGGGAAGCTCCTGCTTAAACTGGCTGATGAAATAATCCCTTTCTGGACGTGGTCCGATAAGACTCATCTCTCCCTTTAAGACATTGATTAATTGAGGCAGTTCATCTAGCCGTACTGCCCTCATAAATTTCCCCAAAGGAGTGATCCTTGGATCCTTTTCAATTGCCAGGACTGGTCCTGTTTTGGCTTCAGCATTCTGGATCATACTTCTGAATTTATAAATAAAAAACGGTTTTTCATTGCTGCCAATTCGTTGTTGCTTGAAAATAGCAGGTCCTTTGGATGTAAGGGGAATCAGGTAGTAGAATAATAGGAATATGGGGCTGGATAAGACTAGTAATATCAAAGAACAAACTATGTCAAATATCCGTTTGATTACTTTATCTTTTACAGTGAGGGCAGGGTGATAAAGGGAAATGACTGGCATATCATCTATTTGCCTAATTGACGCACCTTGTAATGTTAATTCAAAAAACTGGGGAACTACTAAAACTTCCTTTTTCTTTTTTAGGGAGTATCTAACAACTTCATCCAAGAACGGCTTTTCCAGATCCGAACTTAGCATCAAAACATCACATAAATTGATTGACCGCTTAATTTCCGCACTATTTTCCTTCGTAAAAATACCAACCAGTTCAAACCATCCTTTAGAGTGATTAAGTATTTTTCCGGTTAAATGGCTTGCGGCATTCAAGTCCTTTCCAATAACAATAACTTTCTTAATGCCATAAAATTTTTTATATACAGCCCAGATGGTTAACCGTAATAAACTCAACATTGCCCCTTCGATAAGGAGTAAAGTAGTTATGAAGACAAGGCCATGTGAAGATAAAGGTTTAATATACGAAAACAAAAGTGCTCCCGCATAAACCAGAATCATCGATAGAATAATTGAATAAAGTATTTTCAAAATATTTAGCTGCCGCCAATCCGCATATAAATCATATAAATAAAAAATCATTAGAATAAACGGTATTACAATTAACACCTCAGACTTTAGGCTGCTAACGGAAATCGGCAAGAAATAATAAAACAGTAATTCAGCAGTAATATAGAAGCCCAGACAAAGGAAAGCTAAATCCACCAGCATCAAGTTAAAAAAAGTGCTTCTAGATGTCAACCTGTACCCCTCCCGCTGTTTGTTAGCCTTCTCATGCTTATCAAGCCTGCAACACTTTCTTTATAAAGAACACCGAGAAATAACAATGCCTATAAGACATTACTTCTCCTCCAATGTTATGCGATTATCCTGAATGCATATTTTCTGCTCTTGTACTGATACCTGTTCAATTTTTTTGGGTTTATATTTATAAAGCTTCCGGAAAAAATGGCCAATATGATAATCAATCCGCTTTCCATCTAATACGGTCATATTTCCAGCTGCCGTGATGGTGTGAAGTCCATCTGGATATAAACTTTCAGCAGCAGGTACGATCTGTTTAACTGTCTCTTCCTCAAACTGAGTTGGAGTCAGTATCTTAATTTTATTCAATGAAATTTTTCCGCCATAGGTTTCAGAACAATCCTGAGCAGGCCTATATAAGTCTCCACCATAAATAAATGGAGTTCCTGCCGGTCTGGAGGACCGTATATCGATCTTCACAGGATTCATCTGGTGCTCCTGCCAGTCTCCCATGAGATCGTCAGAATAAAAAATGTATAGCTCGTTATTATGGCTTTGCTTAGTGGAATTTGCTTTTGTGCAGAACAGCCACCAGCAATCCCCTGTATTAATGACCGTGGAATCAACGCCAGGGAAATTGCCTATAATCGTCCTGACTTTTTTCCATTCGCCTGTTTCTTGATTTAGTTGATAGATGGCAACCTCATTCTTCTCAGATGTCTCTGGTATACAATAAATCTCATTTTCATGTTCTAAAATATAAGGATAGGACATATGGGAAGATGAACTTATAGTCTCCCGGAAAAATGAACAACTTGGTTCCTTATTTTCATTGTGAAAAAGGGCTGCCTCACTAATAAAGCCCTTAACGACTCTGTGGTCAACCTCCTCCATGATTATTCGTATTTGATCTTTGTTCCTATAAACAAAGGGATCAGCAAGATACATATCTTTTCTGGCAATCAGCCACTGTATATCCATCTTTTCATCACCTAATAAAATACTGCTGATTGGTTTATTGACAATACCAACGTTCCAATATTCATAACGGAAAAGCCTGGAATAGATTTTCCTCATTTTGTGTCCAATAATCTTTATTAAAAAAAGCGGAAGGTTCCTTTTTTGCTGATGTTTTGGATAGTGTGACACCACTTCTTCTGGTTCTCTATTGAAATAGTTTGCATTTTGCAGAAAGATATCCTTGCAAACTTGCGCTGGCCACAATGCTGCTGATTCGACAATGAGCTCTCTTGATTGTGTAACCGATTCTTTTATCGCTGAGAAATGGCCTTGCTTCAGAATCAGGTATTTATTACCTGGTTCAAGCTTACGAAGAGCTGCAAAAATAACACCATTAGTCGAACAAATAGCAGAATAAAGACCTCTCCATCCAGGAGCAAAATTGAACTCCCAGATTCCATATTTTGCAGATTTCAAGATATCTCCCTCAATCTTTCTAGAGCTAAGATTCAGTATAAAGTCTAGCTGCATCAATTTTATCTGTTCCACCTGCTCTGCAGAAATGGATCCGCTACATTCAACCCTGGCCTGATTGCTGTTTATTATTCCTTTTACATTCAGCTTCTTGGCGAAGGTAAAGCCATAATGATTTTGCTTATCTTTGAAATCAATAACTGCACAGCACTCTCCAATCCTAAGAGTTTCAAGCTCTTTTATGACCCTTGAGTGCCAATCCATAATCTTTTGATTGTCGCAAATAACTGCATATTTCAATGTTCCTTCCATGCCCTCCACTCCCGAAGTTCACCCAAAGGTTAAATATTCTGCTAGCGTCTGCTGAATCATTTGCTCTAATGAAAAATCCTTCTCGACCTTTTTCCTCGCCTGATTTATGAGTTTCATCCTGAATTGAGGATTAGTTTTCAGATCCAGTATGTGGCTGCTGAATTCTTTTGGGCAATGCTGGCTTATTAAAACTCCCGTTTCGCAATGATTTACCGCTTCCTTAATCCCACCCTTATCAATGGAAAGAACAGGGGTTCCCACTGCCATCGATTCAATAACAACCATCGGGAAAACTTCCCTGTGCGAGGTTAATAGGATTACATCCATCTCTTTGATGAATTCTTCTGGATTATGGACCTCGCCAATCATCATCACCTTTTCAGATAGATCAAGGTCCCTGATTTTTCGGGTTATGCTCTCTTTTTCAGGTCCATCTCCTGCAATATAAAATTCCAGTTGCGGATGGTATCTCAACTCGTCAGCAATATTAATAAATAGCTCATGGTTTTTTTCTTCGGACAGCCTTGCTAGTATACCGATTTTGAAGCTTTCTTCGTTATTTATTTGATGGAATAAAAACTGTCCCAAATCCACTCCGTTATAAATGGTTTTGATTTTTTTGCTATCAATCCCCTGCTTCAGCAGGTTTTCTTTTTCAAAATCACTTACAGTAATGACTTTATCAACATGCTTATTCAATAAATATTTAAAACCCTGCTTAAACTTTCTTTCTAATACAGTAATATTGTGTTTTGTATAGATTACTTTTAGCGGCCTGCCGATTAGCTTTTTTATCAAAATGCTATATAGTACCATTCTTAGGCTGTTTGCATGAATTAATTCGATTTCCTTCTCTTGGATTAACCTAGCCAGCTTCTTGATATTTTTCAGATGCTGGTCCCTGCTCAATAAGGTAAGCTTTTCTTTTCGCCTGATTCTTTCATATAATTTGCCGTCAGCAGCAGCAAAATAAAATGTAATCTCTGGGTGGACCAAATTATTCTCCAGCTTGCAGTAATATATCTCAGCCCCACCCATTGCTAATTTATCGGTTAATAGTAAGATGTTCATGATAAGCGGCTCCTTTTATCGGTCTAACTTTCCTGCCTTTAATTGGGATGTTCGCCTTTTCCTGTTGCTCCCTATCGCTTTGATGCAAGTAAACAGAAAGTATAGCTATATACAGGAAAAACATATCGTTGATAATGACTGAAAGAAACCCCATTTGAAGGACCATTCCCAGGAAAGCAAGAAATAGATATGGACTTGTTTTATGAATCCGTCGCTGCAGGAGCTTTATAAAAACCAGGGTTAAAAATAACCCGTAACTAATAAATCCGAGAAGGCCAGACTCTGCCAAAATATCCAAATAGGTATTATGAGCAGTAAGCGGATCACCATTTTCAAAGAAATTGTAATCCGAAAAATTAAATGCCCCGATTCCCACCAAAATATTAGAATTAAAATATTCCCATGCCCGTTCCCAGAGCACTAGCCTGCCGCTTCCACCATCCTCTGAAAAATCTTCCACCCTGGATTGAAGAATAGAATAAATATCAAATTTCATCAGGCGCATGGCAATATATCCAACAATCGATAAGGAGGCGGATATGCCCATGACTAATTTCAGTTTCTTTACTGGCTTATTCAAAAGGACATTCACTACCACGAGTAAAAAAATAACAAGAAGCCCTCCTCTGGAAAAGGTCAATAAGTTGGTGAAGATAACCAGTATCAGGCCGATCTTATTTTTCCGGGATTCAAAATGGCAAAGATAATAGGCAAAGAAAATAGTATTATAAAAGACAAAGAAATTCGGATCCTGCATTAAACCTATTAACCTGGGATAATTCCGGTCGACCATCACTCCCAACGCGGATATTCTTTCCTCTGTCTCGAAAATGAAGTTCAAACTCTTCAGCCCTGCAAAATAAAAAATCAAACTTGCTCCATTGAACAGGATTCCCACATTTGAGAGTGCATTTAAAACGTCATCCTTACCTGTTCTCCCGATAATGTTCTTCATCACAAAATAACAGGATATATAAATTAAAATTCCCACAAGAATCCTTGCACTGGAGACCGGATAGAGCGAAAAAGCTCCTGTGAAGGAATACATAAGGTAAAACAATAACATCGCCATCTCATAGACATGCAGCCTATGAAAGTAAAAGGAGCCAAAATGAATGGCAAAAAACAGTATGCAAAAAATCATGTATGGCTTTAGTGCAAAACCAAGATAAAGGTTGAATTTTGCTAACATTAGGAACAAAATAAGCCAAAACACAGCCGTGCTATATCTATTTGAGGGTATGTTATTGTTCATTTCATGCCTCCTGATTCCCCTCAGATACAAAAGTTTTTCTGGCATTTTTTGATTTAAAGAATGTAAAAAATTTATTCTTCATTTCTTTATCCACAAGCAGTACTGTAACTACCAAGAGCGCATTGATCGCAAGTGCCAGAAAAGGAATCTGATTAAAGAAGAAATCTGTTGCAAGGAGACTGAATAGCGAAAAAACCAAGTATGGAATGAGTGTATTTTTGGCCAAAACCCATCGTCTTGAGGAACACAGCCAAAACCCAAGGAGGGCAACTGATTCCATAATCACACCAGCCATGGCAGCACCTGTTACTTCATATGTTTTACTTAAAAGGAAATAGAGGATAATTCCTGTAAATACCGATATTCCTTGTACAACCATTCTCTGGAATTGTTTCCTGCTGGTCGTCAACCCATCTGCAAGTGCAATGCTGATTGCCTGCAGAAAAAGCAGGAGCGATAAAATCTTTAGAGGAAATCCTGCATCAGCCCATTCCTCACCAAACAGGATTGACACAATAAAGCCTGACAGGTGATAAAAAGGTAAGGTCATTAATATGCCAACGAGCGCCATCAGCTTAGTTTGAAAATGTAAAAGCTTTAAGTGCTCAGCGATTAGGTTTGAGTTAAACGCTTTAAACAATACAGGATAGAAAGCCCCTGCAACGATAAAAGGAATTTGCTGCAGGGCCTGTGGAATCCGGTAGGCAACCGCAAAAAGCCCGACTTCATTCAATGAAATGGTTTTTTCCAATATGATCGGTCCAATATGGGGCAGCATCACAAACAAAAGCCCGGCAAACATAAAGGATCCCAGATTTTGCAGCAATCCCTGATGGAACTCACATTTCAAATCAATCCTGACATTTCTTCTGAGTAAATAGATCGAAAATAAGCCTGCGAAGAAATAAGAAAGCCCATATAGGAGACAAAATATGATGGGATCAAAATGAAATAAGAATCCCGCTCCAAGGGCAGAGACCAATATAATGGATGAAACAATACGAATCAAACCGCAATATTGCATTTTTTCCATTAACTGAAAGTATGTTATGCCAATGCTTTGTAGGGATATCCCCATTACCAAAGGTATGATTAAATAGAAGGCGGTCTGAAGCAGCTCCCTGTTCCCCGGATTCAGGAAAACGATAAGCATAAAGCCGACTGCAAATGTTCCTAATAAAAGGGCCCCTCTCATTTTTATATAAGAGGAAATCAGGATGGAAATGCTTACCTCCTTCTTTGAACCTTCTCTTAAAACGATGTCACTCAGGCCTGCATCAGTAAAATATCCCATGATCATTGCAAAGGCCAAAGCTACACTGAACAATCCATAATGATAAGATTGCAAATAATTTGCCAATAAGATAAGTGCCAATGCATTCAATGCGCTGGATAATGCAGTACTATAAAATAAGTGTCCAATGTTTTTTGCAATGGAATTTTTTCGGCTTTTCTCCATGAACTTTACCTGCCTTATACAGCATTAACCAGCCTGATAAATGACACCCAGGATTTCTATATTGGACCTCCTTAAGTTTTCCATTATCTTAAAAGCAGAGCTTTTCTTTGTTTTATTTTCTTCAATAACAAGAATGATGCCATCGCACTGGTTAGCTAGCACCAGTGGGTCAGGGGCTTCAAGCAATGCCGGGACTTCAAACAGGACGATATCATATTCTGTTCTGCATTCTTCGGCGAATTTTTTTATCTTGCTGGTTATCCAAAATTCCGAAGGACTGAAAACGAGCGATCCCACAGGTAAAACAGACAGCCAGGGAATGTCGGTCATGATGATGTTCAGCATGAGGCTCTCTTCATTAAGGATTACATTCGAAAAACCAGTCTTATTGCCAACATGAAATAATTCATGCAATGTCGGGTTATCAATATTAGCGTCAATCAATAAAACTTTTTTCCCTTGCTCAGCAAAAGCTATAGCCAGATTTGCTGTTACAGCAGATTTTCGTTCATTTTCTTCAGGGGCTGTAACCATCAAAAGGGCTGGACCATGATCGAACATTAATTCCAGATTGGTACGAATCACACGGAATTGCTCGCTGCTCATACGGGGAGCCAGGAAAGTTGTGTTCTGATTTTTCTCTTTATACCTTTTAAACACTTAATCCCCCCCTTTCCTCGCCCTTTGCAAATTCCACATGAAGATGATGCTGATCATCGCCCTCCATTTCTCCGCCAAGATGTACGTGCCCTAACAATCTTATGCCTAAAAGCTCTTCGACCTCTTTACTATCCTTGATTGAATCATCAAGAAACTCCTGCAATAGGGCCAACCCTATTCCAAAAAACAAACCGATTATTCCGCCAATCGCTATATTCAATACAGTACTCCCTACCCTTTTTACAGCCGGATGCTCTTCAGTGTTTGCCAGAACTTTAATCTCTGAAACTCCAAATAATGCATTCATTTTATCAACAGTTGTATTTACTATGGTTTCAGAAATCAGCTGTGTTTTTTTGGGGCTGTTGCCTCTGACAATGACACTGATTATTTGGGAATCCTTATTGTTCTTAACGACGATTTTGTCTTCCAATTTCTCATCCTTGAAATTAAGGTCCTTTTGTACCGAATTAAGGACTGTAGGACTCTTAATAAAATCCTTTGTAGATGCAAGCAGCATATAGACTTCCTGGGTCTCGCCATAGTAGCCTTCTTCTTTTTTTAACTTCCCTACTACAATGTTCTCAGTTGCCTCATAAGTGGGTTTCATTACAAATACCGAAACAATGACAGTAAAAATTAGAAAGCACACCAATGTGATGGCAATTGTTACTTTTCTCCTGAGGAGTATTTTCACGAATGTTTTTAAGTCTGTTTTTCCGTCCATGAGTACCTCCAGGTGACTTTATTTACTATCGATGCGCTCACTTTTGCTGCTTTCCACTGTTTCCCTCAGCCCTGCTGAAAAGCTATATGCAGGCTCCCACTTAAGTACATCCCTTGCCTTTTTATTGGATAGGATACTATGTTTTATATCACCGGCTCTTTCATCTAAAAAATTCGGAGAAATACCCACCTTGAACAATTTCGTTAACTCTGCAATCATATCGAGGACAGAGATACGAGTGCCTGAACTGATATTGATGATTTGATTGTCTCCCATTCCTAACGCAGCGATATTCGCTCTGGCAACATCCTTTACAAAAACAAAATCCCTTGTTTGCTCGCCATCACCATAAATATTTATGCCCCGGCCGCTTAGCAGCTTATCTGTAAAAATAGCAATTACACCTGCTTCTCCGTTGACATCCTGCCTGTATCCATATACATTGGAATATCTTAATATCGTAAAAGGCAGATCATAAAGTTTTGAAAAAAGGTGTATGTAATACTCAGCACTAAGCATAGAAACCCCATAAGGAGAAAGTGGTGCGGCATGATGCTTTTCATCTACGGGTAAGTATTGAGGATTTCCGTATAGAGCTGCACTGGATGCAAAAATGAACTTTTTCGTATTATATTTGACACAGTTTTTTAAAAGATTGATCGTTCCAATAATGTTTTCATTACCATCATAAATTGGATCATCTAATGAATTGGATACAGAAACCTGGGCCGCCTGATGAATGACATAATCCGGTTTTTCCTTTAAAAAGATTTCATCTAAATCCTCGAGGATATCTGCGTTATAAAATACAGCGCCTTCAGGTATGTTTCTTTTTTTACCTGAGATTAAATTATCAACTATGACAGTTTCATACTCTCCTTTTAACAGTTCCTCAGAAATATAGGAACCAATAAATCCTGCTCCTCCAGTTACAAGAACCTTCATATTTAGTAAAAACCTCCTTTATCTGCTGACCATAAGGAAGTTTGGCAAATTAATTAGAGCGTTCAAAATGCGTCGAATGTTACCCGATACTCCCGTTTTATCCCTAAGAAGTTACGACTATTTTATTAACAGTTTTAGATATTCATCCTTATTTTTTATAGGAAAATGAATATTTTTTTCGGGACCTTGTGTTTATCTCATATATCTTATATAACGACTCGGTTTTTTATTCCTTACTTTCCCAACAAGTTTTTAACATGCCAGATTAGAAATTTTCAGTTAGTTAATAAGGACCTTTGTGAGTTGTTCACTCCTAAACCAGGCATCGTATTGAAGGGAAGCCAACTTTCAACTACCTGGAAGATTTCTTTTCATAGAAAAAAAAGCCGAACCCTTTGTTCCTGAGAACTTTGGGTTCGGCCTATGAGACTTAGCTTTTACATATTTAAAGAAGCTGCATTTTTTTCGATTTTAGTAGTTCTATTAATATATTTCATAAGTCCTTCTACATCCTCGAAATGCCCTGCAGAACCGAAGCGCTGGAATACATTCATTTTACGGAGAATCCCTCCAAGGTCCAAATCATTGCCAACAAGATAAAGAGTCTGTCCGCGTTCCTTCAGCTGATCCTTAAGCTGCAGCAGCAGCAATGCACCTGAAGCATCGACCACTGTGACCTTTTCCAGGTCGATGGCGATTTCGGGGCTTCTGTCAGAACTGATCGTTTTCGTAATCAGCTCTGTTGCTCCAAAATAAAGCGGGCCTTCTAGTGTATAAACCTGTAGGCTCCCCTCTGACCGGCTGGAAATCTTAAAGCCTTCCTCACTCATTCGCTTCATGAAGATCAATGCGCTCATCACGATTCCGACTCCAACTGCTACCATCAAATCGATGGCGACTGTCAAAATCATCGTCACCAGCATGACCGCTGCGTCGGTTCGAGGTTCGTCCTTCAAGATTTTCAAGCTGTCGTAATCAAACATCGTGATACCAGTCATGATTAAAATCCCGGCAAGGACGGCAAGCGGAATCTCTTCAGCCAGCGGTCCGAACACGAGCATGAACATCAGCAGGAACACACTGTGGACCATTGCCGAAATGGCTGTTTGCCCGCCGCTCCGCAAATTGACCACAGAACGGACGGTTGCACCCGCACCAGGCATCGCTCCGAACAAACCAGCTAGTGTGTTACCAATCCCCTGTCCAATCAATTCTTTGTTGCTTTTATGCTTTGTGCCAGTCATATTGTCCATAACGACGGAAGTCAGCAATGAATCAATCGATCCCAGAACCGCGATGCTCAATGCAGCCGGAATCAGCTGGATGATTGTCGTAATATCCGCTGCAGGCAAATGGAATTGAGGCAATCCCTTCGGTATCTCCCCGATTCTCTCAACGCTGTCAAAAAAAATAAAATCATTAATGAACGGCAGTGTGAAGTGAACAGCAGGCACTACCTTTTCCAGCAGAATGACTGCCACTGTCCCTAAAATCAATGCCATCAGGCTTGGCGGAATGAACTTGATCCACTTGATCGACATAAGCATGAAAGCGATTGTTAAAAGAACAACTAAAAAGCTGCCTGTCACATACTGCAGCTGCCCCATGATAATGATGATGGCGATTCCGTTCATGAATCCGCTGACCACTGGCAATGGAATGAATTTAATATAATTGCCTGCTTTTAAAAGACCGAACAGGATTTGGAACAACCCGCCGAGGAATGCTGCTATGAATGCATATTCAAGCCCCTTCGTTGCTACAATTCCGGTAAAAATAATCGTGATCGGCCCGGTCGGACCTGTTACCTGACTCTTCGTCCCGCCAAAAAGAGCAGCAAAGAACCCGGTGATGATGGCACCATACAAACCAATGATGGCTCCATCAGAATTTCCCGTCGCCTGCATCCCGAAAGCCAATGCAAGCGGCAGCGCCACAATCGAAACTGTAATCCCGGCCAACAGCTCACGCTTGAGCTTCTCAAACATGTACGATACGCCTTCCTTCTTATGAGTATAAGAAAATTATACTGCTGTTAAAGTGGCTATTTATTATGGAAATAGTAAAATGCAGTGAACTTTTTGAGGGGTGATAGGGAGGCACTGACCGGTTCAGAATACCTGCACCAGCCAGTATCCATGCATGGTTGCAACAGCTGTGTAAAAGAAGGCAGCAAAAACCGTGACACCTTTTAGCAAAGAAGATCGCGGAACATGATTAAAGAGTATAAATAATAGAAGGAAAAATGATAGAGCAGACTTGATAATGAAGAAAAGTACGGGACTCGACTGATATATTGCATCCATTAGAGGGTTCAATTCCGTGATGAATGAATGCTTGAGGCCGAACCAGGTCACGGCTGCATCGAACAGGTTGAGGATGGTGAGGTAATAGAACAGCAGGATCATAAGCATCTCCTTTCGATGTTCTTTTTTAAGAACATTCGATTCAAAAATAAAGACCATATTTAATATTATTCCCAAACAAACCAGGTCCAACTCTTTCCTGTATAAATTGGTGAAATAGAACTATTTAAACTAAAATTAAGGCCTTGAAGTTTTAGACTCCAGGCCTTAATCAATGATCTCTCCGCGTTCTTCGTCGATTTATCAGCAGCAGTACACTGCCTCCGCCAACCAATAAACCACCTACAAGAAGCATATTATAGTTATTCGTAGCCGTATTTGGAAGTCGGTTCTCGTCTTTAGGAATGACAACCACATCTGTCACATCAGGTGCTGGTTCGCCTGGTTTTTCCCCTGTGCCTGGGTTACCATTATCGTCACCTGGATTTTCGGGATTTCCACCTGGCGGTTCGCAGCCATCCTGGGATGGATTTTGCTCACAGTTTGGTGGCTGTTCACATCCAGATTGGGTTGGATCTTCCTCACAGCTCGGCGGCTGTTCGCAACCAGATTGGGTTGAATACTGCTCACAGCTTGGCGGCTGTTCACATCCGGCTTGGGTTGGATCTTGTTCACAGCTCGGCGGCTGCTCACATCCTGCTTGGGTTGAATCTTCCTCACAGCTCGGCGGCTGCTGACATCCTACCTGAGAAGGATCCTCTGCACAGCTTGGCGGAGTATTCGTTATTCCCTCAGCATAGAAAATGATTTCAGCCTCAGCAGCAGAACCCTGGAACTCATTTCCTAGCTCATAAGGCATGGTTACTTGGAAGAATAAAGTCTCCTGGGAGCCTTTTGATAGAACCCTTGGATTCAGGCCTTTAAAGTCTTTTAATTTGCCATCGAAGAGGACGTAAGTGTCCTTTTTGACTAGTAACAGTAATTCCTCGAATAGACCTTTGTAGGATTTTGTTTCACCTACCATGGCGGTGTATTTGAAGTCTTGTTTGCCGTCGTTTTTGATTACTAGATCTCGAAGCATCGCATCCCCTGGCTTGATGTTAGTTGCTTTAAATAAAACACCATGGGGGTTGGTATTAATGTCAATTTCTCTTTCGGCAGCATTAGCAGAACTATTATTTATGAAGAAAAATAGTAATGAAATAACTATGAATGAAATTTTACATCGAAGGCCGACTTTTAAATTCATGGCATTACCTCACATATTTCATTAGAGAAGCTTATTGAAGCATAATAACAGAAATCTTTACCGATGAATTTGTATGTTTCCACCTGTTAAATTGTCAATTCCTGAATTATAACCAAATAATGAACCTTCTATAATTTCCAGATAAAATAAATCTCTTCTTCCTGGTTCACCGTAATCAACCATCCTTACATGAAGCCTAGCTTCTTTCTTATCCACTTCCCCTTGCACATCAAACTCTATACCTAAAACAATATTGTTTTCTTTTATTTCTGTAACATTGTATGCATTCTCATTAATGTGGATATTTTTTAAAAGCTTACTATCGTGGTCAGTATATTGAAGATTTACGCTCAGGGCATCTTTAGTCGGAATTACATTAAAACCATAAGATTTACCCTTACTTCCTTTTGGCAGCTTTTGCTCAATAGTTCCTCCACCAGTAATCTTCTTAAAACCTAAATCTCTATTGATATATTCTTCTGCTTGTAAAGAAAGTTCAAATTCCGCCGTCTTATATTGCAAATGATTTTGGTTCTGACCTGATTCTACAAATTCAATCTTAAAAACTAATAAATCTTCAGCATTAACAGGTAGATAACGCATATCAAAACTATCTGCATTTACATCTTGGAGAGGGCCATTATAAAGTTCTAAACCATAAGAGTCTTGAATGCTTAACCGTAGAGAATCCAAGAATTCCTGAGACCCTGATTTAAATTCGATTTTAGTAGAATAAGAAAAATTTCTCCTACCACTATTGGTTACTAACAATTCTCTAACTGCCGAATCCCCAGGCTTCATATTGGTTAATTCAAATACGAACTCTGTTGGATCAGCAACAATATCCAACTCTTTTTTTTCTCCATTTATCCATGCTTCTCCACTTGCTGGCTTAGCTATTATTGTTGAAATAATAAAAATACAAGTTAAAGCTATTATTGTTATTAATGAATATATTACCTTGTTCATCTAAAAGACAACCTCCAGAAACTATATGGAGCAATCAATAGATATTATAAAAAGGTGGATTTACACCCACCTTTTTAAATTGCAATTTTGATATTATGGTTGTTTTACTTCATCTTTAGGGTGTGCTTTTTTGTTTTCTTCAGCTGTATAGTCATTAGTCAGTGAATTTACACCATCCCACTGTCTGGCCTCAAGGTTAATACCCATTTGAACAGAGTTACCTTGATATTCATTTTGAGCTTTACCTGAGTCCTTAAATTCAATTACAAATTTTAAATTATCAAAATCACCATTGTCTGCTGGGACTCCGTCATATTCTTCCCAAGGGGAACCATTATTCGATGCAATATTTATTCTTCCTTGACTGTTGTCATTGGTTTCTTGAACCCAATATTTATCCCAATTCACACCCATAGCCGATCTGACTTCACCAGCTACTGTCGCTTTATCTCCACCTGCATAACTAGCATTTGTTGCCTTATAAAGGTCAGCAAGCGTAACTTCTGTACTGCCACCCGATGTAATTAAATCATATTTTTTCCCCTCAGTGCCTGTGGTAAAAATATTAACTACAAATTGATCTAAGAAGTTTAAGGCATTTGCATTTCCGCCAACTCCATTATCATCATCAATGACATTAGCTCCGTTATCAGCATAATTTGCGCTTTGGTTAAACCCTGACCAAGTTAAATGCATTAATACATCTTTAATCGCTAAGCTACCAACATTCTTAAGTTGGAACTCCCTCTCAATTGTATCTCCTGGTTTAAGGTTAGTTAACTTAATTAATTCCTTTGTATCTTGCTGACTTAAATTAACTACTGATAAATCTAGTTTACCTGCTGCGAATGAATTGGAGATCGCTTCAGTATCGTTAAAGTAAGCGAAAGTTCCTCCACCAATTAATGATACCCCCAAAGCTGCTGATGCCATTCCTAATCCTAATTTCTTTTTAATGCTCATTATTTCTCCTCCTAGTTTCCCCTCTTAATGAGGTATGTAATTTATTATTGAACCCTTATGTTTTACATAAGGAATGCAATCATTTAAATAGTTTCTTGGACATCATTTTGCTTCTTAGGGCTTTCGATTTCTTTCAATGCCCTAATGATTGTTACTATTGAATAAGCTAATAACAACAACCCAGGCAAGATAAGCAGTAAAGCTACACCATTTTTGGATTTCGCAAAATCTATGAAATATCCAGCAAGCGGAATAGTAAAACCTGTGTATTTAGCAACTACATTCTGAGCCATAACGGCATTCATATCGGGATCTTCATTATTGTCGCCCTTTGTCTTGAACATTGTTTGATTACCTTTATCCATGACTTCAATAATTCTATGGGTAACTAGTTTATCTTGAGTTTCCATGAAGGTTATTACGTCACCTTTTTTCAGGAGATTAGGGTCTTTAACTGGTTTGACTGCTATGATGGAACCTGTTTTAAAAGTTGGCTCCATTGAACCTGATAGTACTGTTTTTAACTGATATCCCAGGAATTGAGGCTCGCCTCCTGAAGCTTTTGATGAGATGACAACAAAGAGCATGAATACAAATAGTATAAATAATAGAGTTGTTATTAAATTACTTATGATATTCAAGGTTTTTTTCGTGTTCATAGGCTTTCTTCCTTTCATTTACGTCTATGAAATTAGTCTGTTTTAGAAAATGAAACAGTTACTCCTTCTGACTCATTTCCTGATTCATCAACAGTAGTAATCTTATAGACGTGTGATGGTTCTGTTGGTTTATCTAAAAGTTTTCCTTCACGATTTTCTCCCAAAAATACATTATCTTTATAAATCTTTACATGGCTAAAATCTTGATCTTTTGGATTAGTCCACGTAATCTCTATTTCTTCATTATTTTCATTGCTACTTAAACTGACGCTGTTTACCTCTTCTGGCGGCTGCTTATCTTCTGTAATCTTTTCCTCAGTTTTCACTGAAATTATTACTCCATCGCTTTCATCACCTGATTTGTTAACAACTGTTAATTTGTATTCATATTCGCTAGCTGGTTTTAAATTTTTATCTTCAAAACTATTTCGCGTAAGATTGTTTGCAATTAATGTTCCGTTTCGGTAGATTTTTACAAAATCAAATTCTTTTTCTTCTGGGTTCTTCCAACTTAGGTTTATGGAGTCAAATCCATGTAATTCCTTTAAATTAGTAATTTCAAGTTTCGAAGGAGTTTCAGCTTCAGGAACAATTGCAGTAATTCCTTTACAATTATCAATGTCCTCTTGGGTAATAGTAATTTCCTTTGTGCCCCATACATCTTGATCTTTTTCTTTATTCGGATCATTATTCGGATTTCCGTGATTCGGTCTTTGATCAGCTTTGAATTTATATTTTCCTGGACTTAATTTATTTAAGTCAGGTGTATAAATAAGCATAGTTTTATTTGAATTTGAATCTTGGCCTGGCAATGGCGGGACTTCTCCTTCATACAACAGTTCTCCTGGATTTTTTTGGTTTGGTCCACTTTCATTTAGACCGACCTTATATAGGTAAAATTTTGTAGGTCCTGCCATGGCATCACCTACATTAGCTAGCTCTGAATAAATTTGACCTTCAAAATCTGGTGTACAATAGCCCGCTATTCCGGTAAATTTTAGTGAACTTCTATCCCATTCTTCTGAATCCCCAGGAAATTCAGCATCTGCCCCCAGGAAATTATCAATTACTTCAATATCATTAAAATAAGCTCCAGTATGCGTAGTTAAATAAGATCCTGTAAAGACAAAGAGATACCATATCGCTACAATTTGAGCAGCAATAGAAATGCCTCTACTCTTTTTCTTAAACTTTCTCAATCTGCTCGCTCGTATAGTACTCCCCTCCCAGTGTGTTTTAATTTTATGTATTATATTGAGAACGAAGTTGGTGATTTTATCTCTCACTGTTATCAACTTCCTTAAAAATTTTCATTTTTCGTTCTTTTTAAAGAACTTATAGACTGAGTATATTGCAACCTATTCTTTTTGAAAAACACCAAATTTCGCCGTTTTTTCTTAATAACGAACGTTTTTCATATATTACCTCTTGTTTCCTTCTGTTTTCACATTATTTCATTCTTTTTATTGAACAATAATGTTTTATATATAGAACAAAATAACCAAAAAAAGCTTAAGCTAGGAATCCTTCAATCCCCAGCTTCAGCTTCTCCTATATTATACCGTCAGCTCTGCCCCTCTTGCCTTCTCAAAATCCTCCTTAACTCGTCCTAGTAAACTCTCATCCACCAACAACCGGTACCCAGCCAGCGCCAACGCCTTAGCCCCAGTCAACAAAGCCTGATCTCCACGCGGAGACCCCGTTGCATCCCTGAACTCATGAGTATGCGCAATCAGATTATCTGCACCAATCTTAATATAAGGATGAGCCGTCGGTGCAACATGGCTGATATTCCCTGCATCCACGGAAATTCCCTGTCCTTCGATTTGAACTTTTTAGTGACTTTTTCAAATGTAATCATCTCGACACTTCCTCTACCCTTTCTCTACTTTGCTCATCAGACTACTCAGATATAAACTCAAAGCTCTCCTCAGCTCCTGTCTCCTTTTTGAAAACTAAAAACCCTCTCCTTATCCATACAAACACACAGACAAGAAGAGGGTATATAGGTACCCGCTTGCTTCTCATCTGCCAGGCTGATTGGAAAAATCAGTCTGATGGAATTGGCACGGTGTCTGCTGCACGCAGATCCGCTGCCGAGGTTTCACAGGGCCAGTCCCTCCACCTCTCTGGATAAGAAAACGAAACTTTTTATATTCGGTTTTTTAACATGTCCCTCATTTTAGGGCAATAAAAATTAGGTGTAAACGAAAAAATTTCAAGATTTTTTTATAGTTTGCTAAAAACCCAGATTTTCCAACGATTATACCAGTGAAAATTTTTTCGGTTCACTAAAAATGTTTTTTGGAAATCACAAGCTAGCTTCCAGCTTTTACAGCCTGGCTTGGATAGGGCGGACCGGTACCTCTTTTTCAATATTGACTACTGGCTTTTTAGACCAGTAAGTCGCGAGGATTGGTCCGGAGATATTATGCCATGCTGCAGCAAGGACGCTCGGAAGTGCTGCCAGCGGCCCGAAGTGTGCGGTTGCCAATGCTACGCCTAAGCCTGAGTTCTGCATACCTACTTCAATCGAAATCGCTCTTCTATTTACCTCATCCTGGCCCATCATTTTTCCTGCAAAGTAGCCAAGCATCAGGCCGAACCCGTTGTGTAGCATTACTGCTGTAAAAATAATGAGCCCTGACGATGCAATGGTTGCAGCATTGCCCGATACGACCACGCTGACAATCGTGATGATCGCTGCAACCGAAATAAGCGGCAGAACTGATAGGCTTTTTTCAACTGCCACAGGGAAGAATTTCTTGATCGCTAAACCTAATACAATCGGAAGAATGATGACCTGGACAATTGACTTAAACATCGCAAAAGTATCAACCGGCATCCATTGGCCGGCTAGCAATAACAGGAGCAATGGTGTCATGATTGGTGCCAATAGTGTTGAAACCGAAGTCATGGCGATTGATAATGGTACATTTCCTTTTGCCAGATACACCATGACGTTGGAGGCTGTTCCGCCTGGTACGCAGCCGAGCAAAACGAGACCTGCAGCCAATTCGGCTGGCAGATTCAAAACTTTCGCAATCAGGAATGCGACAACTGGCATAATGATAAACTGGGCGCACACGCCAATGATGACTGGGATAGGCTTCGTAAAGACAATTTTAAAATCAACCGCCTTTAAGGTAAGCCCCATGCCAAACATGACAACGCCCAGCAAAATGGTAATGTATTGGCCCAACCCCAGGAATGGTTTTGGAACCAAAAAGGCAACGGCAGATGTAAGGATGACCCATACTGCAAAATATTTTCCTGCAATGTTACTGACAGCTTCGATTACTTTCATTTCACTACACCCCTTTCTTCGGCTTTACAATTTTATTTGGATTTAATAGATTGTCAGGATCAAGGGCTTGTTTGATTTTTTCCATAACGAGAAGGGCATCTCCATGCTCTTTTTGCTGATATTTCTGCTTACCGATTCCCACTCCATGCTCTCCAGTACATGTTCCTCCGCGCTCCAGGGCGTACAGGACAATTTGTTCATTTAGCTGTTCCGCTCGATCAATCTCTTCTTGGTCATTCAGATTAATCATCAAGAGTACGTGATAGTTTCCATCTCCTACATGGCCGAGAATTCCGCCGGTAAGCCCCAGTGAATCAACTGCTTCCCTTGCATGGCGAATGGCACCTGACAGCTCTGAAATTGGAAGGCAGACATCTGTCACCATCATCTTTTTGCCGGGATATCCATGAATATAGGCATAGGCAAGATTGTGCCGCGCCTCCCATAACCGGTTCCTGGCAGCATTATCTGTTTCAAATTCAATATCGAGGCAATGATGGTCTTGTACAATTTCCTTTGTGAACTCTACATCCTGCTTCAGCCCAGCTTCATTTCCATGGAACTCCAAAAATAGTGTTGGGCCTTCTTTATAGTTTGTGTCACTAAAAAGGTTAACCTGTTTCATGGAAGGTTCATCGACGAGCTCGACCCTGGCAATTGGAATGCCTGCCTGCAGGATTGAGACAACAGCCTCGACCGCATCGTTCAAGGTTGGGAATGAGGCTCTGGCTGCCATGACGTGCTCAGGAATTCCGTAGACTTTCAACGTGAGCTCAGTGAAGCAGCCAAGCGTACCTTCCGAACCGACGAATAGGCCGTTAAGGTGGAAGCCGGATGACGATTTGGCGGCCAGATTGCCAGTATGTATGATCGAGCCATCGGCAAGCACCACTTCAAGATCCCGGACCTGGTCGCGCATGACTCCATATTTTACCGATGTCGTTCCGCTGGCATTTGTTGCCGCCATTCCGCCCAAGGTAGCATCTGCTCCCGGATCCACCGAGAAAAACAAGCCGTACTTTTTCAGTTCTTTATTCAGCTGCGAACGGGTCACCCCAGGCTGTACTTTTACGAGAAAATCATTTTCCCGAACCTCGAGAATATTATTCATCAGCGAAAAATCAATTGTAATCCCGTGGTCATAAGGGATAACATGCCCCTCCAGGCTGGAACCCAACCCAAAAGGAACAACAGGAACCTTGAACCTGTTTGCCAGTTTTACAACTTCACTAACCTGCTGTGCCGTTTCTGGAAAAACAACAAGATCGGGAAGGCTCACTGCATGGTACGATTCATCCCGGCCATGCAATTCTCTTACTGTCTGATTTTCTGTTACCTGACTTTCAGAAAGAACCTCCTTTAATGCGTTGACCAGGTTTACACTCACTGCTTCCATCCATTTCTCCTTCTTTCCGTGATGCATCTCTTTAAATGAAAGATTTGGTTGCACCTTTATCGAAATTGGTCCAACCAGTTATCGTAATTATACTAAATTATCTGAACAATTCAATTATTTATTTTATTATTTATTCATTCTTGATAATTTAATTTTTGGTCTGTTACAGTTAGGATACATTCAAGATGTCGATTACTAGGGGTTGGCTATGAGTAAGCAGGAGAAAAAAAAGACCTATGAAGTGATAATGGACAAAATTACGGAATTCTTTTTAACAGGAAATTTGAAGCCAGGGGAAAAACTGCCTTCTGAACGGGAGTTGGCATCACAATTTAAAGTGAGCCGTACGTCGATCAGGGAAGCATTGCGGGCGATGGAGCTGAATGGGCTGATCGAGATTCGGCAAGGCGGCGGAAGCTATATCAAAGCTTCTGACTTCCAATCGAGAAAAGAGGAAATTACGGCTGCCATCATCAAGGCAGAAAATCATCTAGTCTATGAAATGCTTGAACTGAGGCGTGCGATCGAAGTAGAATCCGCGTTCCTGGCTGCCAAAAGAGCCACATCACAAGACTTGCAACAGCTGCGTTCAGCGCTTGAAAAAATGGCACTATCACCAGAGGATATTGAGTTAGGCCTAAAAGCAGACCTTGACTTCCACATAGGGATTGTCGAGGCCACCCATAATTCCATCTTCATCGATTTGATCCATACCCTGAGCGAGCATATGGAAGATACAATAAGGGCAACCAGGAGACATCGCTTTACTGCAGAGCCAGAACGATATGAAGATACAATGGATGAACACAAAGAGATTTATTTGGCCATCGCCTCCGGTAAAGGAGATAAAGCAAAAGAATTGATGGAAGGGCATATTACGAGGATAAGAGAAGAATTGACAGAATCGATTGTTTTTAATATTGGGAAATGAAGATTCAGGTTTATGATTTTTTAAAAAAGACTGCAGACGATTTCAGTGGTCTGCAGTCTTATCCTTATATGCTTGTAAGCTCTGCTTCCGTTTCCGCATGTGACAGCACAATCTCATTAAAGTACTTTACTGATTTTATTTCCTCATCAAATTCAAACTTCGATTTCCACTCTTGTTGAATGTACACTTCCATCACCTTCCGGGCCCGCTCACCCCCGCTCGCTGCATATTCCAATGCGTTCACACTTTCAAAAATCTTCACCATCAGCTCTGCCACCCGTTTTGAGTGGAAGGTTTTGTGGTCTGGAGACGCTATTTGCACTGCTGTCAGAAGGTTCTTCAGCTGCTCCATTCCAACGCGGACTTGATCAGCTTGCTCACCTTCCATATTTGCAGTCCGCACCGTCATTTCTTGTAAAAACAACTTCCCCGCATTGAATTTCTCCAGCAGCCTCAACACTTCGAGGCCCAAAATGTTAGCGGTTCCCTCCCAAACCGTAAGTACCTGAGCATCCCTCAGCAACCGCGGTGTGACGAAGTCTTCAATATAGCCATTCCCGCCATGCATTTCGATGGCTTCATGGGCAAAATGGACGGCCTGCTCGGCTGTTTCTTTTTTCAGAAGAGCGATGTAAAGCCTGTTCAGGACGACATCTTTTTCTGATACGCCCTCTTCGTCCCTCATCACTTTTTCAAACAGCGGAAGGTATTTGAACACAGTCCGTGTCTCGACTTCTAGTTTCACCGCCATTTTTACGAGGGAATCTTTGATCATTGGATAGTCTGCGAGCTTTTTGCCGAAAGCGTCTCTCTTGAATGCGTAATGCCGGGCTTCGCGATAGGCGCGGCGCATGATGCCGAGGGAGGCAACAGTGTTGCAGACTCTTGAAAGATTCAGTGCCTCCATCATGTAATAAAAGCCTTTGGCCGGATCGCCTACCACATAGGCCTGTGCGCCTTCGAACTCTACTTCAGCCGATGGTACGGCTTTTACTCCCAGCTTATCTTTGAGCCTGCGGATTTTGATGCCATTCAGCGAACCATTTTCGTTACGCCATGGAACTGCGAACAGTGTGAGTCCTTTTGTTCCGCCCGGGGCTCCTTCCCTTCTGGCTAAAACCATCGCGACTCCGCACATCCCTGCGTTTGACGCGAAGTATTTTTCCCCGTACAGTTTGTAGCCTTCGGTCGTTTGGACTGCCTTAACGACATTCGCTCCTACATCAGATCCGCCCTGCCTTTCGGTCAGGAAGGTCGCGCCTTCGTATAAAGTGGTTTCTCCGGTGGAAAGCACATGAGGCAGGAATTTTTCTTTGATGTCTGGGGAGGCGTATTGCTCGAGCAGATAAGCGCTTGCCATTGTCAGGGTGACTGGGCAGTAGAAGCCGGGTTCTGTTTGGGATAGCAGATAGCCCAGGGCATAAGAATAAATATAGTTCCCGCGCCGGCCGAGTTCAGGAATTTCCTTATGGATATAGCCAACAATGCCAGTGTTATAGGATTCCTCGACAGTTTTTCGGTAGCCGTCATTCACCCAGACCTCAGAAATGTCGTCACCGTAAGCATCATACTTGATCAGCCTCGGCTGGCCTTCACGGTCGGTGAACCTTGCCCGCTGATCGATTTCATTGGCGCATACCTCGCCGAATGCCTCGAGCTCGTTGTCAGCATATTTGAAGAAATCTTCGTCCAATAACTCCTTTAGCAGCGCTTGAAATTGTGGTTCATCCTTATAAAAATTCATTATCTGGCCTCCTTTTGAATTGCTTCCAGTTTCCCATTGAAATCGGACAGCAGCCTTTCGATTTCCTCTTTGATTTCAATTAATTCGGCGATGCGCTCATTCACCTCAGCGAGCTTCTCGCTGCCATATTCAATCGTGCGCTTCAGCTGTTTTTCCCCTGTGCGGTCTTCATCGAATAACAGCACCATCTCCTTGATTTCATCCAGCGAGAAGCCAAAGCGCTTCCCTCTGAGGATAAGCTTCAGCTGCGTGTGTTCCCTGCTAGAATAAATGCGCCGCCCGCCTTCAGAGCGCTTGGGCGTCAGCAGACCAAGCTCTTCATAATACCGGATGGTCCGCGTCGTCACATCGAACTCCTGCGCCAAATCTGAAATTGTATACATTAGCGAAAACCTCTTTTTAACAGAATAATCAGTAAATTAATTATAGCATTTACGTTAACGTAAAGAACAACAAAAAAATGCAAGGATTTCGTCCCTTTAACACAGTAAAGCGGTGGGGGTCAGACCCCCACCGCTTTACTGTGTTAAAGTTTGTTGTTGGTTTTTATTTTATTAGGTAATCTACTAGTTTTGTTTTTGGTTTGCCGAAGATCTCTTCTTCTAAGCGGCGGCCTGTTGGTGTGGCTGCTAGTCCGCCTTCTGCTGTTTCGCGGAGGGCGGATGGCATGGTTTGGCCGATGGCGTACATGGCTCCGATGACTTCGTCGCATGGGATTCGGCTTGTAATGCCTGCTAATGCCATGTCAGCTGCTGTGATGGCGTTTGATGCACCCATTGCGTTGCGTTTTACGCATGGTACTTCTACCAAACCTGCAACAGGGTCGCACACTAATCCAAGCATATTTTTCAATGTGATCGCAAATGCTTCTGATGATTGCTGCGGCGTGCCGCCAGCCATTTCAACGATCGCTGCAGCGGCCATTCCAGCTGCTGAACCTACTTCTGCCTGGCATCCTCCGGCAGCTCCGGAAATCGATGCGTTGTTCGCGACAACAAATCCAAATGCAGCTGTCGTAAACAGGAATTCGATCATTTCCATGCGCGTTGGGTTAAGCTTTTCTTTTACAGCGAACAATGTACCTGGAACGACTCCGGCAGATCCGGCTGTCGGCGTTGCACAGATGATTCCCATTGCTGCATTTACTTCATTGGTTGCGACGGCCTTGCTGACGGCATCCAATAATAGATTGCCACCCAATGACTTTCCGCTCGCAATATAGTTTTGCAGCAGCACAGCGTCCCCGCCGGTCAGACCTGAGTGGGACTTCACACCATTCAAACCGCGTTCAACAGCACGTTCCATGACAGACAGGTTATTGTCCATCTGGGCAATGATGTCCTCGCGGGAACGGCCGGAAACTTCTATTTCCTGCCGAATCATGATTTCGGCTATTTTCACCTGATTCTTCTCTGCTAATTCAACAAGCTCGGCAACATTACGAAACATGGCTTGTCCTCCTGAATTTTACTTTTAACACTATGACAACAGTGCGCGGGGCCCTCGGTTCTATCGGAAAACCTTAAGGCGCGCGCAGACCTAAAAATCCAAAATTAAAAATCTATTAATCCACCAATCGAATAATCTGCGTAACTCCAGCCAGGGAATTCAACTCCGCCACAACAGTTTCATCAAGCTTATGGTCCATTTCAATGACCATGACGGCAACTTCCCCTTTTTCTTTCCGCGAGACTTCCATATGCCCAATATTGATTTGGTACTTTGACAGAACGCTAGTCACGGCAGAAATCAGTCCGAAGCGGTCCTCGTGCACAACAAGAATCGCCGGGTTGGCTCCTGAAAGCTTCAGCTTGAACGAATTGATCTCGGTGATCTCAATCGTACCGCCGCCGATCGAAATGCCGACGATTTCAAGCTCTTTTCCAGCGCCATCATAAAGATTTATTTTAACCGTGTTCGGATGTTCTGTCACGGCATCTTCAGTAATGAATTCAACTTCCAAGCCTTCTTTTTCCGCGATTTCCAGCGCGTCAGGGATCCGCTCATCGAACGTATCGAAATCCATGATGCCGGCAACCAGCGCCAGGTCGGTACCGTGTCCCTTGTACGTTTTTGCAAAAGAACCGTATAAGGAAATCACAGCTTTGGCCGGCTGTTTTTCGAATAAAGTCCTTGCGACCCTGCCAATCCGGGCAGCACCTGCTGTATGTGAACTCGATGGCCCTATCATCACCGGGCCGATAATATCAAATGCAGAACGATATTTCATTATGCATTGCTCCTTGTCATCTATTGAATAGCTAATGTAAGCGATTACATATAATATCAGTATTAAAGTTTCATAACCATAGATATCTTACCACAATATCAATAGAGTTTAATCAAAAATAATAAAAAAACCATTCCCAGTTGCGAATGGTCAATTCAAACTTACTTTATTTCGCCCGCTGTTTTTTGACAGATATAGTCCTTTATCAGCGCGGTTGAGCATGGAATCGATATTGTCTCCGCAGCGATATTCGGTCACACCGAAGCTGGCTGTCAGGCTGCCGGCCCCTTTAAAGCTGTGATCTTCAATTAATTTTCGGAACTGCTCTGCTTTTACAAACGCCCGCTCGCCGCTATCTTCGGTTATCAGGAGGAATTCCTCTCCTCCCCAGCGCCCGAAAAGATCCCCATCCGCCAGATTGACAGAGACGATTGCCGACAGCTCCTTCAGGACGCAATCACCAATCTTATGGCCATGGATGTCGTTGACCTTTTTAAAATGGTCGATATCAAAAAAGATAATCGAAAAAGGCTTCTGCGGCTCCAGTTTTTCTTCAAGCCAGACATCGATCTGGTGGCGGTTGGCTACGCGCGTCAAGGAATCAATAAAGGCATGCTTTTTAAAGAAATCCCTTTCTGTAAAAGCCCGGAACATATTCTGTGCATAGAATAGTACAAGTATATAAACGATATTCGCAGAATGGAATTGAGTTAGCGAATCAATTGCTTCTGCGGTAAGGTGATTGCTGTATGCGAGGCCGATTGACATCGTGATCAAGAAAATGATGATTGAAAAAATAAATCCTTTTTTTATGCCAAGCGTCAAAAAGAAGAACATGATGATCAAAGGCAGCCAGACAATAAAATCGCCCAGGGACCCGCCCGTTTTGGAGAGATCATTATGAACCACATCAAAAAGGGTCGTGACATGGTACAGGCTGACAAGCAATAGGGTCACATATTCGGCGAACCGAATATAGCGATTTAGCAAGGCGGCGAGCCAGCCAATCGAAAACCAGGCAGTAAGCGTCGTATTGACGATCGTATCAAAGCTGCTCATTTCACTCAGGAAGCTGTTGATAATCAGGGCAGAAGTGATCACAGGGAGCACCCATAAATAGACACTGCGCTTCAGCTCTTCGATCGTCTCAAAATTTGCTAACATCTTACTTCATCTCCCAAACTAACTTATACTGTTAGTTTATCTATCTTAATAGGCCTTGGCTGAACCTCCGCGAGTAAAAAACATCTGTATTCCCTATAATTCCATTTTACTAGAAATACTTATTTTAGTATATTTTATAACGCAAAAAAAGAAGCAAAAGTCCCGGACAGCTTTTGCTTCTTCAATAATTTTATTCTTCCCAGTTCCAGTAGGTCATTTTGCCGAGATCTGCCCCCTGGATTTGCTCGGCTTCCTTTAGTTTCAGCAGTTCTTTTACCGGTCCGGTCACAACGGCGGCCATAAAAAAACACCATTCTTAATCGAATGGTGTCATTGACTCATTTTCATTTTCATAGATCCAGCGAATTGGCTTCCGCCTTTAGTTTCTTTACTTTTAACAGGACACTCCAAATCACCACAGCAGAAGCCCCCAAGATTCCAGTGAAGACGCCCTTGGTAAAATCGGATACATCTGATTCCGGATTTAATAGATAAAGAAGAAAGATAGCGATCAAGGCAAAATAAGCAAGGGAAATTGTCCTTAACACGCTGGTGTATTTCTGTATTCGAGAGTCTGAATCCGAATAGATATCCGGGAGTATTCCATTTTCTGCTTTCGTCCGGAAATAATGCCATCCTGCGAATTGCGCCACATGCTCCCAGCCTGCATCTTTGAAAATCGTCTTGTATTCCTCAAATTCTTTATTCTTTAACGTTTTGTAATCAGTTTTGTATACATATTCGCCTGGCTCGCTTTTTTCAAAAAAATAAAAAAAGCGATAATCCTTTAACAGCCAGCCTTCCTTCGCCATCTGGTTCAGCCATTCTTCCTCTTTCGTGTCCTGCCAATAGGCAAATAGTTTAAATACCTTTTTTGTCTCTGCCATTTAAATCTCCTCCATTTCGTTTACTTGTTTTTCCGTTGCTGTGACAAGGTTTTTTAACCTCTGCAGTTCGAGTTTCACAAGCTGCTTCCCCAAATCTGTAAGGACGTAGTATTTCCGGCGCTCTTCATCGACCTCTTCTGTTTTGCGGATGACGCCTTGTTTCTCCAATTTGCTTAAGGCCCCGTACAGTGTTCCTGGACCGAGCTTCACTTCGCCATCGCTCATTTCTTCTACCTTTTGCATGATGCCGTACCCATGCATCGGAGTGATAAGGGAAACTAGAATAAAATACGTTGTATGTGTTAGCGGCAAAAATTTCTCAGGTGATTGGTTTTTCATGTTTTGACCTCCAGTATATATCGCCGCGCGTTACTACGCTTCGCGATATATCGTCTAACGATATAATAAAATATTCCATTTCTTGCGTCAATACATTTAGTTAAAATTTCCTATACTTTTTTCTTTGTCTTCGAATTTGGCTTTCTTTTTTCAAAATATGGTACATTAGATAGGATGAAAAACGAAGGGAGATTTTACAATGACAAACCACGAAGAACAAAATAATGCGTTACCTCCAAAAACATGTGAAATCGAGCGTCTTGTGACGATGGAAGATGACATCAATAAAGTTTTGGAAGGCAAGAAGACAGCGACACGCCGTAACGGCCGTTATGCTGATGTTGGCGAAATCATGGAGCTAAAGGGCAAGAAATTCGTTGTGGACAAGGTGTATTCACAGTCCCTTGGAGAATTGACTGACGAAGATGCTCGCCGCGAGGGTTTTGAAACAGTTGAAGAGTACAAGCAGTCAATCCTTTCTTACCACCCGGGAATGCCTTGGCTTCCACAGATGAGAGTCTGGGTGCATGAGTTCAGCCCTGTAGAAGAATAAGAGATGGATTTGTTTTACCGAATCATCATCTATCTTCACGTTTCAAGTGTGATCGCATCAATTGGCCCGTTCTTCATTCTCATGCCAATTGTAAAAAAACTGCCTGCTTCAGAGGGGAAGGAATTGGGAGGATATCTGGCGACGCTTAAATCAGTCGTCCGCCTGTCAATGCACTCGGGCCATGTGCTGGTGGTTACTGGAGTCCTGCTTGTTGTTCTTGGTCCATGGACTTGGAAAACACCGTGGATCATCGCGACACTGGCGCTTCTGTTCTCCTCCCTCTTCTTCCTTGCGCGGGCCTTTTCGCCAACACTGCGGAAATTCGCTGAGGAAGGCGCAAATAAAGTGGAGCTTGCCGCGAAGCTGAAGCGCACCATTTGGACTTACATTATTTTATTGATGTCGATGCTCTGGTTCATGGTCGTGAAGCCGAATTTGTGGTAGGTAGTTTGTTGAGGAGTCCGGGCTTCGTGCCCGGACTTTTTTTGTTTGGGTGGCTCCTTGCGGTGAAGCGGCAGAATTGGAAATTTTAGCTGTTTTTTTCCAATTCGTCGATATCCTACTGTTTTTCGTCGATATATTCAAAATTTCGTCGATATCAGTTTGATTTCGTCGATATATTTTAAATTACGTCGATATCTTATAGGATTTCGCCGATATCCATCTTGGGTGGTCCGCTAGTGAACCATCTGCAGCAGCAAAATGGCTATTTATCTAGGAAATCCCTTTGGTTGGTCAATTTTTTTCACGGGATTCTGCTAAATCAGATTAATTTTCCCCAAAAAATATCGCATAAACGGTGAAAGCCGCTTTATCCATTCACTTTTTCAGCGCGTTTCTGGAATTGCGAGCCCACAATCGTCAAAACAATGATATATGGCACGATAAACAATCCGTACCCTGTGCCATAATCCTGAATGTCTTCTGTAAAATAAAGTACGACACCCCAAAGCGCATAAACGACATACCCGGTTAGTGTAATCCAGAATGCAATCCATTTTTTCGCCAGGGCTGGCAGCAGCACTGGGCTCAGTACAATCGCCGCCAGCACCAAATTCGTGACTAGATGATCCATCTCATTTTCCCCTTATGGAATATTTTTCTTTTACTAGACTAATATATGACGAAAAAATTTGCAGCAAGTTTCAAAAATCCTCATAACAAATCCAGGTCGCATCAACGTTGGGCCCCTCACTTTCTTCATCATAAAAAAAAACCGCTGCACCCCTCCAGCGATGTGGAGTGATCCAGCGGTTTTCCTTCCTTAACAGCAATCTCTTTCATTTCCCGATAAAACAAATCCGTTCGCCTGCTCGTTAAAATCAAGCGTGGATTCTTTCGCTTCTATCTCAATCGAAGGATCGATTGCTACTCTTATTCCATTTGCTTCAATGACAACATCATCTGATTCCGGCTCATCCAGAGCCAGTCCAAGCCTTGGGCTTCCTCAACTGATGCCGGCAAAATAAACACGGATGCCGGATGCATTCTGCTCCTGCAGCAGCTGTTTCAAGCTGTCGCGCGCGCTGTCAGTAATTTTCACTGTTCCCCATCCTCCCTTTTCGCATATTTATTAGTTTATCATTTATTTCGCTTCTGGAAAAAGCCTTTCAAGTGATGCTTTCATTTCCGGGTTTACATTAATGACCTCGCGGATGCCTTTTGCCTTTGCTTCGGCTTCTTCGATGCTGTTTGCTTCCCCAAGCTTCAGCAATGTCCCGATTGCTACAGTACCTGTCCTGTTTTTTCCGCCGGAACAGTGGAAGTAAACATTCTTGCCGGATTGGTAGGCACCGACTACTTCATCGATTGCCTTCTTTACGGACTCATCCTGCTGCTCCGCATTATCAACGATCGGCATATGTGTGCGGTTATAGGTGAATTCGCCTTCCTTGTTCTCTGCTCGCAGGTCATATACCATATCAACTTTTTCATGTTCAAGCAGTTCAGGGATATCATCAGCACCGCCAATGAAAATACGGCCTGGCACTAATTCTTGATAATTCTTGCTCATCTTGGCTGCCACCTTTCAATTCGTTTATGCTTCAATCATGTCTTTCAGTTTTTCATACCCTAGCTTTTCCTCGGGCTGCCATGGCACGATACAGGTCTTCTCGGCAATTTCCTCGCTGACCTTTTTGATCCAGGCTTTTTCAGCTTCTGCCCTGCTTTGTAAAGTATGGTCTGCCGTCTGCAGTACAGAAAGACTCTGGTTGATCACCCACCAGACAGGCTCAATAGATGCTCGCTTTAAATCATCCTTCAAACGTGTCGCTTCGAGTACCGGTGTGGCTTCTGGCAAAGTCACAATCACAACGCTCGTTTCGTCGGGATTCTTCAGTCGCGGCAGCAAATTCTGCACACTGTCTGAAACACTGCCTGTTGAACGGGAAATTTCCTTGTGGTAGGATTCCGCTGATTTCAGCAGCAGCAGGGTATGGCCGGTCGGCGCTGTATCGATGACGACGACCTCATCCTTCGCCTTCTCCACAATATCAGCGAATGCCTGGAAAACGGCGATTTCTTCTGTACAAGGTGAATTTAAGTCTTCCTCCAGGTACGCCATGCCTTCTTCATTCAGTTCTGCTTTATTTTGCTCAAGAATAGCAGCTTTGTATGCTTCCACCTCTGCCTTCGGGTCAAGGCGGCTGATGGTCAGGTTATCGGATACATTCTGTTTTGCAAACGTGTAATCCAGATGGGCCGCTGGATCTGTGGTTGTCAGGTGCACTTTTACACCTTTTTCAGCCAAACCAACACCAATCGCGGAGGCAATCGTTGTCTTTCCGACTCCGCCTTTGCCCATGGTAAAAATGATCCTTGTATTTTTGGCGGCAAGATCATCAACAAGGTTCTGCAGAGATTGCAGGTTTTCACCTGAAAGCTCCGGCTCGCTTCCAACTTGCGAATGAGTCGCTGCCTTGAACATATTGCGCAAATTGGCAGCACCTGTTAAAGAAAATGGCGCAAATGGGATTGAGAACATCCCGACTTGTTTCAGCCTGGCAGGCATGTCATCCAGGGCCTTCTGCTGGCGGACATAAAACGCATTAGAGATATGGTCTTCTTTTACGTAATTCTGTAAAACTCCGTTCACGATCACGACCTGATTGCCCATCCCGATTTCCTTTAGCTCTAAAGAAGCACGTTCTGCCTCCAGCATGGACGAGCGCTCCGGTCTTGTAACAAGGATTAGCGTTGTCTTGCTTGGATCTGATAAAGCTTTAACTGTTGCGCTGTAAAGCAGTTTTTTCTCACCCAGACCTGATAGTGGTCCAAGGCAGGAAGCTCCATGAGTGCTTTCCTCCAAAAATCCACTCCACGCGGTTGGCAGCTGCAGCAGCCTTAAGGTATGGCCAGTTGGTGCAGTATCAAAAATGATATGGTCGTACTTGCTAGTCAAATCCTCGTCCGTCAGCAAATGCGAGAATTCATCGAACGCCGCGATTTCCACTGTACAGGCACCGGACAGCTGTTCCTCCATCGATGCAACAACAATGTCGGGCAGTGCATTCCGATAGGGGGAAATGACCTTCTCCCGGTATTGGCGCGCCGATTCCTCAGGGTCAATATTGCAGGCAGACAAATTCGTGATTCCTGGAACTTCTACCGGGTTGTTGCCAATTTCCATTCCAAAGACGTCCTGAAGATTGGAAGCAGGGTCAGTACTGATAATCAACACTCTTTTACCCGAATCAGCTACTGCCACAGCCGTCGCACAGGCTGTAGACGTCTTGCCGACTCCTCCTTTGCCGGTAAAAAACATGTAAGGTGTGTTGACGGCATATTTTGGGTGAAATGTCTGGAACATATCCTCTTCCTCCTCTATAACAGCTGGTTGCGCGGTTTTTCCGGTGATAGTTCCTTCACATCAATGCCAAGCCAGCTGGCAAACTCTTCATTCGTCGGGTAGCTTCCAACCTTCTCCACTTTCCCATCAACCAGTACAAGCGGAAGCGCATCGGTTCCTTTTTCGTGGAGGTGGCGATTTACTTCTGTATGCTCAACAAAGGCAGCTGGTTCACTTCCGAGATTAAAACGGCTGATTGGAAAACCCTTTTTCTCCAGTAAAAAAACTGCCGAGGCCACACGTGTCAATTCCGGGTCCACACTTGGTCCGCATACTCCTGTCGGGCAGCACATCGCAGGGTCAAAAATTTTGATTTCCTTCATCACTTTTTCCTCCTTCTATGTAGGTTCAAAGGAACAGCCAAGAGTCATTCCCCTTGGCTGCATGGTTTACCCGATTTTATTTACCTGTTTCAGCAAATGTCTTGATGCGGTCGCTGATCTGGTCGCGGACGCGCTGGAAGACAGCCCACTTTTCTTCATCTGTTCCCTCTGCCTTTGCAGGGTCATCAAATCCCCAGTGCTCGCGTTTTACGTGTGGAGGTGTCATTGGGCAATGCTCATCTGCATGGCCGCAAAGCGTGACAACAAGGTCAGCGTTGTTGAGGATTTCCGGGTCAATCACATCGGATGTATGGCCTGTAATATCGATTCCAACCTCATTCATTGCTTTTATCGCATTTGGATTCAAACCGTGCGCTTCAAGACCGGCACTTTTTACATCCCACTCATCACCAAGATATTTTTTCGCCCAGCCTTCCGCCATTTGGCTTCTGCAAGAGTTTCCAGTACATAAGAAGTAGATTGTTTTTTTAGACATAGTAGATTCGCTCCTTTTATTAGATAATCAGTAACCAAATATATAGACCCACCAGCGTAATGAACAGGGTAGGAATGGTCAGGATGATTCCAGTTTTAAAATAAGTGCCCCAGGAAATTTTCACGCCTTTTAATGAAAGGACGTGCAGCCACAATAATGTCGCCAGTGACCCGATTGGCGTGATTTTTGGCCCTAAGTCGGAACCAATGACGTTTGCATAAATCAGTGCTTCACGTACGACACCAGTTGTATTAGTATCCGCAATCGCGAGCGCATCAATCATGACGGTAGGCATATTGTTCATGATTGAAGACAGGATTGCCGCAATGAAGCCCATTCCGATCGTTGCGACAAACAGCCCCTGGTCGGCAGCAGATTGAATCACATCAGCCAACAGCTTTGTCAGACCGGCATTTCGCAGACCGTAAACAACGACGTACATCCCGATTGAGAAAAAGACTATCGCCCATGGAGCTCCCTTTACCACCTTTGAAGTGTGGACCGCTGGACTCCTTCTTGCCATCATTAGAAAGAAAATTGCTACGGCTCCTGCGATGAACGATACCGGAATCTTCACGAATTCACTTGTAAAGTAACCGAGAAGCAGTATCCCGAGAACCACCCATGACAGGCGGAACATCTTCATATCCATGATTGCTTCAACAGGCTTCTTCAAATCGGACATCTGATAATTTTTCGGGATGCTTTTACGGAAAAATAAATACAACACCAGGATGCTTGCACCTAATGAGAAAAAGTTCGGCACAATCATTCGTGAAGCGTACTCAACAAACCCGATATTAAAGTAATCCGCTGATACGATATTCACCAGGTTGCTGACAATCAGCGGCAGTGAGGTCGTATCAGCAATGAATCCGCTCGCCATGATAAATGGAAAGACCATCTTCTCCTCGAACTTCAGGTTACGCACCATCGCGAGGACAATCGGCGTCAGGATCAGCGCAGCGCCATCATTGGCAAAAAGCGCGGCAACACCCGCACCAAGCAGGGTGACATAAATGAACATTCTTACACCGTTCCCTTTAGCCGCTCGTGCCATATGGAGCGCGGACCACTCGAAAAATCCGATCTCATCTAAAATAAGTGAAATAATAATAAGTGCAATAAATGTCAGCGTCGCATTCCAGACGATGCCGGTCACATCAATGACATCCTGGAAAGAAACAACACCAAACAATAAAGCTAAAAGCGCTCCACCAGTAGCTGACCAGCCAATCCCGAGCCCTTTAGGCTGCCAGATGACCAGTGTCAGCGTCACAAGAAAAATCAGTGAAGCAATAATTGCTAATGACAAATTGAAACACCTCCACAATCCGTTTCATGTACAAGATTATATACGTTACTCACAAGAAATCCTTTTACCCTGCCGTTCAAGTTCGGCTAATTTCTCCTCCTGGCTTGGCAGTGCATTCAGGAGCAATTGGACAAACTCGAAATGCTCAAACTGCTGATTGAGCGAATAGAAAATCCACTGCCCTCTCCTGGCTTCTTTTACCAATCCTGCATCCTTCAGCTTTCGGATATGCTGGCTGATTGCCGGCTGGCTCGCATCAAACATCGCCACGAATTCACACACGCAGCAATCATGGTCAGCGAGGATCCGCATCATCGTCAACCGTGTCTTATCACCAAGCAGCTTCAAAATCGCAGCAGCTTGTTCAATATCCATATCCTTGTTAATCATTCCCGTGCACCTCCAATACTGTATCAGCATATAATAATTCACTTATATAATCAAGAACTTATATGGAAGTTTACAAATTCTTAATATTTCACATTATGAAGCATGGGGACGTATCTTATGCTTCCATGAAATATAAAATGTTCTATTGGAAGCAATAGATACGTCCCCGTGCTTCTAAAAATTAAAATCAAAAATTTTTGATTTAAGGGTTGCAAAATGGTTTTACAGGAAATATAATACAATATATCAAGTAAATTTGATTTAAGGAGAGCTGAAAGTGGAAAAATTCATTCCTTTAACAGATCTGACCAATAACTCCAAAGCCACGAAGGAACCGCCGCTTCAAAGCACCTTTGAAAAGTATGAAAGCAAGTTTAAAGCTCTTGCCGATCAAAAACGCCTTCACATCCTGAACCTCTTATGCCAGCAGGACTCCAGCTGCGTTTGTGATTTAAGCGAACTCATCGACATGCCTCAATCCAAGCTTTCTTATCACTTAAAGATTTTGCTCGATGCAAACTTGATTAAGAAAGAAACTAGAGGAACCTGGAGCTACTATCAGGTCAACACAGAAGAAATCAATCATCTGCTATCTCCAGAGCTTTGCTGCCTTTTCCGACCTAGCTGCTGTTAAAGTTAGGTTTTATTTTCAAACCATATATCAAATTTTTTTGATTAATAAATCAACATATTTTGATTAAGGAGAGGATCAATATGTTTTATCAAGATTATCAAGCAATCGCACAGATTAAACAGCAGGAAGTTGAAAGAAAAGCGAAGCATGCATGGAAGTTTTTCGAGCAGCCTGGGACAAAGCACAGCTTCTGGCCATCCCGCTCACAGAAATCCCAGCCGCAATGCTGCCCAGTTGCAGCAAATGCGTAATTAAATACGAGGAAGAGGTAGAGGAAAATGATTGAATTTCTGAAAAGCTTTTTTTGGATCGCACTGGAATTAACACTTTTATTTATCGGGATCTCCTTTTTGATCAGCCTGCTGCAGGGCTACATCCCATACGAAAAAATTGAAAAGAAACTGACAGGCAGCAACAAACTATTCGCAAGCCTTGCCGCCATCCTGTTCGCGTTCATCACACCATTTTGCTCCTGCTCCACGATTCCGGTAGTGGTCAATATGCTGAAAAAGAAAATCCCGTTTTCAATCGTCATGATTTTCCTCTTCGCTTCTCCTGTTCTGGACCCTACTATTTTAACGATTATGGGAGTTGTGATGGGCTGGAAGGTAACGATTCTTTACACTGTTATAACAAGTGTCTTCTCGATTGGTATTGGCTTTGCACTCGATAAGCTAGGCTTTGAGCGTTATGTAAAAAATGTCATGATGTCCGGTTACGAGGAAAGCAACCAGAAATTCAACTGGCGTTTCGCATTGAATGAAACATGGTCTTTAATGAAGAGTGTTTACCCTTACCTGATTATTGGTGCAGCAATTGGCGCTGTCATCCATGGTCTTGTCCCGACTGAGTTCATCACTGAATGGTTCGGCCATGACGCCTGGTGGCTGATCCCGATCGCAGCTGTCGTTGGAATCCCATTATATATCCGTCTCTCAAGCATGATCCCGATTTCGCAAATGCTGATAATAAAAGGAATGGCATTGGGACCCGTCATGGCGATGATGATCAGTTCCGCCGGTGCCAGCCTTCCTGAAGTCATCCTGTTAAAATCGATCTTCAAGAAGCAGCTCGTGTTTGCATTCGTCGCCTCGGTGATCACGATGTCTACAATCTCAGGCTTTATCTTTTATCTTGTTTAATTAATCAAAAATTATTGATGAAAGGAGGTGAAAAAAATGGCTAACTTCATTCAAATCCTTATGGGCAGCAACAAAGCAAAGTCAGACTGCTGCAACATTGAAATTAAGGAAGTCCAGGAAACAGAAGAAAAGCAAGAAGCTTGCTGCGGCGGAGACACTTCCTGCTGCTAGTTTTTTACAAATAAGGATGACGGCACGATTATTGTCCTTTTTCGGGCAATTCCCGAACCTTTTCGGGAGATTGTCCAACTGGATTGGGAGATTACAGAGAAACTTCGGGCAATTACCACGTATGATTGAGAGAATAATTTTTCCAGCCAGCAAAAAAGGTGGAACCCGGCATCAAATTGCCTGATTCCACCTTCTTTTTATTCTTTATCCTCAACTACGGGCATGATTTCCACTTTGATTTTACGAATGCGATGGTTTTCTACTTCCTTGACGATGATTTTCAGATTTTCATAGTCGAAAGTATCGCCGTTTTCAGGGATGCTTTCAAGCGTTTCGAAAATCCAGCCGCCGAGATTGTGGTAGGATGTTTCCGGCATCGGAACATTCAACAGCTCGGCAAAATCATCCAGGTCGAACTGGGCGTCAAACTCATATGTGCTTTCATCGATTTTGGTCATGATATTGATTTTTTCATCATGCTCATCCCAAATTTCGCCGACCAGCTCTTCAAGGATATCCTCTAACGTGATCAGGCCGGATGTTCCGCCGAATTCGTCGACAACGATAGCCATATGGCTCTTCGTCTTCTGGAGTTCAGGCAGCAGCGTAGCAATTTTCATTGATTTCACAACGTACATTGGCTGGCGCAGAAGCTCGCGGACATTGACTTCCTTATTCTGGATCAGTTCCGCAAAAAACTCGCGCTCGGATAAAAAGCCGATGATATTATCTATATTGTCTTCATAAAGCGGTATACGGGAAAATCTCTCCGTAAAGAAGATTTCTTTGATTTCCTCCAGCGACTGGTTTATTTCAATTGTAATCATATCCATTCGGTGGGTTAACACTTCACCGACAAGTATCTCATTGAATTCAAGCGAACGGTGTACAAGCTCGCGTTCATTGCTATTGATTACGCCCTCTTCTTCACTGATATCGACCATTACCTTGATTTCCTCTTCGGTAACGGATGGCTGGGCCTCTCCGTCCTTTGAGAAAATCCGTGATACGCCAGATTTCAGTTTACTGAACAAGAAGTTGATTGGCGTCAGGATCTTAATAAGCAGAAGCAAAATTCCTGAAATTTTTAAAGAATAGGCTTCGGCGTGTTCCTTCGCAATCGACTTTGGCAGGATCTCACCGAAAATCAGGATTAAAATGGTCATACCAAAGGTACTGATGATCAGGCCTGTGCTTGCGCCGAAAAGGTCGACCGCTACCTTTGAAGAAATACTCGCCGCGGCGATGTTCACAATATTGTTTCCTACTAATATCGTAGACAAAGCATCATCGAAGTTCTCCGAAATGTGCAGCGCATTCTTGCTGCCAGAGCGGCCCTCGCTGACGTAATTGCGCAGCCTGATTTTGTTGACGCTCGAAAAAGCCGTTTCTGCCGATGAAAAGAAGGCAGATAAAAGAATTAAAACACCTAAAAAAATGATTAAACCTATGGGAACTTCCAAAAAAATTCACTCTCCGAAAAAATATTTAGTCATCATTAATTTTACTGTTCTGATGAATAGAAATCAAATACTCTACCTTATACGCATTTCCATGGTAAAAGTTATTTAGGAACGGATATTTTCAATGTCTTTACCCGCTATGTCAGTGGAATATTCACTCTTATCCCATTTTTTCATGATGCCTGTATTGGGAATTAGCCGGTATGCCAGGTATGCCATCATAGCTCCGAGAATGGCGCCTGCAGCCACGTCCCCCGGATAGTGCACTCCTGCGAAAATCCGTGAAAAGCCTACAATCAATGCAAGCAAGACCCAAAGGTAATGATGCCTCCTTTTAAACAGCCAGAATGTTACCGTCATCGTGAAAAAGATAATACTATGGTCGCTAGGAAACGAGTTGTTCACTCCCATATCGATCAGCTTATTCACCTCGGTAAGCTCAGCGAACGGCTGATTGTTGGAATACATCGACCCGGCAAGTTTGCCCGCCAGCTCGGCAAGAATGAGAGCGATCAGCCCAGTGAAAATCATCAGCCTGTCCCTGCGGCTGAACAAAAAGAAAATGACGGCAAGGACCAAAAGATAAATGGTGTTCTCCGCGATCCCTGCCATTATTGGATTCAGCCATTCATATTCTTTTCCGAGGTCGTTGATCCCCCTGAAGGCTTGGATATTTAGTTCTTTATAACTCATAACTTTTAAACACCCCTAAACACAGCAAATTAATTTGATTATACAATACTGGAAGATTTTTCTCCTCCTTAAATTAAAAAAGCCAGATACATAGAGTACTTGGCACGGGATCATACGGGCCTTATAAAAAAAGAAAAGCGGGAAACGATCGTGAATTCTTTCTTACATTTTCAGTGCATAACTATCAGGGAAATCCCCTATGAAATTTTCATTGTACGTTTTTGCGAACAGGAATATAATGGGTGATGGTTTAATATTTAGTAATTACCAGTTTAATTGGAGGAATAAGGATGGAAAAGCCAAGGTTATTTTTCCTGGATAATCTAAAAATCATGTTAACGATCTTAGTCGTAGTCCATCACGTTGGACAGCCCTATGGAGGCTCGAACGGCTTTTGGTATTATGTCAGTGATGATTCATTTCATTTAGGAAGATTCTTCTCGGTAAACGCGGGATTCTTCATGAGTCTGTTTTTCCTGATTTCCGCGTACTTTCTCCCAGCTTCCTTCAGGAAAAAAGGAACAAAAACATTTTTGCTGGACCGTACTAAAAGACTGGGAATTCCGTTAATCTTCGGGTTTCTGGTTATCATGCCTGTATTGATGTATTTCTTCTATATCAATTTCAGGCAATATGGAAATATTTCTTTCATTGATTATTTCTTCTCTATCTATCTAGGACTCGGGGAGATGCCTGAGGGCTGGAGCGGGCCGGTTTTTCCGGATATGCAGTTTGGCCATCTGTGGTTCATCGAGCATCTATTAGTCTATGCATTGCTATACGTTTTATTGTCCCGCCTGTTAGGCAGCTCTGTTCCCTTCTCTTTCCTGGAGAAATTGACGAATGCTAAACTGTTTGCCATCGCAGTAGTAGTAGCGATTGTTACTTTTGCAGTCCGCATCAGCTATCCGATTGACCACTGGGAGGGTTTGCTTGGCTTCATCCAGGTCGAATATGCCCATCTGCCGCAATATGCATCGTTTTTCATTCTCGGGCTCTTAGCTTTTAAGTACCAATGGTTTAGTCAAATGAAGGCAAAATCGGGCGGACCCTGGCTCGCAATCGGAGTGGTCCTCGCGGCTGCCCGTTATTTTACCGATATCATTCCGTATTCTCAAGGCGGTTTCAATTCAAACAGTTTGATTTACAGTTTTTATGAAACCTTCCTCTGCTTTGGATTGGGGTTTGGATTGATTTTTCTATTTAAAGTCGTTTTCAATAAAACAAATACCTTCTTAAAAACACTGGCAGACAACAGCTTCGCGGTGTATATCTTCCATCTGCCAATGGCTGTGGCGATCCAATATCTATTCACATCAGCAGCTATAACGCCTGTGATGAAATTCTTGGTCGTATCGATTCTCACGATTATCGCGACCTTCCTGTTCAGCATGCTGATCAGGAAAAGCGCGGCGGTTAGAGCGATTATTTAAGAACAAAAAGCGCAAGCGCCTCGTTCAGCCCCGAAAAGCGCTGGCCGACTAGAACCGCCACGTCCTGTGGCAACGTCGGCGCTAGAGCTGGATTAAGAAAAGAAAATGACCTCTCGAAATGAGTAGGTCATTTTTTAACATTCTTCTCTAAATCAAGCAAAAATTGTTTCATCTCAACTCCGCCTCTGTAGCCAGTGATGGCGCCATTCTTGCCGATCACCCGATGGCATGGAACGGTAATCAGCACCGGATTGGCTCCGATTGCCGTTCCAACTGCACGGACGGCTGCTGGCTTGCCAATTTTTTCAGCGATATCTGAATAAGAGCATGTATGCCCAAACGGAATTTCGGTCAACGCCTTCCAGATCGCTTCCTGAAATGGCGTTCCTTTTATATCAACAGGCATTGATAAAGCAGTGCTTCTTCCCTCGAGGTAATCATGCAGTTCCTGTAAATATAGCTCCATAAATTCCCGGTCCTCTTTTAGCTCAGCCGAAGGAAATCGTTTATGGATTGCCCCTGAAAACTCCTCGAAAAATTGACCCGGTGAGCCCACATAGCATAGTCCCTTTTCACTCGCGGCAATGTAGAGATCCAGTGCGGCATGATCCAGTTTCGTCCAAAAAATCATCTTAATCTACCTTCCTTTTCCGGTATGCAGCTGGCGTGCTGCCGAACTTCTTTTTAAACAGCGTCGTAAAATATGGGGTGCTGCTGTAGCCTACTGCCGTTGCAATATCTTTGACGGTACTCCCGGTTTCAAGCAGCATGGCTGCTGCTTTTTCCAGACGGAGGTGCTGGATATACTCTGCCGGGGTCATGCCCTTTGCTTTTTTAAACAGGCGCTGCAAATGAAATGGACTGCCGTGGAACAGATCAGCTAATCCTTCAAGAGTCAGCTGCTCGTGATAATGTCCATCAATCCAGGAAGTAATCTGCCCGATCCATTCCTCTGCAGGTAAAATCGCCCCATCCGGCCTGCATCTTTTACAGGGCCTGAAGCCTGCGTCCATCGCCATGTAGGCATTGTTAAAAACCAATACATTCTCCCTCTTCGGCTCTCGCGATTTGCAAGAAGGCTTGCAGAAGATCCTGGTCGTTTTCACTGCGTAAATAAAAGTGTCATTATAGGAAGGATCGCAATCTACAATTGCTTTCCAATAGTCTTCAGGGATATGCGGCATCATTCTCACCTCTAGCATCAGTATAAACCAGTTGCAGGCCGTTATGGAGTTTTGGTGATGAAAAAGCAAGATAACGAAAGAAAAAGCCCTTTTTGTGTAAAAAGGGCTTCTAAGACTATATATCTTGTTGGGGACATTTATAGGACTCAGGTTATGGACATAACTTACCTTAGTAATATCTGTTTAGCCATTGAGTCAAAATCTGGGCGGCCTCAGGATGGATTGGCTGGCCAATAGTTTTCAAGTAATCTTTCTTGTAGGTTGTTGGGGAAAACGGAGTGAGCTGCAACTTTAAGCCATGATCCATGTTTTCAATGACATGTGTCTCGTAATCTCCCTGGACAAATTGCTCGACACGCTTAAGATTTTCCGGATTTGTCTGCCAATCCTTCGAGCCGCTGACCGCCAGAACAGGACAAGCAGCCTTCGCGAGCGCTTCTTCGATGTTAAGGGCAAAATGCTCCCGGAAATACTTTGCCGGCATTGTAATAAAGCCCATTGTTTTGATGATGTCTTTATCTGAATCCAGCATTTTTTTATAGGTAGCCTGGGCTTGTTTTTCCCCTTTTTCAAGTGTATTGAACTTATTGATGATAAAACCTTGAAGGCCTTTCTTTTGCGCAAGTTCTTTAAATGTAACCTTTCTTTGGTAATCAAGAGCCTCTTTCATGGTTTCTCCGCCACCCGAAAGGAGGATCAGTCCGGCTGCCGGTCTCCTTGCGTTGAGAGCCGTGCCTACCATACAGCCTTCACTATGCCCAGCAATGATCAATTTGGCAGGATCCACTTTAGGATGGGAGGCCAGCATATCCATTGCTGCTTCTGCATCGTTCAAGGCGTCGGAAAGCCCTGCCGAATGGTAGTCACCCTCACTTTCGCCAACCCCTCTTTTATCATAACGGAACGTAACAAAGCCCTGGGCCGTACACAGTTCAGCCAAATCGGCATAGAGATTGAATTTGAATTTGCCTTTAGGTGTGCTGCCATCACGGTTCAGCTGCCCTGAACCAGGAAGGAATACAATCGCCGGATAGTTCTCCTTGCCAGTGTCTGGAATCAATAAAGTTCCTTTAAGGTTTACATCACTTTTAAAAGAAATTTCCTCTTTAACCAACTGGGCGTTCATCGTTTTTCCCCACTTCATCGGTATTTTGGGTTGTTAAAATATTGGTGATGCTCCGTTTCTTGCGGTGTGGCGCTGGCTCATTCTGCAGCAGCGGTGTGATCAGCTCCACGTACTTCCTGATAAATTCACTGTATTCCTCGTCGCTGGCGTACAAAGTCGCCATCCTGAAGCTGACCATATCCTTTTCGAAATCATAGTTCGGCTGGCGAATGTATGCTTCGAAATCCATCAATACACTGCCAAGAAACCTCATAAAATAATTAAGGTGTTCATCCGGGCCAGCCTTGAGCACTTCCTCACGCGATAGCAGCTGGTTCTGTTCCGGCAGTGCGTATACTTTCTCGACCGTGCCGCGCACCTGGTTTTCTTCAACGACCTCAATCACATTTGCATCAAGCAGCTTCTTCAAATGGCGATACAAGGTCGCCTGCGGAACCTCCGGCAGCTGCTCAGCAATTTGCTGTACGGTTTTCCTCCTCCCACTGGCTAATGTCTGAAGAACCTTCATTCTGACTGGATGTAAAATTAAATCTGCTTTCGTTTCCTTCATCGATATCACCTGATGTGTTTAAATTTGCGATTATTATCATTATCAATAATGATAATATAATCCTTTTTGAAGATAGTGTCAATACAGTTTGGAAAATATTTCTGTTATTAAAAAACTTCCGGCAGATTGCCTGGTGGGAGTGCTTGGTTGAATTATTTTTAGGGGGGCAGGCTCATTGCAGTTCAGGTGTGGTTTTGCCGAGGTAAGTGTATTGAGGAGCACGTTCATTGCAGTTCAGCAGCTTTTTTTCCGAGTGAAGTGAGCACACTCAAGACAATTCATTCGCGTCTTTTCCGGTTGAATTGTCTTGAAGCACCCTCTCAAGACAATTCGATCACCTTTTTCCCGTCGAATTGTCTTGGAGCACTCTTTCAAGACAATTCGATCACACTTTTTCCGGTTGAATTGTCTTGGAACACCTTCTCAGAACAATTCGATTCTACTTTTTCGAGTTGAATTGTCTTGGTGCACCTTCTCAGAACAATTCGATTCTACTTTTTCGAGTTGAATTGTCTTGGAGCACCTTCCCAGAACAATTCGATTCTACTTTTTCGAATTGAATTGTCTTGGATCACTCTCTCAAGACAATTCAATTACACTTTTCCCGATTGAATTGTCTTGAAGGCCTTGTTCAAGGTTTTTTAAATCAGTATCCAACCTTTCACAAGAAAAATACAAGCACCTGAGCTGCGACTGCGACGGAAATCAGCGCGAATGGATAGGCAGCTGCATAGGCGATGGACGGGTCTTCCGTATCCATTAGCTGGTTGGCTGCTCCAAGGCCGGGTGTGCTTGTCATCCCGCCGCAGATGGCTCCGAGTGAATGGATCACGCTTAACCTGAGCAGCTTTCGAGCAAGAAAATACCCAGCTGCCATGGGGATAATCGTAATAATCGCCCCTCCTAGAAGCAGACTGAAGCCCTCCTGCTGGATGACTTCGACGATTCCCTGCCCGGCGGTTGTACCGGCACCGGCCAGAAACAGCACAAGCCCGATATCACGGATCACCTGGTTGGATGGCTGGAAATACCTCGCGTGGATAGGACCAATTTTACCAAAGTGGCCGATGATCAAGGCTAAAAATAACGGCCCGCCTGCCACACCAAAGGTAATTGTTCCGAGCCCTGGCAAGTGAATCGGTATCATTCCCGCAAGGACGCCGAGCAATAGGATCACACTTAAGGATAGAATATGGATGTTCGTTACGGTCAGCTTTTTCCTGCTGAAAAGCTTTTCGACATCATTGAGCCTGTCCACGCTGCTGACAAGTGTGAGGACATCGCCACGCTCCAGACGCCATTTTGGATTCTGGTTGAACTCAAAACCTCCGCGCTCAATCCTGGTTACGGTCACGCCATAGGTTCTTCTCAGTTCCAGCTCTTTGATCGTTTTCCCGATCAGTTCGAGCGCATCGACCGTCACTTTGCGAAGTGTCACATTATCATGGTTTTCCGTATTCGTCTCCACTTGGCGGCCGATGTCCCTGCAAAGCTTCTCTAAATCATTCTTCAGGCCAACTGCGACAAGCCGATCCCCAACTAAAATAACAGTATCGTTCAAGGCGATGATATTTCGATCGCCCCGAATCACCCTGCTGATTACGACGGTATTGTAGCGATTGAATTTAAGTTCCTTTAGCGTTCGCTTATTAATAGCAGGTTTGGTTACCTCGATTGTCATAACCTCAGGAGACTCATCGTTACGCACTGGTCCTGATTTCTTTTTCAAATCCTCAGCTAAATCAACCTTTAGGACCCTCGGTAAAAGCTGAACGAAAAGCACAACAGCGAGGACTCCGAATGGATAGGCGATTCCATATCCGACTGATGCCAGCGGGTCGCCTGTCGCCTGGAGCGCAGCGGCCAGACCCGGCGTGCTCGTCAGCGCCCCTGTCATGATTCCAATGCTAAGCGCAGGTGATAAGTGAAACAGCTTGGCAACCACAATCGTTGTTACCGCAGCAATTACTGTAATTGACAATCCAATGAGGCCAAACACTACCCCGCTCGTTTTCATCATCCGGAAAAAACGCGGTCCAGCTGATAGGCCTACTGCGACAATGAACAAACCTAATCCCAGCTGCTGGATGACGGGTGAAATTTTATAGCCGAAATGGCCGAACACCATGGCAGCGAGCAGCACGCCGGAAGTGCCGAGACTTAATCCCCTGATTTTGATTTCGCCAATCGCCGATCCTGCAAACAGGATCGCAAATAATAAGATTAATGGTTCCTCAAGCAAACCAAGTATGAATTCCACTGATGATTCCTCCAGATTACCAACTCAATGATGGAAATCAAATTTATGGTCGGTTTAAATTGTGAATAAATGTACAATCTTCATATCATAGAATAGCATGAGGATTGTCCTCATCATCATCAAAACCTTGACGAATTTATTACAAATGCAAGTTGATATTGTTGAAAAGTAATTTACCCTTAAAAGAGAATTTCAAGCAAGGGGATGGTTCTTGTGCTTCTGTTTATCTATCTTCGGTAAATCCAGATAACACGACCTTTAACATTTCCTCTATGAGGCATTCGGCTAAGCTTCGACTCTGTGTATTTCCTTTAAAAATCCTTATCGGACATTCAGCTAAGCTTGAAACACGTGGATGTCCTATAGATACGTTCTATGAGACATTTTGCCAAGCTCATACCTCCTGAATGTCCTTTAGCCGGCTCCCAAGGGCCCATCAGCTTTCCTCGGCCAGGGTTCCAATAAACAAAACCCCCAAATAAAAAAACTCCTCTTATCCCAACCGATAAGAGGAGCATACCTAAAACATTTATTCAATTGATCCTACAAATTCAGCAATCTTGGCAATTTCACCATCGGACAAACCCGAAACTTCTTTCGTATTATGCCGGCCAATCGCTTCTTCAATTGTTTTGGCGCTCCCATCGTGGAAATATGGTGCTGTTGCCCAGACTCCTCTCAGCGTTGGTGTATCGAAGTGCTTATTGTCGCGCGGATTTTTCACGTCTGCCCTGGCATCTCCAGCAGATTCAATATCCTTTGCATTCCCTGTCCCGATATCGTAAAGATAATTAAGATTGCTGGTCGTAAGTTTTCCACTTCCGTCCACAGCCTTCCCACTATCGGTGAAATTCTCACCTGCATGGCAGGCGATGCAGCCTCCCTTGCCTTCGAACAGCTCCTTGCCTTCCAGTGCCGTTGCTGTAAGCTTACCATCCTTGGTGCGATAAGGGCTTTTCGGAGGAGGGAAGGACTCTGGGTTATCCAAATAGGCAAACATCGCATCATACATATGCTTAACGTCGTCCGGAAGCGGTTCGCCTGGATTATAATCCATCATCCCGCCCATTTCCCCTTGGACGGTAAGCAGGTAATCCTCGAAATCGTCACGGCTGCCATCCCACATGAATAGCCCGTTTTCGGTTGTCCGCACATTGCTCGGCACATTCCTAGGACCTTTCGGGGTAGTCAGCGTCAGTCCGTTCATGTCGCCATCCGCATGGCAGGAGGCACAGCTCATCCAGTTGTTCCCGGTGATGTCTGCTGCATATTCATCGCTGTTTGCGCTGTAGAAAATCGTCTTTCCTTCCCGTTCAAGCGGGTCCATCGGATCTTTTGACACCAATGCGATATTTTCGCCAGCTGATTTTACACGAGAATAAGAACTTTCCCCACCAGCATTCAGTACCGCTAAATCATGGCTCATCGCATTGTGGACAAACAGGTTTTTGCTGTCAGGCGACAAGACAGCTCCCCTAGGGTTGTTTCCGGAAATTCTCCGGACAACCTGGGTTGCGTTCCCACCCCGCTTTAAATCAAACACAACTAAATCCTCGCTTCCGGACATGACAGCATACGCTTTGCTTCCATCCGGCTTAAAAACGATATCATATGGGTTAGATACGATGATGGTCTGGTTCTGGCTGTCAGTAACATTCATTTCTTCAAACAGCTGTTTCCGATCTTCAATGATTTCCTCGTCTTTTTCAAGATCAATGACGGAGATCGCCGGAAAAATTGTTTCCTCGAAATGAATCGGTGTATCTACATTCGTTAACAGATGCGGCACCCAGGCTGTTTTCCCGTCTGGACTGATTACGAATTGCTCAAGCGTGTTCGGAATTCCCTGGCTCTTTTTCTGATCAATTTTGTCCGGGGACTCAGCAAGTTGAATCTGTTTCACGACCTCATTTTTATGAGTATCAATCACGGATATTGCCCCACTTAAATACTGCGGGACATACAACTTATCTCCCTTTGCCGTAATGGCCAGCGATCGCGGGCGGTCACCTACTTCAATCTCCTTGATTTGCTTGCGCTTCTCCAGGTCAAAAACAGATACTGTTCCCGAACGGTAATTCGCTGTGTATAACATTTTTCCGTCCTGGCTAGTCATGACCCCAAATGGTTCGATGCCAGTCGGGATTGAATCGATTACCTTTTTTTCCTTCAATGAAACAATATCAATCTTGTTATCTAGCATACAGGCTACATAAAGGTATTTCTCATCAGGACTCAAAGTCATCTGCCTCGGCTCTTTTCCAACCTTCACCTCTGCCAAAACTTTTCCTTTTTCAGGGTCCATAATGGTAACAGTATTGATATCAATATTTGCCGTATATACAGCAGTTCCTTTCTTATTCATAAGGATATTATCGCTGTGGGCAGCAAAATCACGGGTGCTGCCAAACTCCATGGCAACGCCCGTCTTTTCGCTGCAGCCTGCTGCAACTACTGTTGTAATGGCCAGTAAAAGGAAAAGAATCAGCTTCTTCATTGGAAACGCCTCTTTAATGGTTATTTTTTGCTAATTTCTACAGGCAGAAGGACAGGAGCAATTCCGTATTTGCCATGCCCTGCCTGAATTTGCGGCACATTGTCATCATCTGTGTTTTCTGAATTTCCTTTTTTCAGGTAAAAGTCTCCCGTATCCCAGAATTCGCTCGCCTGCATGCCTTCTTCAAGGGATGGCCCGTCGATGACCCTATCAAAGAAATCGGTGTACTTTTCAACGATCGTATCGACTTCTAATGAAGCAGGCTGCTCCTGGTCGCTGTCACTATTGCTTAAGTTATTGATCGCTATGCGAAATACAGCAGCTACTCCGCCTGCAGTGTAAGCATCATATTTCATCTCATCATTGCCAGTTTTATAGGCTTTAAGATCTTGATCCCAAAGGCTTTCATCCATTGCCACAAAAACGCCGCGGGCAGCTTCGCGATACTTGTCATCCTGTGTTGCCAGGTAAGCAGCCGTCAATCCGCGGATTGCCCCTATCTGTGCCTGCAGGGAAACTTCCTCGTCTGCACCGCTGCCAATTGTAAATCCTTTTGCAGCCAAGCCATTTTCCATGATCAGTTCACTCATAATAAAATCGGCTTGTGCCTTGATCAGTTCTTTTGCACGTTCGCCTTCTTTAGTTTTCAAGCCTTCTGCAGCATCTCCGCTAGCATAGCCAACAGGCAATCCATCAATTGCCCGCTGGAAGATTCGCAATGATTCTACTGTATAACCAGCCTGGAATGTATCGACATAATTCCCCTGCTTCGTGCCATCATGCTCCGTTACAAATGCTCCAGCATCCTTGTTGAAGTGCATGGCGTCAAGATTTTTAAAAACATGCAGCATGACATCTTTATTTACAGTATATGGATCGGAAGAAGCAACATCATTTGCACCATCGCCATCCAGATTTTCTTTTGGAGCAGATGGATATGGATTGCTGTCAAACAAAGCCCTGAATGAAGGAGCCACATTCTTGTTCTCCGCGCGCTGGTCCGTCATGCCATAAAACTCAGCTGCCGGCCAAAGCATTAGCCACTGATCATTAAGCACGCTGCGGCTGTCTGCCAGCTTCATAGACTTGGCGTTCGGCATCATGTCATTGCCGTCTTCTTCAACTTCGATTTTATGAGGCAGGTAAACCAATCCTTTGGAAGGATCATACTGGCTTCCGATACCAGCTGGTGTCAACTCTTTTCCATTGTAAAAAAGTCCGTTCTTGATGAAGTTCAGTTTATTCCAGATCCCTTCAACCAGGAACATTCCCTGCATGCCATCCGGAGAGCTTACACCAAGCCTGATATTTTCATCCTTGTCATCAGTTGGTGTCTCCCCTTCAAGCTCCTCATCCTTGTCGACCGTATGGTAACCGCCAAGGAAGTCCCCTGCCCATAGCGCCTGCTTCAAAAACGTCCCGCCATAAGCTGCCGGATTCAGGACTTTATCCATTTTTTCACGGTCCCAGCGAAGAGATTTGAAGTTTACTTGATAGTTAGGGACATATGTATCTCCATCACCTGAAGCATATTCCTCGGTATCAACCTTCCCAACATAATGCGGATCTCCATTCGAATATTCGATCAGTGTCGGGAACATATTCGTGAAGATTTCCTCTTGCGGGTAGCCTACAGCATCGGCAAGCTCATAATATCTTTCGGCAAGCATTTCTGGTGCTTCTTTTCCTTTTTGCTTCGCCATTTCGGCGACAACTGGTCCGTTGATCAAATGCAATCCAAGTCCCGATTTTTCAACGACCTCATACATCGCTTCCTCAGAGTATTCGTACGCCTCAATCCCGGCAGTATAATCGAATTTCTCCGGCTGATCGACTTTCATCGGATCCAGAAGATCAAGGTCGACGCCCAGTCCTTCTAAAAGCGGTTCCCCCGCTAATTCAAACTCAGCATAAGCAAACATATTTCCTGCTGTATCGAAATTATAGTCAGTTACTGCAGCCGAATACGTTTTTTCAGCTTCTGGTGTCTTTTTTGGTGACTCTTCTTTTTTGACACTTTCTTCGGTACACCCTGCAGCAAAAAGCAAACTTCCTGCCATCGAGATGGAAGCTACTTTCTTCCATGTTTTATTTTTCATTTCAACCGTCCTCGCCATAATTGATAATGATTTTCAATATTAATGATAACGATTCTCATTATATCGTATGTTAACCCTCTAAACAACATGCTTTTGATAGTTTCATAATTTTGTCACAACAATCTCCTACAAAAAAAATACCCTGGCAATAAACCAGGGTTATAATCTATAGCTCAGCTAGACTTCACTTCGTATAGATCTTGGCTTGATTCTATAAGATATTCCGGCTTTGGCTTGCCAATCTTAGCCTTATGGCCGGCAATATGGTCGGGATGCTTCTCCCAGTTCTTCCAGTCTCCCTCGGACTGCCATCTGATCATAACCATGACTTCCTCGTTGCCGCGGGTCCTCTTTTTCACCAAAACCTGCTTATCGATGAAGCCGGGCTGGCTTTCGATTAGCATGGCTTTCTGCGAAAAACGGTCGACGACCAGGCTGGACGCACCTTCTTTTACAAGCATGCGCTTGATTTGAAAGAACATGGATACTCCTCCTTATAATGCCGATTTCACTTCTTCGATCATTGACTTAAGTGACTGCAATCCGCCACCGCTCAAATACCAGTTCACGCCATCAAGATAAACAACTTTGCCTTCTTTAAATGCGGTTGTCTTTTTGACGAGTTCATTTTCAATCGTTTCCTTCGCTCCAACTTCCCCGCCTACTGCAGCAGTACGGTCGATGACGAAAAGGATATCAGGGTTCTTTTCAAGAATGTATTCAAAAGTAATGCTCTGGCCGTGTGTAGAAACTTCAATCTTTTCATCTGCAGCCTTGAAGCCGAATACATCGTGGATGAAGCCGTAACGGGAACTGGCGCCATATGCGCTGACTTTTCCTTCATTGGCGAGGACAAGCAATGCTTTCTTGTCTGATGATGATGCTTCCTTATTGATTTCTTCAATATCCGAGTTGATTTCCTTCAGCTGATCAGCCACTGCTTCCTCTTTTTCAAAAATCTCCCCGATCAATTTCATATTCTTCTCGAATGACTCCATATAATTAGCGTAATCCATTCCTACGAACACGGTTGGAGCGATTTCTGCGAATTGGTCATAAAGCTCCGCCTGCCTTGCTGAAATGAAAATCACATCTGGCTTAAGGGCATGTATCGCTTCAAAGTCTGGCTCCTTCAGGCTGCCGACATTGGTATATTCTTTGCCTGCATACTTTTTCAGATAGTCCGGAACGATTGCCTGCGGAACGCCGGCGACTTCCACACCTAACTCATCAAGCGAATCAAGGATACCAAAATCAAATACGACCACTTTTTCCGGATTCTTTTTCACAACCGCTTCCCCGTATTCGTGCTTGATTGTCATTTCTTTTGCTTCGCTTTTTCCAGACGCAGCCGTTGTTTCTGCTTTTTCCTCTGCTCCGCAAGCAGCCAAAGTGAACAGTATTGTTAAAAAAAGTGCTAGTAAGCTAATTTTTTTCATATTAAACCCCTCCTTTTAGTTGGAATTAAAATAAACACAAATCCGGCAATTGTTCATTTCCTGAATCGGTATTTCCATATCGTAAATTTCTTTTAGCGCGTCGGATTGGATGATTTCGTTTGTCGGTCCGTCCTTGACGACTTTTCCCTCTTTCAGGGCAACGATGCGGTCGGAATAGACGGAAGCAAAGTTGATATCGTGCAGGACGATGACGACCGTTTTTCCAAGTTCGTCGACCAGCTGACGCAGGATTTTCATGATCTGGACGGAGTGCTTCATGTCCAGGTTGTTGAGCGGTTCATCAAGCAGTATATAATCAGTATCCTGGGCGATGACCATCGCGATAAAAGCGCGCTGCTTCTGGCCACCGGACAATTCATCGAGATAACTGTCCTCCATTTCCTTCAGATGCATGTAATCAATGGCCTGGTCGACCATCCGTTCATCCTCTTCCGTCAGCCTCCCCTTTGAATAAGGAAATCGGCCGAAACTCACCAGCTCACGGATGGTCAGCCGGACATTCATGTAATTGGATTGCTTGAGGATGGATACGACCTTGGAAAAATCATTCGACTTCATTTTCCGGACGTCGGTCTGGTCAATGAGAACCTCTCCAGTATCGGCATCGAGCAGGCGGCTGACCATTGAAAGGAGTGTCGATTTTCCGGCGCCATTCGGTCCGATGAACGAAGTGATTTTTCCGCGTTCGATATTGACCGTTACATCTTCAACAACGCTTTTCTTTCCGTAAAATTTGGATAGTGAACGAACCTTGATCATGTGGATCGACTCTCCTTCAGCAGTAAGTAAATGAAGTACACGCCGCCGATGAAATTGATGATGACACTCAGCGTTGTTGAAAAAGTGAACACTCTTTCCACGACCCACTGGCCGCCGACAAGTGAGATGATGCTGATTAAAACGGCACCGCTTAGCAGGATGGAATGCTTGTAAGTTTTAAATGCCTGATAAGCAAGATTGGCAACGATCAGGCCCAAAAAGGTCAGCGGACCGACGAGCGCGGTTGAAATCGAAATGAACACGGCAACGAGCACCAGCATTTTTTTTACAATTGAATCGTAAGCAACGCCGAGATTGATGGCATTCTCCCTGCCAAGCGACAGGACATCGAGATAGGGAGTGAACCTCCATCCATAAAGGACGAGCAGGATGATCAGGCCGACCGCAAGCCAGACTAGGTCGGTATTGATGTTATTGAAGCTCGCAAACATCCGGTCCTGGACAATCTGGAACTCATTCGGGTCGATCAGCACCTGCAGGAAGGTGGAGATGCTCGAGAAAAACGTCCCGACGATGATCCCGACGAGCAGCAGGAAGTAAATCGGCTGGCTCCCCTTTTTAAAAAGCAGTTTGTAGAGCAGCAGGGCGAAAATGATCATGGCAGCGACTGTCAAAATGAAATTGACCTGTTTGTTCACCACTGTTACATGGCCGGAACCAAGGAAGAAAATCATCACTGTCTGCAGCAGCATGTAAAGCGAATCAAGCCCGATGATGCTTGGTGTCAGGATCCGGTTGTGCGTAATCGTCTGGAACACTACCGTCGAATAAGCGATTGCCAGGCCGGTGATGACCATCGCCGCCACCTTCATCGCCCGCTTTGGCAGGGCGTAATCAAAGCTGCCATTCAGGTCATGGAGCAGGTACAAAGCAATGGCGCCGACTGCCAGCAATGAAAGGAGGATGAGTTTGATTGAGTTACGCATATGCCTTCCTCCTAAACAGCAGATACAGGAAAATGCCGCTTCCGATGACGCCGACCATCAAGGAGATCGAAATTTCATACGGGTAAATCAGGACCCTGCCAAGAATGTCGGTTAACAGCAGAAAGTTTGCTCCAAGCAAGGCCGTATGGGGCAGCGTTTTTTGCAGGTGGTCACCTTTGAAGATCGAGATGATATTCGGGATGATCAACCCGAGGAACGGAATCATTCCAACCGTAAGGACCACGGTTGCCGTAATCAGTGCGACAAGGACCAGGCCGATATTGACGATTCGCTTGTAGGCCAGCCCCAGATTCTTCGAAAAATCCTCACCCATTCCGGCGACGGTAAAGCGATTCGCAAACAGATAGGCAATTACCAGCACGGGAATACTTATGTACAGCAATTCATAGCGGCCCTTCATGATCATTGAAAAATCACCCTGCAGCCACGCGGACATATTCTGGATGACATCGGCTCTGTAGGCAAAAAAGGTTGAAACCGAGGAAAGGATATTCCCGAGCATCATCCCGACGAGCGGAATGAAAATCGCATCCTTGAACTTGATGCGGTCAAGGATTTGCATGAAAAGAAAGGTCCCTGCCAGAGCAAAAATGAAGGCAATCAGCATTTTTTCAATCGTTGACGCGTTTGCAAAGAACAGCATCGAAACAAGGATTCCCAGTCTCGTAGCATCAAGCGTCCCTGCTGTCGTCGGAGACACAAACTTATTGCGGCTGAGCTGCTGCATGATCAGCCCGGCAATGCTCATTCCCGCTCCTGCCAGCAGAATCGAGACCAGCCTAGGCACCCTGCTGATCAGGAAGATTTCAGTTTCCTCTGATTGAAAGTCGAGAAGCTCCAAAGGTGAAATACTGCTGACCCCGACAAAGAGCGAAACAATCGATAGAATCAGCAAAGAAGCAATCAAATAACGTTTTTTCATGGTAAGACTCCTAATGATTAGGATTTTTTGCGCGCATTAGTCACTCGATAATGATAATCATTATCACTTAACTATTTAAATCTTAAAACGTAAATTTTGGTAAGTCAATAACTAATTGAGAATTTTTTTCATTTAGTTTTTTATCTATTGGAAAAAAATATAGAAAAAACCCCTCTTGAAAACAAGAGGAGCTTCAGGTTATATCCAATGATTTTTCCAAAAAGGTTTGATGCCTGATTTCGTGCCTGTGAATGTGATCGAGCTCTTCCAGCAGGTCATGGATGGAGACGAGCTCATAGTAGATCACCGTTTCTTCCGAGAAGCGGCGGGAGCATGCTTCCCTCATCTCCACCTCGTGTCTTAATAAATCGAGTAGCTCTCTGACGACCCTATCATGCGCTTCATCCATCTGAAAATCAGGATGGTGGAGAGCTGAGTTGATGGATTTCACCATTGATTGGACGACTTCTGCTTTCGAAGCTGGCAAGTGAATCGACGGAAGCGATACGAGATTTCCGACGTGGTAATGGATTTGCCTCAACAAAAGTAGCTTCTTGTATTCATAATGGAAGTCACGCATATCCTTGCGATTGAATTGATGCAGCTTCCATTCTTTCTTTTGGTACTTGCACAAGGTTTCGATGGCTTCCATGTCCTTTAGGATTTTTTGGAAGTGAGCCTTCGTCTCCCTGTGCAGCGGCTGATGCCTGGTGATTTCGGCTCCTCTGGCTTCAATCAAGTTTCCCGTTTCCAAGGTTAATTTCTTGATTTTAGCTTTGATTGTCTTGGAATAATCGGGCCTGATCACGAGCAGGTTCACGAGCGTAGAGACGGTCAGCCCCGTCAAGGTCGTGCCCAGTCGGACGAAAAACGAAGACAGATAGTGGTCATGCACTGTCGATATCATCGCTACCCCTGTCAGCACCGCCACCAGCGCCCCGTCCTGAAGCCGCAGCCTGTGGCAGGCAATGATCGTTGCTACAGCAACAAGCATATAAGTGAGCGGGCTGTGCCCGAACGCAAAATTGAACACAACGGAAAAAGCTGCCCCGATTGCCGAGGCCGGGAATCTGACATATGCTTTTTTTATCGAATCAGCCGCAGTCGGTTCGATTGTGACAATCGCTGTGATTACAGCAAACATCGGCGGCCAGTTTAACAGCTCACAGATGAGCGCAGTCAGGAAAACAGCAATCCCTGTTTTCACCACCCTGCCGCCGACAAAATTGAATTTTTTCAGTAAAGCCACTGGACATTCCTCATTTAAGTTCTTTGTATTAGATGATTATAACCCAAAAAAGAAATGCCCATAAAGGTAAAAACTCCTCTTATCAATAAGAGGAGTCCGCCAAATTGTTCCTATGCATCCGCGCGGAGAAAATCTGACCCTGACAGAATCATGCTAAAATATCATCAATTGCTTTCAATTCGTCTCGTGAGAATTCAAGGTTTTGCAGGGCAGCGACATTTTCTTCTATCTGGCTGACCTTGCTTGCGCCGATTAACGCCGAAGTGATTTTCCCGTCTCTAAGCACCCAGGCAAGTGCCATTTGGGCAAGGGACTGGCCTCGTTCCTGGGCAATCCCGTTAAGTTTTGCCACTTTTTCAAGCACGTCTTCCGATACATCTTTTTCGTTCAGGAAACTGTTCGGCTTCAATGCTCGCGAATCCTGTGGAATTCCGTTCAAGTATCGATTCGTTAACAGGCCCTGAGCCAATGGCACAAACGCGATGGCCCCGGCCCCTTCATCCTGCAGAAGATCCGTAAGTCCATTTTCAACCCATCTATTGAACATCGAGTAGGCCGGCTGATGAATCAACAGCGGTGTCTTTAGCTCTTTCAGGATTCCGATTGCCTGTTTGGTTTCTTCAACTCCATAGTTGGAAATGCCAACATAAAGGGCTTTTCCTTGTCTTACAATTTGATCCAGAGCCATCATCGTTTCTTCAAGAGGAGTATCAGGATCTGCCCTGTGGTGGTAAAAAATATCCACATAATCAAGACCCATCCTCTTCAGGCTTTGATCGAGACTGGATACAAGGTATTTCCTTGATCCCCAGTCACCGTAAGGACCAGGCCACATTCCATAGCCTGCTTTTGTCGAAATGACCATCTCATCACGGTAGCCGAAAAAATCTTTTCGAAGGATTTCTCCAAAGTTCTCCTCGGCTGATCCCGGCGGCGGCCCGTAATTGTTGGCAAGGTCGAAGTGAGTGATTCCCAGGTCAAATGCTTTCCTGATCAGCGCCCGGCCATTGTCAAAAGTATCTCCCCCGCCGAAATTATGCCATAGCCCAAGCGAAATGGCCGGCAGCTTTAGTCCGGATCTGCCACAGCGGTTATATTTCATTGAATCATATCTTGTTGTTTCTGGTTGATAAGCCATCTTTTATACCTCCAGCGTATTGTTTTTCTACCATCCTATAGGATTCTGTTTCAGCTCTTTTTCCCACATCATCTCAAGCTTTTTCACCTTTTCCGCTGATATCTTAGCAGCGGTTGCCGATAAATTCTCGGTCAGCTGCTCGAGATTCTTTGCCCCCGGAATCACTGTTGAAACCTCCTGATAATGAAGAATGTATCGCAGGGCGAGCTGGACCATGGTTTCCCCTGGTTCCAGAGCTTCTCTGACAGCTGGTAACAATTCGGCTCTTTCCTTAAGCTGCTTAGCATCCCATCGGCTGCGAATATCTGTAAATACACTTCTATCGTCATATTTACCTGAAAGCCATCCGGAATCCAGCGGCACTTTTACAATCAGTCCGACATTTTTATCAGCTGCTTTCTTGAAGGCTTGTCTTGGATCCTGATGAAAAATATTGAACATTACTTCCAATACTTCGCTGCCGGTAAAATCCAGCAGTGCCTCCATCTCTCTGGCTGAATCAATCGAGGCTCCGAAAGCACGAATTTTCCCTTCTCGCTTAAGCTTCTCCAATTCTGTAAAATGATCTGTATTTCCCGTCAGGCATTCAAAAGGCGGGTTATGCAATAAAAGGGAATCAAGATAATCCGTTTTGAGACGGCGCAAGCTGCCTTCCACAGAGCTCCGGATATTCCTCGGGTCGAAATTCACTGTATGATCAGGCTGATGTCCAAACTTAGTATTAATAACGACATCGGCCCTTTTTCCATTCAGCGCCTCCCCCAGGATGGATTCACTCATACCGCCGCCATAATTCGGGGCTGTATCAAAAAAATTGCAGCCTTGATCAAGGGCTTCATGTACTAAGCTCACTGCCTGTTTGTCCGACATCTTGTCCCAGTCTCTTGCATTCCCAAGCTGCCAGGCACCAAACCCTATTTCTGAAACCTTCATCCCGGTATTTCCAAGCTGTCTGTACTTCATTTGTTCTCCTCCTGATGAATTAGCTTCTAGTGAAAAGGAAAAGGGCAGATCCCTTGCATCTCTGCCCCTTCTATAAAACTAGTTCTTTATGATGTTTATATTATCAAGATAAACATTTGTTGCCACATTACCGCCATCGATATTCCCGAGTTCGAAGACGATTTTTCCGTCGTTGTACGTTTCTTCGGTCATTGTAAACGTGGAACTATATTGTTTCATTGCATTCGTTAAATCAAGGGTTTGTGTTGTCATATAAGGGATGAACCATGGATCAATGGTTAGTTCTTTGCCAATATTGACATTCATCTTCCTCGGCTCATCTGCCCTTGCATCAAACATGACCGTATAGCTGCCGCCATTTTCAAAAAGCAGCCCCTTTTGGAACACTTGCGGAGCATAGGAGGCGCCGCCAACTTGTGAAATCGCAACCTTCAGTTCTCCGTTTTCAGCTGTCATCGCACCTACACCATATCCGCTCCACTGGTCTCCCCACCAGTCGGACCAATTTGCTGTTCCATCGGCAAAATCACCGTTGTCAATCCCGGGTGTTGGTACAGGCTCCTCCTGTGTCGGAGCATCCTTGACTCTTAAAACTACATCGTCAATGAACACATCATGGCTCCCGACTGGAGACAATAAGTTTTTGCCTAGAAGCATCTTGAATGCAGCAAGATCATCTTGAGGCATTGTGAATTCAAAAGAATACGTCTGCATTTCTTCAGTCAGGTCTACTTTTTTGCTCAGATATCTTGAATACTGGGCATTCTCGACCGTAATTTCAGTGTCTCTCTCTTCAGTAGAACGGGCCTTGAAGGAGAGCTCATAAACTACATCCTTCGCAAGGTCCAAATTCTCCTGCTGCAAAATGATGCTCCATGGTTCGTTTCCTTCATTTGTTATAGCGGCTTTTACCTCTCCATTTTCAACAATGATGCTTGCACTGGCATCATTATGGATATATTGGCCCCATGAAGAGAAACCATCTGTGAAACTTCCATTCTTTAAAGGATACAAATCGATGTTTCCATAGTCAGGTATGTTTGAGGTCTTCAGCATGACTACATCATCCAAATATATATCAGCGTCATCACCACCAAAGTTGAAGACAATTTGAGCTTCCGGGTCAGACAGGTCTTCTTTCATTGTAAAATTGAATGTTTTCTCTTCCATGTCAGTTGTAAGATCGATTGTTTGCATTCCAGAATAATTTTCTGACCTATCCTTACTTAATACGCTCACTTGAATTGTTCTTGGCATTACAGCTCTTGCTTTAAAAGAAACCTTATAATCATTCCCTTTTACAAGATTGAGTCCTTTTTGGTCAAGCAGTACAGCTTCAGGATAGCCGGCTCCATCTTCAATCCCCACATGGAGTTCTCTCGTATTCTCTGAAACAAAGGCTGAAGCAGCGGCTGCATCTTCCACTGAAAAATTCCAGAACATCATTCGGTCCATGCCGCCCTGATCAAAAGTTCCATTATATACATGGTTTCCATCAGGAAGTGGCTGTTTTGCTGCATCTTCATCCACAGGTGTCCCCGTGATATCCTCGACCCTAACATTCCCAATCCAAACCGGTGCTGTTCCGTTCCCGCCAAGATTAAACTCAAGTCTTGAAGCGATATCTGTTTCATTTAGCATGTCGAAGGTAAATTCATAGCTTTGCAGTTCACTGCTTAGCTTGAATGTTTCTTCATTCGAATACTTGACCCATCCCCTTGATGCACCTGCACCGGTCTTCACCATGATATTTCTCGCTGCCGTTGATTTCGCGTCGAAGCTGACTTTGTACTTGCCGCCATTTGCTAATGAGATGTTTTGGATCATTTGCAGGGAATACAGCTGGGAGCCTGCATTTGTAATTTCTGTTTTTGCATATCTCCTGCCATCAATTTCATCTACCGTTAAGCTGCCGGCTCCTCCGAACTCTGGCAACTTCACGAAGTTCCAATTTGTTGGATCAAGTTCCTTCCCTGGCTGATCGACTACTGTTATTGGCTTTTGATAATCTTGGTCATAAACGAAATTGCCATCCTCAAGAGGCTGCTTCGCATCTGCAGGCAGTTCCACTGGACCAGACACTGGTTCAACAGGTTCACGATAGTCGCGGTCTTTCAGATCATATACTCTGACATAATCTACTAGCATTTTACTTGGGAATTTCGTCGTTTCATCAACCTCCCCGTCAAACCAGCCGCCAACTGCCAGGTTCATAACCAAATAGAATTCCTGGTCGAAAGGAGCAGGATAAGAGAAATTCGCAGCATTGTCCTTCCCTTTTGAATACCATTTGTTCTGAGTTTGATAGAGTTCTCCATCTACATACCAGCGCAGCTCTCCCGGCTCCCACTCAAGTGCATATGTATGCCACTTGTCAATTCCGCTTTTTTCAGGAAATTCGAATTCCTTACCGGTATACTTATTATTCGGCCAGCCTTCACCGTAGTGTATCGTCCCTGCGACAGTATGCGGTCTGCTGCCCCATGCTTCGACGATATCGATTTCCCCTGAAGCCGCCCACGTCCCGTATTTATCTTCTTCAGGCAGCATCCAGATGGCTGGCCATAATCCTTTGCCTACAGGAAGCTTCGCTTTGATTTCATAACGGCCATACTTTTTGCTGAACAGCCCTTTTGTCTTCAGTTTTGCTGAAGTATAGTCGTAGGTCCCGAACTGATCGGTAACCTGCTCTTTCTTTGCTTTTATAACAAGCTTTCCATCCTCAATAAAAGCGTTTTCATTTGAATCCGTGTAATATTCCTTCTCATTGTTTCCCCATCCAGACGTAACACCGTTACCATTTTCGTCTACGATCCAATTTCCGATATCAAAAGTCCACTTGCTCCGGTCAATTTCCTTGCCGCTGAATTCATCGGACCAGACAAGGGACCATTCTGATTCGTTTTGAATCCCATCCTGTTTCTTTACATTTTTACCAGTAACGTGCCCATCTGGAGCGGCGAAACTTGTGCCCGGCAGAATCATCATTGCACTTAACAACACGGCCAGTGTTTTTTTCATTCTGTTTCCTCCTTCTTATTTTTCTGGTCACTAAGAGAACTTATTGGTGACCTTTTTTCCACACTCTTTTTTTGGTCACCAAGAGACTTATTGGCGACCTTTTTTCCTCTGCTCATTCTTTTTGGTCACCAAGGGATCTTTTTCAATTTGTCCTTACTGGAAGCAACTTGAAAAGAGTGATTGAGTAAAAAAACACCACCTCCCTTATTTCAGCTGTCATCTTAGTAAATAAAACGATGTTGAAATCACATGGAGGCGGTGCGGTTTATTGTCCTTAGGATAATACTATTTTTTTACAATAAAGGTGCTGATGGAATGTCCTGGCAGCACAGCTGTGGACGATTCTTCACCGAGGGCAATCGTGATCGTTTGAGATTGTTCTTGATCATTCATTACGACTGCGATGATGCTGCCATCTTCATTCTCAAAGGTGACACACTTCAATGTCTCATGGTTTAGTTCATGGCCGATTCTTACGGCATTGTGCTTGATGTATTTGCTGAAATGTCCAATGTAGTAGAATGAGCTGTTATAGTGGACTTCGCCAGTTTTCGTGTCAACGATCACAGGGGCATCGCAGAAATTGCCGACATGGTTCGGGCCGCCTTGTTCATTCAGGACGATGTTCCAGTCGATCCAGCCTTCAAGCCAATTGTTGATATCGCCCATGATGTTGCGCGCATAGCGCTCGCCAGTATGCCATGCGCCTAATTGGACTCCGCCCTCGATGCAGCCTTCGGTGAAAATCAGGTGCTTATCCGGGAACGCCTCATGGATTTTGCTTAGGTTCTCAAATTCCTCGGAAACGTACCAGTGGATGCCTGTTCCCCAAATATATTTTGAAGCTTCAGGGTCGGATAAAATCGTTTCTCCCCGTTCATAGGCGATGTCACGGTTATGGTCCCAGATGATGATTTTCTTGTCCTCGAGCCCTTCTTTTTCCATGACAGGCCCCAAATGGTTTTTGACAAAATCGCGTTCTTCTTCTGCTGTGTATCTGCAGGAATCCCAAACTTGCGTGGCTTCCGGCTCATTTTGGACAGTGATTCCCCAGATCGGGATTCCTTCTGCCTCCATCGCCTTGATATATTTTGTATAGTACAAGGCCCATTCATCATAAAATTCCGGCTTCAGCTTCCCGCCGTGATTCATTTCATTATTCGTTTTCATCCAGGCAGGAGGACTCCACGGAGAGGAGAGAATGGTCAACTCGTCTCCCCTTGCTTTCATGGCATCCTTTATCAGCGGCAGGACGTATTTCTGTTCCCGCTCAATTGAAAAAGTCTTCAGTTCTGTATCATTTTCTTCCACGTATGTGTAATTCTCCAGGGCAAAATCACAGCTGTGGATATGGGTTCTGCCAAGGCTGTAGCCTAGCCCTGTTTCCGGGTTGAAATAGCTCTCTATTATTTCGGCGCGATCTTCTGTTGGGATTTGAGCAAGTGTATAGGCGGCTGCCTCTGTAAAAGCACCGCCAAAGCCCATGAATCTCTGATACTTTGTTTCTGGTTGAAGTTTGAGCACACTGTCTGCAGCTTCAGTGTTGACTCCAGCTTGAAGAGCCTCTTTTTCCGCAAATCGTTCAGCTGTGTTTTTTGAAGTTTGTATGATTTTCAATTTCATTGACCTGCACCCCGCATTCTCTTAATCTAGTCCCTGCTAAACACTGCTGTTGACTTCCGTTCCAGGCGCTTCGCTTTCCGCTGAAGAATTATGAAAAAGCCCAACTGCCGGCTTTTTCAAGGTCAAATTCTTCTCGGGGCTGGCGCTGAGCCTCCTCGTCGCTTTGCTCCTGCGGGGTAAAATGGCCCCTTCTTCTCGGGCCATTTCTACCGGGGTCTCATCTGTCCAGCTGCGCCCGCAGGACTCTGAAAAGCTTCCTCGAATGGGCCCACGCACGATGGAAATGCGTTAGCATTTTCGGAGGAGTCTACGCACCTTCCACTTCAGTCAACAGCTTATTAACCTATCAAAATTCAGCTTTAACAGATCCTTAATCTAAATAAACCTCTATCTTTCCAATCTGGCCGCTGCGGACTTTCTCCGCATACGCAGCCTCTATTTTGTCTTGCATGATTTCGACCTTGTCGCCGTCGGTGTGCAGGACATATTTCACTGTCTTCGCTCCGTCGTTTCCATAGGTATTCTTTCCTTCTGGATTGTGGTAGGTGACTTCTGTCTTGCCCAGGAAGGTGAATGTGACCTGGCCTTTTTCGTCAAATAGCCATCCTGGCAAAATAGGCTGCAGTTTCAGGGTTAACTGACCGTCGTTGAAAGCAAAGGCTTCTTTGCCAACCATCATCAATTGCAGCATGCTTAAAAACTCTGCTGTCGTTCCGCTCAGCCTGGCGACAAATCCCTGGCCGTGGACTGCCTGATCAGGGTTGACGCTGCTGGCAATGAAGGACGAGTTTTCAAGGACACTCCTGCCGTATACGCCTGGATCCATGAATGGAGGCAGGGCATGCTTCAAATCCTCGAAGAATTCATCATACAATCCCGACTTCAGGACACTGAGAAGATATTTGAATTCCATATGCATGAAGATCGATTCCCGCTCAAGCCAGCCTGGGGTAAATGCTCTTGCACGCCCGATTTCAAAGGTTTGGTCCTCAAGGGATCCCGAGGTTTTATACATTTTCAGCTTCTGGTCGTAAATCTCAGAGTCCCTTACATGTTCATAGATGGACTGTGCTGTTTCTTTGTCCGCTGTCTTCAGCTCCCGTGCAGGCCCTTCAAGGAAGTGCGGAAGCATCGAGACTTCAAATGCTTGGACCTTTACAAGCGGCAGTCCTTTGCTGTTCATTCTTTCGTTTCCGCTTTCGTCAAGCAGCTTTTCCCACTGCACCGCTTCAAAGGCAAAATAGGTTGGAATCAGTCCGTTGCCGATTTTGGTGGCACGCCCAATACAAGCATTCGTCTTTGAGAGCATCCTGCCTGCATCCTCGGCCAGGCTGGCAAGAGAAACTTTCACTTCCTCCCCGGCAAAACCATTTCTCACGCTCTCGCGATACTGTTCACGTGCAGCTGAGACCTGATCCCAATATCCGAAATCATCCAGTTCACCATTCTGATATTTTGCAAGATTGCTTTTAATAGACTCCAGCAGTGAATAAACCTCGGCTGGCAATGACACTTCTTTTTCCGTATCCTGCCCTGAAACAGCGACAAACTCCAGCAGACGCTTCAGTTCGAGGGTTTCGCTCATTGCCGAACCAAACAATCCCGGCAATCCGTTCATTGAGTCGTTCCAGCCCGGCTTGTTCGCTTCCATTTCAACTCCCATGCCGTATGGATCCAAAGTTGAGAACTTGATCAGTGAAAGCATGAAGAGCTTGCTGTACAGGCTTGAAGTAAAGAAATCGCCATCGTGTTTCCTCACCCACTCAGAACCGCTTTGGTGTCCAAGTTCCGTAATCGCATCGTACTGGCGGACCTTGCCGTCGACGAGGACATACTTCTCTGAACGCGGATTCACGATTACCGGACTGTAGAAGTATTTATAACCATCATCCCCGAACAGCAGATGGTCCTTGTTTTCCGGATAAACCTTCAGATAGTTTTCAATCAAGTCTAGATTGTATGTCCAGTGGTCCATCCAAAAGCCTTCACCGAACTCCGCTTCGATATTTTGGCTGCTTCGCGACAGGACTCTTTTCAGGAATTCCGGCAGTGGAGTGGTAAGCTCCATGTCCCTGTCTGAAATCGTCTGAAGGATATCTCCCGGTGTAAAGGTTACCGCAAGCTTTTTCCTGATATACTCAGCGTCGGAGGAATCGGTGAACATTTCCTTCAGCCAAGCCCACTCTTCCTTGTCTGTCAGTTCAAAGCTTGCCCCTTTGACCACAAGAGGGTTATAGCCATCCGCCTGGATCAGGCTCATGAATAGCTTGATGTTATAGTCTCCTGTTTCGGGATGGAACAAGACATCATTGCGACGGTTTTGGTTCACATCGCGGAAGTTGCCGTTACCCTGGGAAAAGAATTCTGGTGCAAGCGAGAAGAAGTTATAATCCCTTTCCAGGTCTCCATGTTTTCGGGAAAAAACATAATAGATAAATGGGTCATTTTCCGTCTCCAATGAAATTGGATAGCCTCCGCGAAGCACATTATCGAGATAACTTTGTTTGACATATGCATCAAAGAGCGGTGACCCAGTTTTTGTCAGGACATCGTCCGTTATGGCAGTAACAAGGCTCTGGCTTTCCTGATATTTGCGTTCCATATAATCCGCAGCGGTGATTTCCGCTGCTTTCTTATTGATGATTTCAATGTCCTTCACATGGCCAACCAGAGTATGGAACGTGATTTTCCCCCCTTCTTTAAGCTCCTGTCCTAAAGCAGTAAAACCGCATGGGACTTTGTTGGAGGTAACAGGCTTGGCAGAGGTCAGCTCCGGAATCGTCTTGCCTTCAAAGTTGTTCGGATAAGAAAGCGAGCTGTTGAATCCAAAAACCAAATCTGCGTCGACAATCGGCTGAAGCAATTCGCCATCCTCAGTGAAGCTTAAATAGAAATGGCCTTTGGACACCTCTTCCACTTCTGCTGAATCATTGGTCGAGGAGCGGACACGGTAGTAAGGAATCCTGTTTTCCAGATTGAATACATCCATCCAGCTCTTCAGCGTATTCCCCACCGCTTTGTAGGCAGCGTCATCAATGCCAAAAGGGATGATTGCCGGCAGGCCGTCAAGGATTTCCAGTTGCTTCGTACTGCCTGAAATATTTTCGATTTCAACCTTCCTCACCAGCGCGCCAAAATTCTCATTCGGAAGCGTGAAATAGGCAGCCACTGTTTTTATGCCGTACTGGTGGTTGACCTCTTCAATTTTCAGCTCATTTTCTTTTAAATACATGTTCCGTGTGTGGCTCTTCGTGCTGCCATATGCTGAAAACGGTTCGAATACCGTATTGCCTTCATCTCCTGCGATTTTGATGAAGGTGCGGAATCCATTCATGGAAACGCGCTGATATGCCTGGTTGGCAGGGAAAAACTCGGTAATCGCATGGTTTTTATCCTGGACGCCAAAGCTCACGATTGCCTGGCCGCGGTTCACGTAAAAGGACCAGATCGGGATGCCGTATAGACCAGCAAGACCCGGCAAAAAACTCGAGAAGGTTTTCGCCTGGTCAAAGTCTTCAATAACAAAATATTGATTTTCGTCGATTCGGTATTTTTCCATCATTCTCACTCCGAAGTTTTGGATTTAAATAGTCCGGTTCCTGATGATTTCCGCATAGCGGCAGCCGCTGTCCTTAAGGATTCTCTCCTGCGTTTCAAAGTCCACATACGTAATCCCGAAGCGTTTGTCATATCCGAATGCCCATTCAAAATTATCAAGCAGGGACCATAGATAATAGCCGGCAATATTCATTCCCTCTTCATTCAGCTCCGCCACTGCCTGGATATGTTTTTCAACATAATCCTGGCGTTCCGGGTCATGTACATGGCCATCTTCCGACACCATGTCATCAAAGGCAGCGCCATTTTCTGTAATATAGATTGGCAGATCCGTATACTCTGCTCGCAGACGGCGGATCAATTCCTTGAATTCTGCCGGGGAAATGTCCCACCCCATCCCGGTCTGGGGATAATCGGAATAGGCATTCTTGTAAAGGAAATCCGAAGCTGCATTGAATTCAACCAGCCCGCGGCTGTAAAAATTAATGCCAAAGAAATCGCACTCAATTGAGATTTTCTCCAGATCCCCCTCGTGGATAAAATCATAGGAGTGAACATATTTGGAGAATAAATTCATCATATCGGCAGGATAAGCTCCTTTTAAAACCGGATCAAGGAACCATCGATTCGAGTAGCCATCTGCATTGTTTGCAGCCAGCATGTCATTTGCCGAACCGCTGGCCGGATACATCGGCGACAGGTTCAAGGTGATGCCAATCGGAGTGGAAGATTCGAACTTCCCTTTCAAAAGGGCCACCGCTTCCCCATGGGACAGAAGGATATGATGGACTGCCTTTAGCGCCTCCTCCATATTCGTATGTCCCGGTGCGTGGATTCCCTGATGATAGCCGAGGAAACCGGCGCACCATGGCTCATTATGGGTAATCCACATTTCTACCTGATCATCCAGCTCCTCGTAGCATTTCTCTGCATATTCGAGGAACCAGTCCACAGATTCCCGGTTCGTCCAGCCACCCTGTTCGTGGGCCCACATCGGCAAATCCCAATGATACAGTGTAACAGCAGGCTTGATTCCATTTTCAATCAATCGCTGAATCAACTTTTTATAAAAGTCCATCCCGGCCTGGTTGTACTTGCCCTGCTCCGGAAAAATCCGCGGCCACGCGATCGATAATCGGTAGGAATCGACTCCCAGCGTTTTCAGGACTTCGATATCTTTCTCATATAGATGGTAGTGGTCACATGCGACATCGCCGTTATCCATATTGAAGACCTTGCCCGGCGTACGCGAAAACTGATCCCAGATGGACATCGTCCTGCCATCCTCCTGGTAAGCGCCTTCAATTTGATAGGAAGAAGTTGCTGTCCCGAAAATAAAATCCTTTGAAAATCTGTTCATATGATGTTCACCAGCCTAATCTATTTATCTGTTTTCTTATAAACTCTTATATAATCAATGGTCATTCGCTGCGGGAACTGTGTCGTTTCATCCGGATACCCCGGCCACTTCCCGCCGACAGCAAGATTGAACTGCATGTAAAACTCGCGGTCAAAAGGAGCATTTCCAGCATGGCGGTCTCCCGTTTCAATTGACGTACTGAACCATTCATTCTGAGTGGCATACAGGACTCCGTCGACATACCATCTAAACTCCCCTGGTTCCCACTCTAAAGTAAAGACATGAAAATCATCTGAAAATTTCTCATGCCCAGGGAGCTTATAGCTTTCCCCCGTATATGTATGCGGGACGCCATAATGAAGCGTTCCGTAAACTGTATCTGGCTGGTGGCCTATTTGCTCCATGATGTCAATCTCGCCACAGGCAGGCCATCCGCTATATCGCTCCATGTCTTCAGGCATCATCCAGATCGCAGGCCAAATCCCTTGCCCCTCTGGCAGTTTCGCACGGATAGAGAAGCGCCCATACTTCCAGGCTGCTTTACCCTTTGTCGTCAATTTTGCAGATGTATAAGCCATCCCTTTGTACTCTTCCTGCCTGGCTTCCAGCACCAGTGTCCCATTTTCGATTCTCGCGTTTTCCGGGCGTGCCGTGTAATACTGGGATTCCTCATTGCCGAAGCCCCAGCCGCCTTCAACAAAATTCCACTTGCCCGCATCTATCTCCGTGCTGGAAAAACTATCTTCCCAAATCATTTCCCATTTTTCAGAAGTATCTTCAAATTTTGAAAGCGCCATCATTTCTTTGCTAAAAGAACCTAGCTCTTCATCCTTCTTTTTCATCGGCTTCATTTGGATCGCTCCTTTCCTAAAAGCCAGGCCGTATGATCAAATCAGAAACCTGTTCGTACATACTATTTTACAGGTGCCCAGAGCACATCTTGAGATAGCGAATTTTGAATATGGTGCTGATATTTTAGGAGCTGTGAATTTATACTTAAATATTAATGAGGCAAAAAGAAAAAGAGGCGATCCAAAAAGAAACGGGTTCGGTTTGGAAGTGATAAATTTGAATTAACAGTGCTTTTCGCACAGAAATTTGCAGACACACTAGCTGTATGATTAGCACGCAAAAAGCTCTGAGCCATTTAGCCCAGAGCTTTTTTTGTTGTGCGTTGTTATAAAAAAGGACCCTTATGTTTAAGGTAGGATTATTCACAAACTTAGCATAAGAGACCATTGTCTGCCGTATATTGCTTTAATGGTTTCGGGGGCACTTTATCTGTTGTTTTAGTGACACTGATTAGAGTATATAACCGTTGTCAAAAATTTCATCATAGTTTTTTGATGTATAACTACCAAAAACATTCAATACAAAGCCCTTTAGGAAATATTTCCTAAAGGGCAATTTAATCTGCTTGGGTTATTCAATATTTCGGGCTTCATCTGTCCATGTAGGCATTAAATATTTCCCCAAACCTCTTTCGCCACTTCAACAATGAATTTTAATTTGTTCCACTGTTCTTCTTCTGTGAGGTTATTTCCATGGTGTGTAGAAGCGAATCCGCATTGCGGACTGATGCACAGCTGTTCCAGTGGTACGTATTGGGCTGCCTCTTTAATCCTTGCTTTTATCAATTCCTTATCTTCCAATTCAGGGTACTTTGAAGTAAATAATCCGAGGACCACCCGCGGTGCACCCACACCATTAGGGATATGTACTAAAGGTTCGAATGTTCCGGACCGTTCATCATCATATTCAAGGAAAAACCCATTTACTTTTTCCTTGTTGAGCAAAGTTGGCGCAATAAGGTCATAACTGCCCGAAAATGCATAATCAGACCTATAGTTGCCTCTGCACAAATGAGTGGTGACAATCAAATCCTCCGGCTTGTCCTTCAGAACGCCATTAACGACTCGTAGTGCAAGATCGATTAAATAATCACGTGGGTACTGAGCGTCACTAAATGGAAGCGCAGGGGCAGACAGGCCTGCAATATAAACATCGTCAAGCTGTACATATCGGACACCGACGTCATAAAAAGCTTTGAGAGTTTTTCTGTAAGCTTCAATAATATCCACTGCAAACTCTTCCCAATCCGAATAAAACTCTGGGTTGATGATACCTGCATTGAAAAACTGATTTGGGCTCGGGATGGTCACCTTTGCAACAGCCCTGTTCCCTACTACTTCAACCAACTCCCTGGCATGCTGAATAAACGGGTGGTCAGGATTGAAAGATATTTTGCCTATAGCCCGAACATCATGCTTTTCAGTTTCGATTTTGCTGAACTGATAGCCTTTTTCCGGTGTATATCCCTCCATCCCTAGAAAATTTTCCATAAAATCGGTATGCCACCAATGCCTCCTGAATTCACCGTCGGTTACCGCTTTCAATCCAATTTCAATCTGCTTATCGACTATTCTTTTTACCTCAGAAAGTTCAATTTCCCTCAGTTGTTCATAACTAATATTACCGTTACGAAAACTGGTTTTTGCCTCCAACAAGTGTTTAGGTCTTAATAAGCTGCCAACATGGTCAGCCCTGAACGGAGCTTTTGTTAGGGTAATGGACATCATGTATTTCTCCTTCATATATAAAGTATTTAAAATAAAAACCTCTTCTATTTAGAAGAAAAGAATTTTACTTCCAAAAAAATAAAAAACCCAACATGAAGGATGGGTTTCGTAACAATGGCAGACTAATAGACAGCAGAAAACAGTCCATTAATTTAACCTTGTTCTATCTTCCCAAGTCCCGAAGAAGATAACACACATAAATAAGGCAGGTCTCCTGACTTGTGCTTCACCTTACTCTAAGTCCTTCCCGTCTTTATAAGACAGTGGTCTACTTATTTCATCAGCACTTACAGTTGCGGGGACAGTTTTGGATTTCAACCAAATTCCTTATTAAGTCCATACGGACACCTTATTTATCGGTATAGTAGAATATCAACTTTGAATACTATTATATTCGTTCCCCTGATAATTGCAAATATTTGAAATATATTTCGAATTCAATTCTATCTAATCCAACCTTTACGAATTCATTCTTTTCATAAGCTCAAAGTACCATTTTCTAAGCTTTTTAAGCTTTCAACTTTATAATCAACTTTGAAAATATCGTAATCCTGACTTACAAATTCTAGTTGTTTTAATAACTCATCTTTAAATATTAAAAAACGTTTCAGCAGCTATTTTTCCATCATTCCCCATCTTCAGGAATGCTGCCCCGTTCAATAACAAAAATGCCGCCCTTGAATGGCAGCACAATCCGGAACTATTGCATCCTATGTCTAAGTACATTTCTTCCTACCAATGTAAAGTAGGTGTGTTGAAATCCCAAGAATATTAGGATCAGTAGCTTTCCTTAAGTAAAGAATGCCCCTTTTAGTCTAAGTGTGACTTTCACTAAATTACCTTCATATATATATTTCTCACCAGTGCACTTGGAGTTTATTGCCATTTAAATCAAAAAAGTGGAAATAGGCATGTCCATTATCCTCTTTTATATCCTCAACCTTAACACCATTTTCAATAAGATGTGTATGAAATCCAGATAATTCGGGACTTGTAAACCCAATGCTAAAGGCTGGGGCATTACCAACTGTAAAATGTGCAAATGTATCATCTTCAGTAGGAACTAAGATAAGTAAGAAAGGCCCCTCATTAACTTTTATAATGGCAAATGGATCCTCAGTAATGGTTAATAACTGAAGCCCTAATATATCTCTATACCATTGTGCAGACTGCACTAAATTTCTTACCGGAATTCTAATATAATGTACCTGTTCAATAAATGATTTACTCATAAACTACCTCTCCTTTATTTAGTATTGTCTATCAAGTAATTCCCTTTTTACATCCCTATTCCCTTCCGATTTTTGAACTAGCCTGCCCCGTTCGTGTAGTAAAGGTCCTGTTTTTTGACATTGCCTTAAATCTTCAACATCTTACTGAAAGATCAAATAGAAGATTACTATTACAACAACTATAATTCCACCTATTGTAGGCGTTCCATAAAAAGATCTATTCCATCCATCATCTGTTTCAATTTTACTATCTTCTCGGTTGTTTTCTTGATTCCTCAATGACCACACCCCCGGTAAAAACGGTTTTTGTACCTAAATGGATTAGGTTAATAAAAATTAAGGTTTCATCTCCTGCCCATTTAGCTTAATTAATGTTTAGTTCTGGATATATTTGCTGGCAAAACCCATTTCAATCCAAATGTATGATAAGGTTATTGAAGGGCGTTATATGTCTATTTCGATGGGGTGCATATGTGGAAAGTACACATTTAATGGAAGTTAATGAAATTCAAAACCTTACTAAGGGGCATGTGTTATATTTCTACGAGAATCAGGATCAGTATATTTCAAATGCGGCTGATTTTATCACTTCCGGTTTAGAAATGAATGAACATTGTATCATTGTAGAAAATGATCGAAACACTCCGTTGATTAAAAAAAGACTCACTTTGTTAGTTAATGAATGTCACTTAGAAAAAGTGACGTTTGTCAATAATTATGACTTCTATTATGCCAAGGGAGACTTTAGAATTAATTCTATTTTCGATTATCTCCCTAACTTAATTGGAGGCAATTCAAAACTTGATTCAGTCATCCGAAGCTGGGCCCATGTTGAATGGCGGGATGAGCGGGAAGTAAGTAATAAATTATTGAATTCTGAAAATGAAGCTGCTAAAATTGTGGCCGAAGCAAAACTTCTTTCTGTTTGTGCCTACGATTCAACAAGGGTTAGTAAGGAATTTAAGGAAGGACTTCTAGCTTGCCACAACTTTCTTGTAAAAGAGAAGGTGTGAAGCAACAGGATCGACATATTATTTCATAGAACAGATTTATCTTTTCCGAATATGGCTTGTTTACGACATCAAGCTCACCTTTAACAATTGTATTATTGAACCTGCGCCAATAATTGAATAAGCCTCCCAAACATTTTAACATAAATATCCAAATTTTTTTTTAGCATACTGACAATAACTTCTGATATCATGCTAAAACAACTTAATTACAAAGAAAACCCTGTTATAATAACAAAAAGATGCAGTCCAATTCTATTGCGAATTGGACTGCATCTTTGTATGCGAATTCGTTTTTGTACTCGAAAATCGCAAAAGGTATCTCATCTTGGTACAGCCTCTTTTTTGGGATAGTGTAACACATTGATTTTCGCTTCAATCAATTGGGCTTGTTATCAAAGGAATCAACTAAATAATCACAAGACCACCTCATTAATTCATCTCCCTAAACTCCTTTGGTGAAATCCCTTCGATTTCCCTAAACACCCTGGCAAATTGCTTCGGGTTCTTGTAGCCTACCATCTCACTGATTTCGAATACCTTGTAATCGGTCTCCTTGAGCAGGCGCTTAGCACCTTCGATCCTGACCGATTTGAGATAATCGACAAAGTTCTGGCCAGTAAATTCTTTGAACATATGGCTGAAATAGGAGTAGTTGAGCGAGATATAGTTTGAGACCACGGCCAGGTTTAGGTCCTTATGATAGTTTTCCCTGATATAGGCGATTGCCCGGTCCATATATTTCTGCTCAGAGTAGACTGATTTCATCTGTTTATTGTACTCATGGATTCTCATCAGCAGGTCCTCAAGAGCACGGACGTATTCATGAAAGTTAGGGAAATTGTAGATATCGCCTATCTTGTTCAATAGCTTGAACGTCTCGAGCGATTCTTCCCCAAGCCTTGCGAAAAATCCTTTAAAGATAATCTCATTGATCTCCTGGTTAAGGTTTTCCAGATAGCTGATGCTGCTGCTTGAGATGACATCAAAGTCCATAACATGCAGCAGGTAGGACTTGATTTCCTTTTCCCGTTCCGTCCCAAGCATATTGGCGATTTTATTGATCAGCTCGGTTGGCACGGATGCGGGATTTTGTTTCTCTTTGATTTTATCGTAGTTAATGATCTGGCATCTCGGATATAAAAAGTGATACTTCAAGGCATTTTCAGCCTGATGGTAAAATGTCTTGAATTCATTGATTTCCTCTGCCTTTTCACTGATTCCTAATGAAAAAGCAAAATACCTGTCTCTTCCGAACTGTTCCTTTAGATGGTCAAACACTTGCCGGTCTGGTGAAATGATGACGGCCCGCTGATCTTTATCAAGGAATGAAATAGTGCCTGAATCAGCCGGGAGCAGCTGATTGATTTTATTCAGGAAATCTTCTCCTGCCAGTTCACTTTCCTGATTGATGATTCCGACATAATAGCCTTCGGAATACGAGTCAACCTGAATCTTATTAAAAAGAGCAGCCAAATCCTCTTTTAACAGATTGGGATTGAGCAGGATGTAGTTCAGCTGACTGGCCCGGTAATCATTCAGGTGTTCATTTGACATATGATTGCTGGCCTCGAGTTCAGCAATGATTGTATCCAATGTCTTGAAAAGCTCTTCCCGGTTCACCGGCTTAAGCAAATAATCCTTTACCTGATGCCTGATAGCTTCTTTCGCGTAAGCAAAATCGTCATAACCGCTGAGGATAATCAACGCAGGCTTTTTCTCGATATGTTCCATTTCCTTGATCAGCTGGATTCCGTCAAGATGCGGCATTTTTATATCAGTGATCACAATATCCGGCTTTATTCCTTTTATGCTGGCAAGGGCCTCCAAGCCATCTCCAGCAATATAGGTTTCGTATGCAGGGTACTTCCTGTTGATCATCGCCTGGATCCCAAGGCGGATATTCTTTTCGTCGTCCGCTATAAGGATTTTATACACTTAGGCTGCCCCCCTTCAAAATTTTGCAAGGCACTGTTACCGTAACCATGGTGAATTCCCCCTCTGAACTTGTAACAGTGAGGCCATATCCTTCACCGTAGTAAAGCTTAATTCTTTCGTCTACATTGACTAGTCCAATCCCATTGCCTTTCCTTACACGCTCCATTGCATTTTCATGACCTGATTTGATGCTTTCATTCAGTAATTCGCATTGGGACGCTGACATGCCAATCCCATTATCAGTAATTTCAATGATCATTAAATCCTCCGAACATCTGGCGCTTACCTTGACCATGGCCTTGCTGGTTAGATTTTTAGGCAGGATTCCATGTTTAATCGCATTCTCCGCAATCGGCTGAAGCGACATTTTTAAAACTTCCTGGTCAAGCAGGTCTTGATCCACTTCAATATCTAATTCAAGCAAGCCATCCAGGCGAAGATTCATGATATCAATATAGTTTTTGATATAATTCAGCTCTTCCTCAAGGACGACGAAATCCGTTTTCCACCTCAGGTTATAGCGCATCATTTCCCCGAGGGAGGTGACTGCATCGGAAATCTCGTATTTCCCTTCAATTTCAGCCATCATCTTGATATTCTCAAGTGTGTTATAGAGGAAATGAGAATCAATTTGGGTCTTCAGCGCCTTTAGTTCTGTTTCTTTGGCCACTGCCTGTTTATTCACCGCATCAGCGATCAGATTGTTTATTTTTCCAAGCATGCTTTTAAAATGGAACCCAAATTCAGCAATTTCATCATATCCGCTGACTTCCACATCGAAGGCGAAATCGCCCTTTTCTACACGTGCCATCGAATCCTTCAGCTTATACATCCTTTTCAGCAGCAAGGAAATCAGGACATAGGTGAACAAGGAAAGAACGATGACAAGAAAGATGATGCCACTAAGGATGATATTCCTTGTCTTGGCGGTCTCCGCATAGAGATTCTCAAGGGAAATCACATTCAACATATAAGCTTCCAAATCCTCTATCTTTGCAGTGATGACAAGATAAGGAGTGCCCTTGTTTTCGAATTGAAAGCTCCCTGTGCCTTCCTTTTTCGATTTGCTGAAATCGCGTATGAGCGCTTCAGGATCGATTCCTTTATCTTCAAAAAATTTATCATGATGATTTCTGATCATGTTCATATCCTTGTCGAGGACTACATAGACAGAATCAGGATCATTCTTCGGCCCGAACATCTTAGGGAAGAAGTTCTTCAGGAACATATTGATTTCAATGATCCCCAAATGTTCATCCTTGGGAAAATCGAGTTCCCGCAGCAGCGAGATCTTCGATGTATTTTGTGATGGCAGCCTTTCAAGGACATCCTCAGTCTGCTGGTCAAACCACCAGAGCTCCATGCCATTACGGCTGACCACCTCATCTCTCCAGGGCTTTTTCATGATTCGCTGCTCTCTGAAAAGAATCGGCCACATCTCGGTAATATAGGGGTTCGTCGTATACACTCGTATATTTTCGATAGCAGGATTGTTCGCCTGCAATCGGGTGATATTGGAGAGCTCATTCATCCTGAAATCGATGAGCTGATCTACATTTGCTTCATTCCTTGTTTTCACGAACTCAAGGAATTCCATATCAGAAACGACCATTTGTGCGGTCCGTCTCATTGATTCGATATTGTTTTTGATATGCACCTGTTCAATTTCCAGGGCATTCTCATTTTTGATGCTGATTTCGTGTATCGCCCTGTCGTAGACATCCCTGGAATAAATGATCGTGGAGATGATAATCGGGATAATGATAATAATGATATAAAGTCCGATCAGTTTTTGCTGCAGGGATAGGCGGTTGAGCCCATCAGAGAGCTTCTTCAGTGCTTTGGGCATTATCATGTCTCTCACTTCCGTCATTTTTTCAGGATATCAACAGTATAAATTTTTTTGCTTATTAAAAATAGGGGAAGTGTTACGAATGAGTGAACAAATGTGGTCTTGTATGGCCATGAACAGGAATAGACTGGCCCTTTTAAAATTTTCTTTTAAAAGGGTCAGTCTGTTTAATGGATTATTTTGCTGCGTCGAGTTTCTTTTTGTTTCCTTCGTAGATCTTTTGCTGATACTCTTCTACTTTATCGTAGCCATATGAATCACGCTTTTTCAAGAAACCGTTGAAGATTTTATCGAATTCTTTATCGGATTTTGCGAGCAACAGCTTAGGAAGTGTTTTGCCCCATTCCTGTGCGATCTTGCTTGCTGCTACACCTTCTGCTGAAGTTCCTGTTGGGCTGATGCCATCGAATTCTGCATAGCTGACTGTCTTACCTTTTGTCCAGTCTTCCATTTGCTTGAATGGTTCAGACGCAGGAGGCGCCCAGGCAAGGCTCATATTTGTATCCATCAGCATCCAATATTTGAAGGATGCACCGTACTTCTGGTCAAATGCTGCGCGGTCCTTGTTTAAAAGATCCAATACTTCCGGCTTGAATTCCGGCTTTCCATTCACTACATCGTATGTTTCGCCTTCTTTACCCATGTAAAGGTCCATCTGGCCTTCTTCACTGATCAGGTAAGAAAGGAATTGAATGGCTCTTTCTTTATCTTTTACATCTTTTGAAATCAATGTTACAGTCCAGCCAGAGATGCTGTCGCCTGCCAATGCAGGTCCGTCTCCTTTGGAGTTCGCAGGTCCGTCAACAGCGATGTAGACAGAGTTAGGGTCTTTAGCATACAATGCATGCTGCTGTGCGGCAAGGTCACTGCGCTGGTAAAGCATTGCGAAGTATCTGCCCTGTGCAATTTTTTCTTCCATTTGCGGGCGCTTATCAATGAAGATATCCTTTGCAAGAAGGCCCTTTTCATTTGCTTCACGGAACGTTTTTAACCATGCAAGATATTCTGGGTCCCGAGTACGGTCATATACCTTGCCGTCTTTTTCCATCGGAATTGCAAGGAAGTTCTGGAGATAGCCTTCAAGAGATGTATTTCCTACATCAGTAAATTCGTTCAAACCAAACGGGATGACTGGAGCGCCGTTGACTTCAGGGAATTTCTCCTTCACGTCTTCAAGAGCTTTCAGGAATCCTTCTGGCGTGCTCATGTCTGGGCTGCCAATTGCTTCATACATGTCTTTTCTAACCAGGAATGTCTGGTTGGAAGGCTTAAGGTCTTTGTATTTATCGAAATCCTTAGGTGAAGAAGAAGCGTTTGGATAACCGTAAGTATTGCCATCCTCTTGCTTATACCACTCAAGCTTTGCGCCATCTGCCACTTTAAAGAAATAAGGATCATATTGATCAGCTAGTTCGTTTAATGGAAGGACAAGCTCGCCTTCGATCATCTTTTTCACTGCATCTTCCCACCAGCCTAATGTAATGAAATCAGGCAGCTTGCCAGATGCGATCATTGTGTTCATTTTTTCCGCTTCGTTTCCTGCTGGAGAGATATAGTTGATCGAAACTCCAGTCTTATCCGTCACATACTTGGAAACAGCATCATCGCCCCACTTATGTGCGAACCAGGAGAAGTTCACATACCAGTCAAAGGTGATTGGTTCTTTGTTCGACTGCCAGCCAGGAGCGTCAGCAGTAGCTTTTGGCTTATCATTCTTTTCTCCCTCATCGGAAGCGTTTTCATTTGTCTTGCTCGTACAGCCTGTAAATAATGCCAAAATCAATGTCAGAACAAGCAGCAATGGAAAACCTTTAGAAAACATCTTTCTCCTCATATTTTGACCCTCTCTCTTGTTTTGTTTTTGGGCCGCCACTATCAATTTACACCTCTTTAAAAAGCAGGGAAAGGCTTTTTGGTAAAATGCCAGCCTTTCCCTCAGATAAAGGGGGCAGCGCTTATGAAAAAGCAAGATTGATAATGACGCCGATTTATTTAAATCTCTTCGGTGAAGAAAATTTAAATCTGTTTGAATTGGATCAGCCTTTTACTGAACCAATCAGCATTCCTTTTACAAAATACTTCTGCAGGAATGGATACACCAGCATGATAGGCAGCGTTGTGACTACCATCGTTGCCAGTTTAATAGATTGCGAAGTCACAGTTTTTGTTGCAACAGTTCCTGCTGCATTTGTCATCATCTGGTTGGAGCTGGACTCGGCTACTACTTTGTACAAATACGTCTGGATTGGCTGCAGGTCCGGGTTATTCACAAAGATGACCCCGGCGAAGTAGTCATTCCATTGATACACACCCTGGAACAATGCAATCGTCGCGATAACTGGCATTGACAGCGGAATGATGACCTTTATAAAAATCATGAAGTCATTCGCTCCATCAATTTTCGCGGCCTCCTCCAGAGATGTTGGCAATTCTCTAAAGAACGAGACAAAGATGATCAGGTGGAAAAAGTTGAACATCGTCGGGATGATATAAACCAGGAAGTTATCAAACAATCCCAGATCCCTGATTAATAGAAAGTAAGGGATCAGCCCGCCGCTGAAAAACATCGTGATGACTCCGACCAGCATATAGAAGTTCCGGCCGTAAAGGTCCCGCCTTGAGATCGCATACGCGACCATCGCTGTGAAAAATACATGGGTGATGGTTCCAATCACCGTCTTTGCTATCGTCACCCCAAACGAGGTCACAATCCCGGGAGTATCAAATACAGCCTTGTAGTTCGCAAAAGTAAATTCCCGCGGCCACCAGTAGATGCCGCCCTTCATCGCATCCACTCCATCATTCAGGGAATTGACGAGTACGTACCAGATCGGGTAGATCGTAATGGCACAGATAAAAAGCATAATCAGAATGTTTACGTTGTCAAAAATATACTCGCTTGTGGTTCGCCGGTTCCGTTTGAAAATCTTAAACATGAAACCTCACCCCCTTAGAATAAAGATGTTCCGTTCAGTTTCTTGGTGATCTTGTTGGCAGACAGCAGGAGGATAAAGGCAATCACGGCCTTCAGCAGACCAACTGCGGTTGCGTATGAATATCGTGCATTCTGGAGACCCATTTGATATACATAAATATCGATTACATTACTGGCACTCTCATTCAGAGAGTTGCGCAGGATCAAGATTTGATCGAAGTTTGAATTCAAGACACCGCTTACAGCAAGAATGAACAGGATTGTAATCGTCGGGCGGATGGACGGCAATGTAACATGCCACATTTTTTGGAAGCGGCTCGCGCCATCGATGGTAGATGACTCATAAAGCTCGGGCGACACTCCGGCGATTGCTGCAAGATAGATGATCGCTGACCAGCCAAGCTCCTTCCAAATATCCGATAAGATGACAATCGTCCAGAAGTTGTCAGGCTCAGCGAGAAAGTTCGTCCGCTCGCTAATCAATCCAAGGCCAAGCAAAATTTCATTGATGACACCGATATCCGCCAGCCAGGTTGTCAGGATTCCTCCGAGTACAACCCAGGAAATGAAGTGCGGCAGATAGGAAATCGTCTGGACTGCCTTCTTGAACTTCATTGAAGTTAGCTCATTAAGCATAAGTGCGAATATGATCGGCAGTGGAAAGCCAATGATCAATTTAATAAGGCTGATTCCAAGTGTGTTTTTCAGGACGATCCAGAAATTCTCATCCTGGATGAACTCCTTGAACTGCATCAGCCCGACCCATGGTGCTTCCGAAATGGTGCGGATGATGCTATATTCCTTAAACGCAATGACTAAACCATACATCGGGATATAGTTGAAAATGAACATCCAAACTACCCCGAGCAGGGCCATGATCTGTAAGTACTTTTGACTGATGATGGTCTTCTTTATTTTCTTGAATTTTTCTTTCTTCGTGCTTGTTTCAATAATGGGGCCATTCACCTGTTGTTCGACTGGTTGCTGAATTTTGACTTCCATTGTTTCACCACCTTGGCTGCTCTTGTCTTTCTACCTCTATAGTAAAAAAAAGCGCTTGCATTTATAAGCCATCGAATTTTGCTTATGGTACCAATTTTTTAGGTTTATTTTTAGAGGCAAAAAGATTGATACTATTGCGTTGGTATCGTTTTCAAAAATATTGTTCTTGATAAAAGAAAAACCCCTCCATAAAGAGGGGGTTAGGCTGCAAGTCTAGTTAACCACATACCCGTCACCGCTTACCTGTGTATCAGCCGGGACGCGAATATACAAAAAATCAATTCCTTCCATCATTCCATATCCGTTGCTGGATTGCTCTCCGTACTCAGAGAACTGTGTGAATGGAAATGCATGCGAGAACTTTACAACCTTGATTGTGAAAGGCTCGGTAGGAAAAATTTTCAGAGTTCCATTAGCCATTTCGATTTCAGGGGAGGGAAAACGGTCGGTTATATCAATATTGTCCAAATAGGAATAAGTGGAGTAATGGGTCACTTGCACTTTCTCCTCCAGGGAATCAACCTTCTCGATGAAGATCTGCACACTTTGATTTATCCCCTCTACGTCCATCTGCTTTCCCTGAAGCGGAAATTCCCAGGATTCCTTATTGGTGAGCCCCTTCGCTTCTTCAATTTTTCCGGATTCAACCATAGAATAAAAATCGCTATTCAGCCGGTCGTTTGCCTCTATCTCCTGATCAGTCAGATAATCGCCTTTGAAGGTGTTTTCTACAGATACCATGAAAGATAGAACCCCAGCCCCAAGCAGGATAATGAAATACACTGCAAAGATTTTAGTGATTCCGCTGCCGCTCATGAACCTGGCACCAAAAAACTTGTTGGAAAAACTGCCGAAACTAAGCATCAGCACCATTATGAAAATTATTAGGAAGACGATGCTCATTTCCTCACCTCCAGGCTATTCGAGATCCACGCTGCTATTCCGTAGGCCAGCGAGGAAGCCAGCAGCACTTTTAACGTAAATAACAAGAATGACGTTTCCCTCACAAAAATTTGGGCGATATCAATCACAAAGGTTGACTGACTAGCCAGGAATACATTTAAGAACAGGCTGCCAAAAAGGAGCCCAGGAATAATGATCATAAAAACCTTACTCCTTTGGACCAGCATGCCGACCAGGTAGCCGATCGCGGTGAACAGGAAAAGATACAGGATTGTGGCAGCAAGACCCTCTGACATCTGCAGGAAGGTCAAAGGCTGGCTTGCGATGAATTCCCGATCTTTCAGGAAAAAGATTGCCAGTTTCAGCGATTGGCTCGCAAGCATAAATGTGACTCCGCCAATCACGCTTGCCAAACCGAGGAACAGGATATTAGCCAAATGGCTGCTCAGTCTGTTGGCCACAAATGTATAATCATCAAACCGATAGGCCTGAGTCGTGATGACAATCGCTGAAATGAATGCCCAGATCATCATGAAGGCAATAATGATATTCCCCGAATAGAATTTCATATCGTAGCTGAATGTATCAGAGCCGCCGCCCCCGCCGCTTTCTGCACCAAGAGAGAACAGGAAGGCCATTACCTGCAAGATCATCAGCGAGGTAAACATCCCGCGATAAGACTTCAGCTTGAAGCGGAACTGCTTTTTCACCACATCCCACAGACTAACCTTTGTTAAAGACATCATCAATCCCACCTTTCTCCTGGCTGGTCAAGTAAAGACAGAGATCCTCGTTTGAAATCCCCGAAAACTCCAGGCCGCTTTTTACCGCTGCAGTAATTTGATCTTCGGATAGGTCATTGCGCACAACCGCATAAATCCGGTTGAATCCCGCCTCATTCTGGTGAATGACTTCCTGGCCACTCAGCCAATTGTTCATGACGTCATCCTTTCCAGTGACAGCCACCGCATACTCGCGCAGCTCTTCAATCGGCATATGCAAGAAATTCTTACCGTCCTTGAGCAGCAAAATGTCCTCGAGAATGTCCTCGACCTCACTCAAATGGTGGCTCGAAATGATGATTGTCCGCGGATAAGCGATATAATCCTTCAGCAGCGCCCGGTAAAAATCCTTCCGGACACCAGCATCCATGCCGTTTGTCGGTTCATCGAAAATCGTCAGCGGACAGCGTGCTGCCAATCCTAAAATCGCGTTGAACGTATTCTTCATCCCTTTTGACAGACCTGAATGTGCCTGCCCCTGAGGCAGTGAAAAATAATCGAACAGGTTCCTGGCTAACTTCATATCCCAGTTCGGGTAAAAGCTGGCCGCGGTCTCAAGGAGTTCCTCCAGGTTTAGAGCCGCTGGCAAGTTCATATCATTATCAATCATGATCATATTCGCTGACACCATTAAATTATTGAATGGATTTTCCCCAAACACCCTTATGTCACCTGATGTTTCTTTCATAAAACCAGCAGCGATTTTCAGCATCGTCGTCTTGCCCGCACCATTCCTGCCGATCAGTCCGGTAATCTTATTTTCCCCGAGCGAAAAGCTGAGGTTATCCAAAGCTTTTTTACTTCCATATGACTTTGTCACCGACTCAAACTCAATGACGCTCATTAAGAATCCCCCTTCATTTCCCTTTTGGCCTCCTGGATCATGGCAATCAATTCCTCTTCCGTCACCTGGAGGTGCTCAGCTTCCCTCACCAATTCCGCCACCAATGACTTCAATGTCTGATTCCTCCGTTTCGCCGCAATGATTTTCTTCGCCTCTGAAGATACGAACATGCCAAGACCGCGCTTTTTATAAAGAATGTTTTCGTCCGCTAAAATATTCAGCCCTTTTGCCGCTGTAGCCGGATTGATATTGAGCATTTCAGCAAGCTGGTATTGTGAATACACCTTCTCATCCGCCTGGATGCTCTCACTGAGAATCTCCGTCTCCAGCCATTCAGCAATCTGGACGTAAATCGGCTTCATGCTCTCTGAATTTAGGATCAATCCCGCACCTCCTCTAACAGGTTCAATAGTACATTACTGTTGTAATGTACTATATAACATACTATGCAAATATTCAAGGGATATTTAACCAATTTATTTAAAAATTAGGCTCTGTTTAACACGGCTGTTGATTTTCGTTCCAGGCGCTTCGCTTTCCTCGGGGCGTGCGCTGAGCCTCCTCGTCGCTTTGCTCCTGCGGGGTCTCACCTGCCCGCTTCATCCCGAAGGAGTCTGCGCGCCTGGAACGAAGAGAAACAAGAGTTAAAAACAAAAATGAGCCTGAATTTGGGAACTCAATGCAATCTCCTGAATATCAAGGATAATTGCCTATAGAAGTACGATATTCTCCTAGTCATTGATGATAATTGCCCAATTTATCTGCTTAATTGCCCGAAAAAGGGAGATAATCATGCCGTCATCCTAATTCTGTAAATTGTTTTTACTAAAAAAATAAAAACCCCCTCGCATTCCACGAGGGGGCCGATCCTATAGCACTTTTGTATTCTCCAGAGGGCTTTCCAGCTGCATCTGGGTCAGTTCAACCTTCATTTTTTCTGTTTCAAGCAGAAAGTTTTCATGCTTGAGTCGCTCCAGTTCAATTTGGTCTTTAATCATGTTGTGTTTAATCTTGGCTGATTTTCGAAAATGGCTGGTCACAATGGCAGTCAGCGGAATTGAAAACACCATTATGATTGTTATCGTTCCAGTCATGGGACATCACCCCGGCATGATTATTTTGGACTATATTTCTATCATAGCAAACTATCAGGAAAAATAAACCAACATTTTAAATAGAAGTCTCAAACTGGACCTTGTGCAGGTTCGCAAAAATGCCGCCTCGTTCGATCAGTTCATCGTGACTTCCTTCCTCGGCAATCCCATTTTCAGTGACAACGACGATCCGGTCTGCACTCCGGATCGTTGCCAGCCTGTGGGCGATGACAAGGGTTGTGCGGTTTTTCGATAAGTCGGCCAGCGCCTTTTGGATAATCCTTTCCGTCTCGGTATCAAGTGCCGAAGTGGCTTCATCTAGAATCAGGATTGGCGGGTTCTTCAGGAACATGCGGGCAATCGCGATTCGCTGCTTCTGGCCACCCGAAAGCTTAAGACCCCGCTCGCCGATTTGCGTTTCATAGCCATCCGGCAAGGAAGCAATGAAATCTTCCAGATGTGCCTGTTTTGCCGCCCGGACAATTTCCTCATGAGTGGCACCAAGAGAGCCATATGCAATATTTTCACGTAGCGTCCCTGTGAACAGGAACACATCCTGCTGGACGATGCCGATCTGAGAGCGAAGCGATTTTTTCGTCATATCGCGGATATCGATGCCATCAATAAAGATACCGCCGCTTTGCACATCATAAAATCTCGGAATCAGCGAGCAAATCGTCGTTTTTCCGGCACCTGAAGGGCCGACGAATGCAACCGTCTCTCCATGCCTGATGTTTAAATCGATGCCTTCTAGCACCGGCTTGTTATCATCATAGCTGAAGGTTACGTCCCGGAATTCGATATTACCTTTGAGATGGGCAACATCAACCGCATCCTCTCTGTCGACGACATCCGGATTCTGGTCGATCAATTCCGTGAATCTCTTGAAGCCTGCCATCCCTTTTGGATACAGTTCGAGAATCGCACTGATTTTATCAATCGGTTTGAACAGGACGTTCACATACAGGACAAAGCCGACCAGCTCACCATAGCTGAGGGTGCCGCGGAAGCTGAGCCATGCACCATAGACGAGGACGACGAGGACCATCAGCCTTGTCAGCATATAGATACTGGAGGCACTGAAGGACATCACCTTGTAGGCAGACAATTTTGCACCGCGGAACTTGCGGTTGTTCTTTGTGAATCTCTCAATCTCGTAAGCTTCATTTGTAAAAGACTGCACGACCCGGATCCCGGATACGCTGTCTTCAACCCTCGCATTGACATCGGCGATCTCACTGTACATATTCTTCCACGCTGCATTCATCTTCAGGTTCGTATACGTAATCAGCCAGATCAGGAAAGGCACAATCAGCATCGTAATCAGCGCGAGCTTGACGTTGATCGTCAGCATGATCCAGAAGGCGCCGACGAAGGTCATGATCGCAATGAATAAATCCTCCGGACCATGATGGGCAAGCTCACCCAAATCAAACAGATCGTTGGTGATCCGGCTCATGATATGTCCCGTTTTCGTATTATCGAAAAAGCGGAACGATTGCTTCTGGACATGCTGGAAAAGCTGCTGTCGCATATCCGTTTCAATATTGATTCCGAGCTTATGGCCCCAGTAGTTGACGATGAACTGGAGGAATGTGCTCATAACATAAAGCAGCAAAAGCCCGACGCTCACGCCGACAATCATATTCCAGTTGTTCCCTGGCAGCAGGGTGTCAATGAACCACTGGACGGCCAGCGGAAACGCCAGCTCCAGCAGCGCGACAATGACGGCACTGGTAAAATCAATGACAAATAACCTCCGATGAGGCCGGTAATATGTAAAAAATCTTCGAATCATCTTCAAATATCTCCTTTAAGTTCTTCAAGTGATTATATGCCAAATGATTCAACTTTTTCAATAATTCTGGTAAAAATAAAACTTTCCGATTGGCGAGTCTCTTAGGATAAAGACAGAGACTTAGTTGCTGTTAAGCTTTTGGAAAAAATAAAAATCCTCCCGGAAACAGGAGGATTCATTTTATGAAGATACTAAAATACCTTCTAGCTCTCTATTCATTTCTTTTGACCGTTTGGCTGCATGATTGACTGCCTGGGCGATTGCCTGGCCGCCGTTATATTTACGCAGTGCATTCAGGCCCGATGCTGTCGTTCCATTTGGCGAGGTCACGTTTTTCCTCAGGACAGCTGGTTTTTCTTCTTTTTCCATGATCATTTTTGCCGCGCCGAAAATTGTTTGGGCGATGATTTCACGGACCATTTTTTCATCCATCCCGTTTTCCGTTCCAACATGCTCCATATGCTCCATCAAATAATAGAAATATGCAGGGCCGCTGCCGGCAAGGCCTGTGAAGATATCCATTTGGTCTTCTTCGATCAGGAACACTTTCCCCATGCAGCTGAGCAATTCTTTTACATCATCTATATTGGTTTCCGTTGTATTTTTCCCGGACGACATCGCAGTGGCAGACTCCTGGATCATGCTGGAGGTGTTAGGCATCACCCGTACCACCTGCTGGCCGGGGTTGAGATTCTCTTCCATGAAGCCTGTTGAGATGCCAGCAAGTACAGAAACAACTAACTGATCCGGACTGAGTTTATCCTTCAAAGCTTCCATGGCTTCACCTGCACCGTTCGGCTTCATTGCCAATATGAAAATATCAATCTCTTCAAATGGCATTTCATTTTGCGGAAGCCCATTGACTCCGTACCTGTCCTCGAGCCGCTGCAGCCTCGCACCATTGCTTTTATTTGTCACAAAAACGTGTTCCGGACGGATTTTTCCCGATTTCACCACTCCGGCAATCATTGATTCAGCCATTGACCCTGCACCCAGGAAAGCGACTTTTTTATTCTTCAGCAAAAGCATTCACCTCGAAACATAATTTGTTCTTAGACCGTTCGCATTTTATCAACGGTTTTAATGGTAACATGCCCAAAAATAGATTCAAGGGTATTGCAGGCATTCATGAGGAAACGGGCGAGATAGTGAAGAAAAGCGTTAACATATTGAGGATTATGTCTTTTTGCTTCGACTAATCAGGCGATATCCCTTATAGTCCTTAAATAAGAGCGAATATAAGGGCTTAAAAATTCCTTATATCATTGAAATTGCTATACTAAATAAGAGTCATTCTACTTTTTTATAGGAGAGGGAATGAAAAAGATGAATCTAAAAGAAAAGGTTAGGCAGCTTCCGTTAACACCGGGAGTTTATATAATGAAGGATCTTCATGGCAATGTCATTTATGTTGGCAAGGCAAAAAGCCTCAAAAAGAGAGTTCAGACCTACTTCCAAAACACAGCCTCCCATCCGCAAAAGATCAAAAAGATGGTCGCAAATATTGATGAATTTGACTATATCCTGACTGATACAGAATTCGAGGCGTTCATGCTTGAATGCAAGCTGATCAAAGAAATGAAGCCTCTGTTTAACAAGAGGATGAAAAGCCACCTGGGCTATTCCTATCTGGCAATCGAAATGGACGGCTTATACCGGAAAGTCTTCGTTACATCTGAAAAAGACTCAGGGGAAGGAACGCTATATTTCGGGCCCTACACCAGCCCGCTTTATGTAAAAAGAGCAATCGGGAATATAAAAGAGTATTTTCATATAAATTGCCTTCATCCGCTGAAGGGATCTCCCTGCCTGAATTACACCCTCGGGAAATGCAATGGCTTATGCTTAGGCGGTGCCGCTGTTGGGGAGTATAATGGTATTTTTGATAGAATCATTGCTTTGCTTTCCGGAAAAGACTTAAGCATTCTTGAAGAATTAGAGCAAAGAATGCTGCAGGCATCTGAAGAGTTTAATTTTGAAGCCGCAGGTAGGTATCGGAATTACCTTAAGTCCTTCTCGATCCTTCTATATAAGGAAAATCTCATCCAGTTTACTGAGGAGAATAAAAACCTGGCAGTCATTGAACACCTAAATGAAAGTACTTTGAAGCTTTTTTTACTTAAAGGGCATAAAGTGATTTCCAGCGCGACTTATGAATCTGGAAATACAAAAGAGCTTGTCAATTCAATAAGGTCTCACATCCTTGATTCTTTTGGACAACTAAGCCCTCAGGAAGCCATTGCAATCGGCAAAGAGGAACTTGATGAAGCGCAGATTATATACAGCTATCTGAATGGAAGCAGCGCAAAGTCCGCTGTCGTTCTGGATGAATGGCTTGAGTCCGGCGGGCTTGGAAAATTGGATGAGGCGGTAAAAGATTTACTGGATAATATTTAAGAGGCGGGCTGCATATCGAGTATGCAGCCTTTTTCATCGTGATCCAGAAATCTCCTATTTATTCTTGTCCCATACAATGGAAAAAGTACTTCCCTGGGGAGTGCTCTTTTTCAGGATTAAATCTGCACCTAAAGCCCTTGCAAGCATTTTGCTGAAAGGCAACCCGAGACCGAGACCCCTCACTTTTAGCTTTTTCTTTTCTCCGCGGTAGAACCGTTCGAAAACCAATGCTTGTTCAGCATCCGGAATTCCGGTTCCAGTGTCCTGGACATCGATACCTTCATCTGAAAGAATAAGAGAAATGGAGCCTTCTTTATCTATAGCTTGATATGAATTATTCAATAAATTGATCAGGATTTGCTGGAGCCGGAGCGGATCGGTCTCTTTTTCCACAGGATGGTCCGGGGTGACGATATGGAGGGTGACAGGGTCATTTTGAATGACCTTCCATTGTCTCCCAATTTCGTTCACCAGGTTATTCATATTGACATTCTCTGCACGGATTGAGAAGGCACCTGCAGCAAGCGAATTGAAATCAAGCAGGTCAGCAATCATCGTCTGCAGCCTTTGGATTTCTTTTAACGTAATATCCAAAAACTCCTGGCGCTCCTCACCAGTCACGATACCATCTCTTACAGCCTGGACAAGTCCGCTGATTGAAGTAACAGGTGTCTTTAAATCATGGGTCACTCCTGCTAACAGCTCTGCGCGCATTTGTTCAAGCTGGATGAGGCGATTGGTCATTTCCTTGAAAGAGCTGACCAATTCATGCAGCTCCCGTTCTTTTGGCTCAGTATCAAGGACGATTTCATAATCACCTTCACTCACCCTTGCAGCAGCATGGGCGACATCCTGTATCGGCTGAATTATTTTTTTTGAGAGCAGATAAATGACAATCCAGCCCAGCAATCCCAGCCCCAACAGCAGGATAATCAGCAGCCGGTATTCCTGGTCGACATTGGTCAGTTCATCTGCCTCCTGGATGGCCACAACCCAGCCGGTTTGCTTGTCATTGACGATTAGAGGAGTTTTTACAGCGTAAAGCTCTCTGCCGTTATTCACAAAGTCCTGGAATGTAGCTTCACTTTCGAGCACCTCAGCCGGCACCTGGCCTGCCTGGACAGCAGAGCGGTTCGGACCTATGCCTAGACCATTGTGAGGCGGACCTGCATTTATGACAGTCCCATCCATATCGGTTATATATAATTCTGGCTGTTTTTCCATCTGCAAGATTCGGGCACGTTTCTCAAGCCTTTTATCAAAATAAGCAAAGTCTCCAGCAGCGCTTGTTTGAGCAATGCGGTCTGCTGTTTCGAGAGTCAGGTATTCCATTAAATTCAGGCGGTTTTCAAGCGTTGTTTGTTTGATCCACCACATTGAGCCTGCGGCAAGAATGGCAAGGCCGGCAATAAGAGTGATCAGATACCTCGTGGTCCAGTAACGCAGCATTGATATTGGCTTTTTATTTTTCATGAACACGGAACTGATACCCCAATCCTCTTAGAGTCCGAATTTCTCCTTCTGATTCTGGCCAGTCAGACAACGCATGCCTGATCCGTTTAATGGATAAATCCACCGCCCTGTCACTTCCGAAATAATCCATTCCCCATATATTTTCTATTAAATTATCTCTTGTGAAGGTCCTATTCGGCCTTTCTGCCAAAAAAATCAGCAGACTCGTATCTTTGGGTGTCAGGACAACGGTTTCGCCGCCAAGCGAGACTTCATGCGAGTCCAGATTAATCTTCAGGCTTCCAAACTGTTTCGTATTAGCAGTATCCAGGACTTTGGGAGATCGGCGCAGGACAGCATTGACTCTGGCAACCACTTCCTCCCCGACAAACGGTTTGGTGATATAATCATCGGCCCCCTGATTCAATCCCTTAAGGCGGTAATCGATATCTCCAAGTGCAGTCAGCATGATGACGGGACAGGAACTGATTTTTCGTATCTCCTTGAGCACTTCCCAGCCCTCCATTCCCGGAAGCATCACATCCAGCAAAACAAGATCAGGTTCATGCGTCTCGAATGCTTCCAAACCTCCTGGGCCGTCGAACGCCTGGATGACTTCATAGCCTTCATGCTTTAGGTAAACAGCCAATACTCGTGAAATGGTTTGTTCATCCTCAATAATTAATATGGTCTTCATTGCTGTCCCTCCTAGTACCACTAACCCTAACTATACAAGAAATACCCCGGGTTTTGAAACCGGGGCTTTCTTGACTGGTGGATCTTTTTATAAGCCGAATCCTTCTCCGCTAAGGCCGTTCTCTCCCCTTCCCCCATCAGGGCCGAATCCGCCTTTCCCTCCAAATCCTCGTTCATGGCCCATACCGCCCTTGCCTTTAGAACCTCCTCCATGGCCGAAACCTTTACCGAACATGCCGAAAGTGTCCTCGGTTAATTCTGCCAGCTTGTCCGCATCCTTAGCCTGAATTTCCTCCATCAGCTGACGAGTATCTTTATTAGTGGTAGAAATCCCAAGCTCTTTTGCCAGGTTCACAACTTTTTTCTCCTGTACTTCTGCTGCGATCTCTCTGATTGTTTTTCCGTCGATCGTGATCTTCAGTTCTTTAGCTTCAGCTTTCACTTTAGCTGTCATGACTTCCTGAGCGACTTCCCTGATATCTTTACCATCTACAGTAATGCCAAGTTCTTTTGCTTCCTTATTGACTGCAGCGGTATAAACTTCCTGCTGAAGTGTCTGCAGGTCCTTGCCTTCGGTGGAAACACCAAGTTCCTTTGCTTTCTGGTTAAGGGAAGCCGTACGAATATCCTCCATTAAAGTTTGTTCATCTTTGTCAGCTGTTGACACCCCAAGCTCTTTAGCCTGTGTTTGCAGATTTGCCAGGCGGATTGCCTCATGAAGTGCAGCTGCGTCCTTTCCATCTGTGGAAATTCCCATCTCCTTCGCTTGCTCTTTTAGCTTGGCCAATTGAACTTCTCCGGCGATCGTGTCGATATCCTTATTGCTTGTTGTGATTCCCAGATCTTTTGCTTCCTTTTTTATCGTGGCTTCGCGAATTTCACTCATTAAGGTTTCTGCATCTTTATCCGTTGTGCTGATGCCCAACTCTTTAGCTTTCGCGATCAGCTCTTCGGAATTGCCGCCAAAGAATCCTTTATGGCCAAAGCCTTTCCCCATGAAACCCAGCTTTGAGCTTACCTTGCTTGCGATTGAGCCTGTGGTACTGTCATCATTCGCAAATGATGTTGTTGCATAACCTCCGACCAATAATGCTCCTGCGATTGTAAGACCGATTACTTTTTTCTTCATAACTGACATCCTCCTAGGTTTTTTCATTTTTTTAGGTTCCATTTCGTGGTGAACCTTATATCACTAATTTAACCGGGGAATATGTCAGCAGAATGTCAGAGCAAAATAATTTTCAAAAATAGTAAACAAGCTGAAATTGGCGGCAGAATCGGTGATTTCCTGCCCAATACGCTGAGAATATCAAAGCTCGCTGCATGTCAGGAACATGTCAGATTGAAAAAAAGAGTGGGTATCCTTTTGGCGAGGTCGGATACAGCGGGTAAATACCAGGTCCTTTTCAAAAGTTAGGACGCACCTTTTTTCAATCTAGCGACGGAAGCAAAAGGTACGTCCCCGTGCTTATTTCAGCTTTACTTTTTGGTCTCCAATTTTGATGTACCATTTTCCGGCTGCGAAGCTGTCTTTGGAGACTTCGTATACTTTTGTATCGGTAACGGTGATTCCTGGATTTAAGTCGCTGGCGATTTTGGCATTGTCGACATTTGTTTCGATTGCGTAATTTGTGGAGGCATCGATATCTGATTCGTACTCGGTGCCTTCTTCATCGACAAGGCTGACAGAGGGATAATCAAACATGCCGACTGGCTTCTTGGATATGTTCTTGATTTTGTACTGGATCGCCACAAAGGTTCCTCCTTCGGAAACCTTTTTGTTGATATATTCGTTTCCGACCTGCTCTTTCTCCTCAAACTTGGTGACAGTGATTTCAACATTGTCTGCCTGGACGGGTTCGCCTATTTTGAAAATTTTCTCTTCCTTGGCAGGCGCAGCTGCTGGTGCAGATGAGGTCCCTCCAGTGGCTGCCTCCTCACTGCCTCCGCCAAGTGCTGAACCGATGATACCAAGCAAAATCAATGCTCCTGCTAAACTTAAAATCTTATGCCTGCCAAAGAAGCTGCGCTGATCCTTTCCGCAGTGAGGACACTTCTTCACTCCTTTTGCGATTTCTTTCCTACAAGTCTTGCAAGCTGTCAATTTATTATCTGTCATGATTTTTTTCCTCCTGATTTGTCATTTTGGAAGCACTGGGTACGTCCCCGTGCTTCAATTTTCCCTTCGCTTTTCCATTACGGATTCGGAGATCATTTCGTACATGTTTTCGACGCCTTTGTGTGTTGCCTGGAAGCTGAATGAGTTTTCGAGGTGGATTCCGAGGCTGTCTGCTTCTTTTGCTGTGTCTATATTTGCGCCCATGAAGATGAATTCCCAGCTGTATTTTTCCTGCTGGTGGCTGATCAGCTCTTTTACTTTGTTATAGGTGAATTCACGGCTGGCGTTTTCCATGCCATCGGTCGTGATGACGAAAATGACGTTGCCTGGCCGATGGTCTTCAGGTGTTTTTGACAGTCTGTAGCCGACGTCAAGAATGGTCTTTCCAATGGCATCGAGCAGTGCTGTTGTTCCCCGCACAAAATATTCATCCTCTGTAAGCAGGACTTCCCGTGCATCGATACCACTCCACAATACTTCATATTCATCATCAAACAGCACCGTTGTCAGGATTGTGTCGCCTTCAAGTTCGCACTGCCTTTTTACAAAAGCATTGAAGCCTCCTACTGTATCGCTTTCCAGTCCTGCCATTGAACCGCTCCGGTCGAGCAGGAAAATGATTTCTGTTAAATTGTTGTTCATCTTCAACAACCTCCTATGTTTAATCTGATATAATCATAGCTAGATTCATCCATAAATTGGTCGCCTGTTAAGCGACATTTTCGGGGAGTGACCATATGCTAGATCAAAAGATTCTTGAAGAATTGCAGGAATATCTAGAAGCTAATCTGGCTTTCATTATTGAAAAGGAGATAATCCTATATAGTCCATCGGAAAAATCCATTGATATGGATTCTGTCATGGAAAGCGTATCGCCGATGGATATTGAGATGTTCATCAATGACAAACGGCAGCCTACACTCCAGGAGGTTCTTTTTGGCTTTATTGATAAAAAGGAAGCCACGGATGCAGAGATTTATAAGAAGGCTGGCATTGACCGCCGCCATTTTTCAAAAATCCGTTCCAACCCAGAGTATAGGCCAGGCAAGAATACGGTCCTGGCGCTGGCACTTGCACTTGAGCTGGATAAAAATGAAACCGACAGGCTATTAAGCGCTGCCGGCTACTCCTTATCGGACAGTGATACGACTGATCTCATTATTCAATTTTTTATTGAAAAGAAAATATACAGCCTCCGCGAGGTAAATTATGCCCTGGATCACTTTAGCATGAAGCCGTTGAGCGGGGTTTTATAGCATAAAAAAGTCGGCAGATGGAAAGTCTGCCGATTTTATTTTACATATTTGTTTAAGTCATCTATTAAGTAGGAAGGCAAACTGGAGATAGTATGCGTGTTCTTCTCATCCATGATGGAGCCTCCGTCCATTCCTAACCACAAAGAGTATTTTGCTTTTGTTCTATCATCGAACGTAAGTGTCAGAAGATAATCAGGCACCGCTACATCAACCACTCCTGGCATTTCCTCAGCCTTTTCAATAGCTTTGACAAAAGTTTTGAGAGCCTCAGATTCTTCTTGCTTATAAGATTTGTGCGGTAGTTTCACATCCAGCAGGCTTTCTCCCACCATGGCCACCTCTGCCTGAATCACCGTTTTTCCCTCGAGCTTCACGATTTCTATTTTTTCAGCTTTACTGTCCGGTTGAATCGCTTCCTTTTCACTGCAGGCTGCCATCGTCAAAACGGCCAGGATCATTGTCATGAAAAGCCTTCCCGCATTTATGGTGTGCATTATATTGCCCCCTTTTTTATATAGACGATGGTTCTGGAAAAAGGTCACAAAAAAAATGCCGGCTGCCCGGCACCTTACTTATACTAATGAATCACTTTCCCGCGTTCAAAATGGTTCATGCAGGTCAGTTCGATAATATACTCGTAGTTGGCGATTGACCGGAGGATCGCCTCTTTTTCGTCCAGGGTCAAATCAGGGTTCTGCATTTTTGTCATGAGCGTCATTTGCAATGCTTCTAACTGAGATTTCACTTCCTGATAGTTCATTACCTAACACCCTCCCTTAAATGTAATCGCTTTCTATCTTTATTTTCATTATACTCTACGAACCCCATGAGGTATTGGCGGATTTATTGTGAAATTGTGAAACATTCTTTAAAATGGACATTTCTAAATAAAAAGAACCCAGTTCATTCTCTGGAATCCCCTTCTTTTTACATTCGCTTGGGCGGGCATTTCAAGTATAATGAATACTATTCAGTTTATGCATATGATGATTCGTTGCGAGAATCCTATATATAAGTCGGATAATACACTATAAAAGAGGTTAATACATGAGCGAAAAAAGCTTTGAGGATTACAATTTAAGCGATGAAATCAAACGGGCACTTAGTGTGCTTAAATATGAAAATCCTACTGAGGTCCAAACAGAAGTCATTCCATTGGCATTGCAAAATCAGGACCTTGTCGTGAAATCACAGACTGGAAGCGGAAAGACAGCTTCATTCGGAATACCTGTTTGCGATATGGTTGAATGGGAGGAGAAGCTGCCTCAGGCCCTGATTCTTACCCCAACCAGGGAGCTGGCGGTCCAAGTCCGGGAAGACATCACGAATATCGGCAGATTTAAAAGGATCAAAGCGGCGGCTGTTTATGGAAAAGAGCCGTTTTCCAAGCAGAAAGAAGAGCTGAAGCAAAAAACACATGTCGTTGTCGGCACCCCCGGCCGTGTGATTGATCATATCGAAAGAGAAACGCTCCTTTTAGATAAAATTAAATATCTAATCATCGATGAAGCGGATGAAATGCTGAACATGGGGTTTATTGAAGCAGTTGAGTGGATCATCGAACAACTTCCAGAGGACAGAGTGACGATGGTTTTTTCTGCTACCCTGCCTAAGGATGTTGAAAATCTTTGCCACCAATATATGAAGGAACCTGTTCAAATCGAAATTGCTTCTACGGGTGTGACCACGAGTACGATTGAACACTCATTGATTGAAGTGAAGGAAGAAGAGAAAATAGCGCTGCTTAAGGACATTACGGTTGTTGAAAACCCAGACAGCTGCATTATTTTTTGCAGGACGAAGGAGAATGTCGATACCGTCTACGCTCAGCTTGACGCTGCCAATTATTCATGCGAAAGGCTTCATGGCGGTTTGGAGCAGGAAGATCGATTTGCGGTTATGAACGGCTTCAAAATGGGCAATTTCCGTTATCTCGTGGCCACCGATGTTGCCGCAAGAGGAATTGACGTCGACAATGTATCGATTGTCATCAACTATGATGTTCCGATGGAAAAAGAAAGCTATGTCCACCGCACAGGACGTACGGGGCGCGCGGGAAACAAAGGCAAAGCGGTTACCTTCGCTACACCTTATGAAGGAAAATTCATCAAAGCGATCGAACGGTACATTGGCTTTGAAATTCCTGTGGCAGAAGTTCCAAGCAAGCAGGAGGTTGCGAGTAACCAGGCTGCCTTCGAAGAGAAAATCGGCGGCCGCCGTGTCGTCAAAAATAACAAAACGGCCCGCATCAACCAGGGAATCACAAAGCTTCATTTTAGCGGCGGGAAAAAGAAAAAGCTTCGTGCTGTAGACTTCGTGGGAACAATCGCGAAAATCCCGGGAGTAACCGCGGATGATATCGGGATTATCACGATCCACGATACGATGACATATGTCGATATCCTGAACGGAAAAGGCTCGTTGGTCATCCAGGCGATGGAGGACGCAACAATTAAGGGAAAGAAAATCAGGGTTAGCAAGGCTATTAAATAGAGATTGTTTTATAGAAATCATAGTAAAGGACGATTATGCCAGCCATAATCGTCCTTTTTATTTATCTATTTTTCACACACAATAACCTCGCGTTCGAAGGTGCCCTTCCTTACAACACAACGATCGGCTATCTTGAAACCTGCTTCTTCGATGATCGAGTCGATTGGTTCAATTGTAACAATCACGACTTTATCGGCAAATTCCCGTGTGCTTTGCAGCATCTCAAGCTGCTCTTCTGGCGTAATAACGGAGCACAGATTGTAAGGCATATCGATAATCGCGACATCAAAATGGCCTGTCACTTCACGGATGTCCCTGAATTTCACTTCCGTCAAATAGCCAAAATGCGCGATGTTTTCCCGGGTGCCCGGCAAGATAAGCGGATTGATGTCACTGGCAACCATGTCTATTCCCATTGAGAGTGCCTCGACGACAACTGTGCCTATACCACAGCATGGATCGATCGCTTTCACTCCGGCTGGATCAGGAACAGCTATATTAGCGACAGCTCTCGCCACTCGCGTACTTAAGGAAGTCGAGTAACTGTGCGGCTTCTGCTGGTGATGCAGCCAAACCGCTTCACTGCTGTGATATTCACCGAATACCCAGCGGCCCCCTGCATTCATTAAAGCAAACACAAGCTCAGGATTATTCAGTTCGGGTTCCCCGGGAATGTGCAGGCCAACCTCGCGTTCGATCCGGCGCCTGTCTTTAAAATTCACTTTATCTGGTCCGGAGACTTTTACATACATCACTTTAAAAGTAGAGCCATTCAGCTCCAACTGTTTTACCTGCTCAATTAGGTCCTCTAATTTGTCGCCTTCAAACCAGACATCCATGCGTCCTCTCAAGAACGGGCTTCTGCTCGGGTCTATTTTTATCGTACTTTCAAGAATGCTGGAATCCGTATCCACGCCGAAAAATGAGCGCATTTCCAGGGCGCATAACTCTCTTTCTTCATCTGGCAAAGCGTAATTATATAAAAAAGAGCGCGGCTCTAGGTGTTTGTAATTCAAATTGTTCCATTCCTTCCTTTATCCATTCCATAACTATACTAGTTTACATGATAAAAGTATCTGGATACAGCTGGAAAGGAAGCTGAAAAAAGAAAGGCAGATTTCCCGCCTTTCTTCATTACTTATTACTTATTACTTATTACTTATTCATCTCAATCCAATTTTTGACCAACCGCTTCGGTGCTGCACGCAAATAGGCTTCTTGAATGAGATCGCTCAACTCATCCCAGTTCTCTGACTCGGGATTTTCAATCGAAACCCAGCCGTGCTGCCCGATATATGGTGTTTTGAAGAAATACTCTTTTTGCAGCAATAACACTTGAGTTTCCCGGTCTGACTTAAACGACAATCTGAAGCCCTTATCACTTTCACCTGAAATCACGAACGATTTCCCATTGATTTTAAATGTATGGTGACCGAATCCGTCAATGATTTCTACAGCTTCAGGCAGAGCAAGACAGATCTTGCGTACACGTTCAAGCATGTCTCCCGTTTCTTGTGTTTTCATGGTATATTCACCTGTCAGCGTTTCTATTTAGCATTTTCATCTGGTTGATGAACTCCGAATACATTGCCTTCCGGATCGAGGTAGTAGCCCTGCCACGCCATTCCAGGAAGGGCATGCTTTGGCAGTGCGACCTTGCCGCCATGTTCAAGGATTTTGGCTTCCGTCTGGTCGTAATTATCCACTCCCATTGTACATGAAAATCCATTCATCGCTGCATTGGCTTCCGGCGGGTTGCCTTTCCGCTGCATCAAAGCACCATTGATCCCAGGTTCTTTCTCGCCGCCAGTCACTGCCCCAAAGTACGGCATCCCGGCATAGTCGCTCCAATCCTGAAAGGTCCAGCCGAAAACCTCTCCATAAAACTTCTTTGCTCGTTCCATATCACTTACATGAATTTCAAAATGAATTAATCTTCCCATGACAACCTCCTAATGAACTATGTTTTTTGCTTGCAGCCATCTTGTACTTATGTAAATCATGAGGTTCTTCTTTCATGAATTCAGCTTACTCTCATTTGAGACGAATTCTGATAGATTACCTCTTTATTATAGGATAATTTTCAGAATATATATTCAATTTTTAATGAAAAGGCTCTTTTCTAATACTTTGCTGCTATTCTATATGCTCTTGAAATCTCCTTCCAAATGGTTTATTGAAGAAGGCTTCAAACTGTTGATTTCCGTTCCAGTCGCTTCGCTTTCCTCTGAAAAATTATAAAAAAGCCCAATTGCCGGCTTTTTCAAGAGCGAATTTTTCTTGGGGCGTGCGGTGAGCCTCCTCGTCGCTTTGCTCCTGCGGGGAAAAATGGTCCCTTCTTTTCGGACCATTTCTTCCGGGGTCTCACCTGTCCCGCTTCATCCCGAAGGAGTCTGCGCGCCTGGAACGAAGAGCAACAGGCTCTCAATTCAACATTGGTGAAAGCAACAATCTTTGCGAAAACAGCCAATAAGAATAATCATCTGTTTTTTCCCATGCAAAAAGGCAACACCCAGTGGAGGGTTGTTGCCTTCTTTTAGAAAAATGCTTCACTCTTTGACCGGGTCTAGTGCCTGGTATGCGAGCTGATACTTTCCGCCTTCTGCGACCTCAGAATGATATAAGGCCTTAAGAGCATAGTTTTTTTCAAGCTCGTGTTCCTTTATCAAGCTAGTTAAGCGCGTCTGCAGCTCAGGATTTTCTTTGACTAACTGCTTCATTTGCGATTTTAAAAATTTCATGAATGGTTACCTTACCCTTTAAGATTCAATAGACCTAAGTATAGCATTAACCATTCATGAATAATTAATAATTTTTCCTAGTCTGTTTCAATCCGGTTCAACATGGACATGGACATCATAAATTTCATATTCTTCGATCAGTTTTTGCTCGACTTTTGTGGAGATGTCGTGTGCTGTGCTGATATCCAGGGTAGGATTGACTGTGATGACGATGTCGACGACGATATTGTTGCCGTAGCGGCGTGCTTTCAGATCGTTGATTCCTTTTACACCGGGAACATTGCAAATGCTCTCATTATATTCCTTGATCAGCTCGATATCGAAGCCGTCGGTAAGCTGGTGGGAAGCTTCGCGGAAGATGTCCCAGCCTGTTTTTAAAATTAACCCGCCTACGATGACTGCCGTTACAGGGTCAAGCCATGGCAAACCGAATTGTGAGCCGATGATCCCGACAGCGGTCCCGATACTTACCCATGAGTCGGAGAGATTATCCTTGGCAGCTGCCATGACGGAGTGGCTCTTGATTTTCAGGGCAAGCTTGCGGTTGTAGCGATAAACAAAATACATGGCAAGTGCAGAGAACAGGCCTGTCCATGCTGCAGTCAGGTCAGGTGCTTCGGTTACTCCGTCAAAGATTGAGGTGACCGCGCTATACAGCACCTCTAGACCGACCAGGATCATGATAAAAGAAGCGACCATGGATGCGACCATTTCCGATTTCCAGTGTCCATAGAGATGGTCTTCATCTGCAGGCTTTTGCGACAGCCGCAGGCCAATCAGCACGGAAACAGATGCCAGAATATCGGTTGTATTGTTCAATCCGTCTGCCATCAAGGCTTCTGAATTGCTTATGTAGCCAACAAATAGCTTCAATGCGGATAAAATGATATATGCGACGATGCTTATTATGGCTCCGCGCTCGCCTAATTTCAAATTGTTATAACGCTGTTCATCCATGTTTAAAATCCTCCATTGCTAATGCCTTAAACATTTTAACAATCGGGAATCGTGTGGGTCTATAGCAATCTTTTTACCCGCAGGCATGTTCGTGTTGGAAAGGCAAAAAAGTTTCCTTGAGGAAAAAAGCAAAAAGCGCAAGCGCCTCGTTTAGCCCCGAAAAGCGCTGGCCGACTAAGAACGCCACGTCCTGTGGCAACGTCGGCACTAGAACATCGTGTCCGTCGGAGGGCCTGACAGTGAAGTCGCTTTTTGACTTCATTGGCAGGACCGAACACGAAAAGTATAGCCGACTGCCCAGAAACGCAGAAACTGGAGACTCCGGCAAAGAAGCGCTTTTTGCTTCTGCGGGCGGAGTTGAAGTTTCGGAGTTTCTAGGAGGCGAAACTAGACATGCGTCTCGAGGGGCTAGGCGCTGGAGCTAGATTAAGACAACTTATATAGTTATCCACATCAAAATCATTTTTATAATTTCCTGGTGTACAATAAAAAAACACACCAAACTGTTAAGTTTAGTGTGTTCAAAGTTTTATTTTAGTTCCATGATAATTGGTAAAATCATTGGTCTTCTGCCCGTCTGGCTATACAGGAACGGATTGACGACGTCGATGATGGCTTTCTTGAGGCTGGACCAATCCTTCGTCCCGCCCGCCAATTCTGTCGTAATTTTATCCTTGATGATTTCTTCAAGGTTTTTCATGAGATCGCCGGATTCCCTGACATAGACAAAGCCACGTGTGACGACTGTCGGCTTGTTGACAAGGGCATTCTTGTCGCGGTCGATCATCATCGTGACAATCACAAGGCCATCCTGTGACAGGACTCTTCTGTCCTTCAGCACGATATTGCCGATGTCGCCGATTCCGCTGCCGTCAACGTATACCGGCTGGGCAGGCACTTTTCCGCCAGGCTGGCCGCCATCCGCAGACAGCTCGAGAACGTCTCCATTGTCTAAAATAAAGCAGTTTTCACGCGGTATACCGCATTGCTCCGCCAATCTCACATGCTGATCGAGCATGCGGAACTCGCCATGGATCGGAATGAAATATTTCGGATTAAGCAGCTTGATCATCAGCTTCTGCTCTTCCTGCTTGCCATGGCCGGAAGTGTGGACTTCACTGATTTTGTGGTGAATGACCTCAGCTCCGATGCGGTGCAGCTTGTCTATCACGCGATTGACGCTGATTGCATTGCCTGGAATTGGTGAAGATGAGAAGACGATTGTGTCTCCCGGAATGACGGAAATCTGGCGATGTGTGCCATTCGCGATTCTTGCCAATGCTGCCATCGGCTCGCCCTGGCTTCCGGTACAAATTATCGTCAGCTCATTGCTTGGCACCTTCCCAATTTCATTGATGTGAATGAATGCCTCGTCTGGCGCCGTGATATACCCAAGCCTTCTGCCAATCTCCATTGATTTTTCCATACTGCGGCCAACAATGGCAATCTTGCGGTTATGCTTTAATGAAGACTTTACCACCTGCTGGATGCGGTCGATATTTGATGCGAATGTCGCAAAAATTACCCGGCTGTCAACAGTCTGGAAAATATCCTCAATTGCCTCAGCAACTCTTTTTTCAGATACAGAGAATCCTGGAACCTCGGAGTTCGTGCTGTCTGATAACAGGCAAAGCACACCCTCGCTGCTGATTTCCGCGATTTTTTGAAAATCGGTGCCAGCTCCGACTGGCGTCAAATCGAATTTGAAGTCGCCGGTGTGGACAATATTTCCCTCCGGAGTCGTGACAACGACACCAAATGAATCCGCGATACTGTGTGTAGTGCGGAAGAATCTTACCTTGATGTTCTGGAATTCCACAACCGTATCATTATTGATCTGGTGGAAAGTCACGCCCTTGATTTTATGCTCCACCAACTTTGATTTAATCAGTTCAACGGCAAAGTCGCCGCCATAAATCGGTGCCTTCACATCCTGAAGCAGGAATGGCAATCCGCCGATATGGTCCTCGTGGCCATGTGTGACAAAAATTCCGACAAGCTTGTCCTGGTTCTGCTTAAGATACGTGTAATCCGCAAGCACATAGTCAATCCCCAAAAGCTCATTGTCCGGGAACTTGATTCCGCAATCCACTAGGACCATTTCATTTTTATATTCAATTACATACGTGTTCTTCCCGATCTCGCCCAGTCCGCCCAGCGCGAAAATCCGAAGATCCTTTTTTAATTTTTGTTCCATAAGTCAACTCCTGTTTCTTTTTGCAATATGATCAATTCCCACTGGAATCATTATAAAAATAAAGAATAGTGAGGAAATTTAATGGAGAAATTATGAGGTTTGAAGTCCTTAAAATATACCACAAAATAGCGCATTCAACAAATTATGATATACCGTTCGTTAATGAGACGGGTTTTATCAGGGAAAAATTGCCGGGTTGTGCCGAAAACTTATGGGATGATGCAGTTATTTTTGCTTGAGTAGGTGTGTTTGCTTTTTTGGTTTGTTTTTTTCTGGATGGGTTTGGTTTTTGCTAGTTGGGATTGGTATTTCACTTGCAGTGGGGCGCTTATTGACTTGTTGGTACAATCATTTACTTGATTGGAGCTTGGTTTGGGATATTGATGAGGGCTTTTTTCGATTTAATACCAGTTGGGAGCAATTTAATACCAGTTGCGGGTTTTTTAATTCCAGTTGGAGAGGGTTTAATTCCAGTTAGGGGCAATTTAATACCAGTTGAGGTCAATATCCCGATTCATCTTCAGGTTAATAATGCGTTAACATAAGTAATTGCCGCTTTATCTACGGTTAGGTAAGATTTATCTACGGTCAGGGATGTTTTATCTACGGTTAGCTGAGTTTTATCTACGGTCAAGGAAGTTTTATCTACGGTTACGGGTACTTCATCTTAAATAATGCCTCATCTACCCGTTTTACCAAAAAAGAAAAAACACCACTAAATCAAGTGGTGCCCCGCGTTTTACAATATATCCTTAAATGCTTTCGCCTGTTCGTCGAGCTGGCGGGCGGCGCTGCCGATTTCTTTGAAGGCGGCGACTGCTTGTTTGTTGAGTGCCTGGTTGTTGGTGATGCCTGCCTGGGAACGGGTGGTGGCTTCACTGATTTTGTTGATTTCGCCGGTGATGCCTTCGATGTGGGCGTTGACTTCCTGGATGGAATCCTGGACGCGGGTGGCGAGCTTGCGGACTTCGCCTGCGACTACGTTGAAGCCTCGGCCGTGCTCGCCGGCGCGGGCTGCTTCGATTGCGGCATTCAGCGCCAATAAATTCGTTTGGGCGGCGATTTCCCGGATGGTCTTGACGATGCTGCCGATCGATTTGGCCTGCGACTTCAGCGATTCGAGGATTTCCAGGCTTTCCGTCGATTCTTCCACAAGCCTTGTGGTTGCCAGGGCGGCCTCTTCGCTGCGCTGTATTCCCGTTTCAGCCCTGCCGCTCAGCTCTTCTGACATCTGCTTCAGCTGCTCCGCTACTCTTCCGGAGTTCATTTCCCGCTCCGTAATATCGGTTGCAACCTTCACGACGCCTGCCAGCTTCCCGGCTGCATCGTAAACCGGCGTATAGGTTGCCTCCAGCCAGAGGAGCTTGCCGCGTTTTGTGACCCGCTGGATTTTTTCCTGGAAGCTCATGCCCTTGCGAAGATTACGCCATAATTCCTGGTATGCCCGGCTGCTGGCAAATTCCTCCGTACAGAACTGGCGGTGCTGCAGCCCGACCATTTCCCCGACTCGATATTCCATCGTCCGGGCAAAATTCTCGTTCACCCAGAGCACCTGTCCATTTGGGTCAAATTCAATCATCGCCAATGACTTCTCCATTGCTGCCAGTACGGCACCTTCCTCAAAAACCTGTGTGCTTTCAACCAGGGAACTCGTTAGCATCGCTGTCATCCTCTTCTACTTTTTTTCTAGCGTGTCTAATTCATGAATCAATAGTACTAGATTCCCGTCAATTCTACAATTTTCAATGTGCTATCCCTCATGAAGGATAAAACAGCTATCAAACTACTACTATATTGGAATTTGGCTATTTTATTGGAGTAAAATCACCTAGTACCTTTTTCTTATTTTTGGAAAATAAATGTAAATTATTAGATATTTCAGAGTCCCTTTCTATATAATGAAAAAGTCATTTAGTTGGGCTTTTTTTACAATATCCCCAACAATAGAAAGGGTTGTGAAAAATGGTGCATAAAAACTTGCTTGCGGTGTTCATCCTTTCCTTCACGCTAGTCTTGTCTGCGTGCGGAAATGATGAGAAGGCCTCAAAGGCAGAAGCAGAAACAAAGCCGAAAACGGAAAAAACAGAAGCTGCTAAAGAAGAAAAAACAGATGAAAAGACGGAAACTGCTGCAGCCAGCGGTGAACTGAACCCCGCGATTGCCGAGGAAACAGAAGGCAATGTCGAAGTGGTCTACACAAACAATGAAGCGAATTATACTCATGATATGAATGGATTCAAGGTGACTGTCGATGGCTATGAAATCGCCAAGGTGACCGACATGAATGAAAGCGCGAAAATCCTGTTTGATGACCAGATCGACGGATATGTGATTACCGCGAAGGTCACGCTTGAAAACGGCACTGACAAACAGATGTGGTATTCAAACTACCATCGCCTGCAGCTGGCGAATGATTTTGATTTCATTTCGTCTGACTGGAAAAACTATGTTCCGGAAGACAAGCAGATTAATAGAATCAAAAAGAACCAGGACGATTTTACCGTGTTCGAGCCGAAGGAAAAAGTAGCTGGCTTGGTGACTTTCACCCTGACAAATGAAGAGTTTGAGAGAATGAAAACAGTCAAGCCTAAGTATATTATCGAGGGCGGCGTTGCTGATAATGACAGCTTTGGAAATAGTTTTCAGCAAAATTCCCAGTCTTACGATTTTATATTCAGCGATGAACAGGCCAAGCAGGTAAGTTCACAGCCGCAATTCTACCAGGACCGCCTTTCTTCCGATAACTGGGCAGACAAGAAGATGATTTTTGAGAAGGCCGGCATTAATGAAACCCAGCAGATTGGCGATGTGAAGGTCACGCTTGATGGTGTCCAGTATACGGAAATCATCCCAACAGAAGCGAATAAAGAGATGTTCACTGACTTTGGCACAAACGGCATTGCTGCACTGACCGTAAAAATGAAGATCGATAACCAGTCCAAAGATCCAGTCAGCATCACGAACGTCCATACGATCCTGAACGTCGATGATAACCGTGCACGCTATATGAGCCAGGGAATGGCTGAGCCGAGCAGCCAGCCCGATATCGCCGCTGGCCAGCAGGGTGAGAAGTTACTAGTTTATCTATTCAGGAAAGACGAATTTGATTTGTATAAGAAGTTCTTGCTGGAATTCGGCCCATTCATTGCCGCGGATGGCAACGAAGCGTTCAAAGGCAGAAAAGCAACCTTTGCTTTGCCGAGATAATCAACAAAAATTTAGCCGCCCAAACCTTTGGGCGGCTATTTGCATTATTTTATTTTAGCAACGATTTTCCCTTTTACATGGCGTTCAGACAAGCGTTCAAGCGCAGCTGGCACCTCTTCCAGGTTAATTGTTTCTTTTAACATGGATGAAAGCTTCCCTTCAGCCATCAGCTTCAGCATCGCATCGCCCATTACGGCGAGGTCTTTCTCAGCCTTTAGCCCGCCCTGGTAAGCTGCTCCCAGAGCGATTTCATGATAGGACGGAACCTTAGTGAACCCTGGGATTTTTGTGAATTCAGGCGGTCCGGCAATATAGGCGATATGCCCCATATAGCCAAGCATGTCCAGGGATTCAGTGGCACTCTGCCTGCTGACAGCATCAACTACTGCGTCAACACCAGTACCGCCGGTGATTTCCATCACTCGTGCAGCCACATCTTCATTCCTGTAATCAATCACGTAATCGGCGCCTAACGATTTTACATAATCGTGATTGGAGCTTGAAGCTGTTGAAATGACCGTTTTTCCAGCAAGCTTGGCCAATTGGACACCAAAGCCGCCAACTCCTCCTGCCCCTCCATGGATGACAATAGTTTCTATCTGATCAAATGGAAGTTTTCTGTACAGGGCCTGATATGCCGTATAACCTGCAGTCGGGATTGCTGCGGCATCTTCAAAGCTGACTCCGTCTGGAATCCGCGAAACCGCATGGGCCTGCGCGATTGTAAATTCCGCATACCCCCCCTTTTTCGTAAGGTTGCCGTGGTATACCACGCGGTCTCCTTTTTTCCAGCTGCTTACCCCCTCCCCAGTTTCTACAACGATGCCGGCTACATCAAGCCCGAGAATATGTGGGTAAGTCCAGTTCGGATTGCCATTGGCAGCTGTTTTATAATCGACCGGATTAAGGCCGACGGCATGGACCTCAATTAACAGTTCACCTGCTCCTGGCTGTGGTGTGCTGATTTCTTCGACCTTCATTTCCTTCCAAAGGCCTTTATTTTGTAAAAGCAATGCTTTCATGTATGTCATCTCCTTCGAGAAATAGTTTTTCCTGACCTGGTTTATATTATATACTGTGCAAAATTACAGCAAGGCACCAAACAGTAACCTTGGAGGAAATAGAATGAAAGAATTATACAACCGTTATGACTGCGCGATTGATCTCGTCATCGACTTGATCGGCGGCAAATGGAAAGTGCTCATCCTATGGAACCTGAATGAAGGAACAAAGCGCTTCAATGAACTAAAAGTGTCACTTCCAGGTATCACCCAGAAAATGCTTACCCAGCAGCTCAGAGAACTCGAGTACCACGGCCTTGTGGAGCGTAAATCTTTCGAGGACAACCGGGTTGAATATTCCACGACAGCTGTCGGCAAAAAACTGCAGACAACACTGTTCGAAATGTGCAAATGGGGAGATGAATATGCGGGAGAACATGGCATCAGCATGAATAAATGCTGGACTTCGATTGACTTTATGGAATCTTAAACCAGATTACTCCTTACAAGAGCAGTTCATACTCAACCAACACAGAGCGCATCCAAATGTTTATCGCCATCCTCCCATGGCAAAAGGGTATTTAATGAAATGATTGGAATAGCATAGTGAAAAGGCTATTCGAAAGGCTGGTGGATTATGGGACGTTTCATCGTGAATTTGATTGCGACCATCCTTGTGGTGACGGTGAATGCTCTGGCGAATATTTTGCCAATCAATGGGCAGACGACCGGGGAGATCTCCAACAAGCTTGAGGTGCTGTTCACGCCGGCGGGGTATGTGTTTGGCATCTGGGGTCTGATTTATTTTCTGCTTTTGATTTGGAGTTTCATGCAGTTCCCTTCCTCAAGGCGTGATTTGCCGATTTACCGGAAAGCTACACCGTTATATGTATTAAGTTCTGCCCTCAATATCACCTGGATTCTTTTATGGCATTATGAGTTCTTCTTCATGACGGTGATCGTGATGATTGCCTTGCTTCTTACGCTGATTGCACTTTACCATACCATCAAAACCGTGCAGCCGGCATTCTTGGAGATCGTTGCCTTTTCTGTCTACCTCGGCTGGATCAGCGTCGCAACTATCGCCAATATCAGCTATTACCTGAAATTCATTGGCTGGGATGGCTTCGGCATAACCGACGAGTCCTGGACCTTCATCATGCTGCTGGTGGCGGCAATTCTGTCCATTGCTTTTTTCCGGAAAATGGAAGACCCGGTTTACCCGCTCGTTTTCATTTGGGCGTTCATTGGCATCGGCGTTAAAAATGCTGCGGGACATCCTTCTGTCAGCTATGTTGCCTATGCACTGAGCGCAATCATCCTGATCATCATCATGGTCAATAAGGGCAGCATAAAAGCTTATTTCAGCCGGCACCAGCCAACAGCCTGATCCTGCATCGGATTCAGGCTGTTTTTTTATAAAAGTTTACATACTTATTCCTGTGGATATCTTATTATAGAAGTAGCATGGTATCGAACTTATCTTTTTTTTGGCTCTGTTAAGGCTGAATGTTGATTTTTAAACCCTGTTGATTGTAGTGGAAGGCGCGTAGACTCCTTCGGGATGAAGCGGGACAGGTGAGACCCCACAGGAGCGCAGCGACGAGGAGGCTCACCGCACGCCCCGAGGAAAGCGAAGCGCCTGGAACGAAAATCAACAGCCTTGTTTAACAGAGCCATTTTTTATAAATTCGACTGTCATAAAAGGATGTGATGAAGCTGAATGAATAAGCAAATGTGCGTCTGGATCATGAATGAGTGGGACATCATCGAAGCGCGCTCGCAGGGGAAGAACGCTGCAAAGGCACTCGGCTTCAATTCAGCTGACCAGGCAAAAATAACTGTGACAATCAGTGAATTGGCGAGAAATATATATAAGTATGCCGGAAGAGGGCAAATCCACATCAATTCAATCCACGACGGCGACCGGATTGGCCTGCAGGTCATTGCTGCCGACCGCGGGCCCGGCATGGATATTTCAAAGGTGATGATGGATGGCTACAGCACTTCTGGCGGATTGGGTTCAGGACTGCCGGGAGCCAAAAGACTGATGGATGATTTTGATGTAAAATCATGTCCCGCTGAGGGCACCGTCATTACCACGACGAAGTGGCTGCAGGCGAACCCTGGGAAAGGGGCTTAAATAATATACGGAGAGCCTGATCCTTGGGAATCAGGCTCTTTTTAGCTTATCGGGTGGCGGCAAGATCTGGCAGCAGCAAAGTCTCCGGGCTGAAAAAACCTGATTCTCCTTTGTTCATCCATACTTCTTCTGATGTTCTTTTTTCTTCTCTAAATACTCCTCATCTGTCCGGGCCAGCTTCCATTTTTCCATGAAAATCGCTGCCGACTCTGCTTTCACCGGGTCAATCTGGCGCTCCTTCACCTTGCCGTCCTCATCATACTTCCTGCCGCCCTTGTAATTGGTGTAGCGCCGCGCCCGGGTGTAGCCCATCTGCAGGAATTTCCGCGCCATATCCATGCCGACGAAATCGTCTTTCTTTTTGTAGTCAAGGAACATCTGATAAATTTTCTCCGATGATACCGTTGCGATGTCCGGCGTCTTAAAACGCCAGTGCGGCAGGATCTCGCTTTTATACGGCTCCACCAGCAGGACTCCCTGCTCTCCCCTCCCAACCCGGTACAATTCGGGCTGCTCCCGGAAGTCAATTTTGTCAAAGTCGAGGTCATAATCAAATGCCATGCTACCAGTCCTTTTTCCTTTGTTTTACCCGACTTGAAAGAAAGCTAACAATCCAATGTGTCACAGGAAATCACCATTGTGAATAATTTATATAGGCACGAGTCTATTTTTGAGGGTGATAAGAAATGGTGAAATTCCAGTCCTTCAGCGGAATCGTAACGAATATCAGCGATTTTTTCACGACGGCAAATGACCAATCCGGCTGCTACAAGCTTATGGCAGTCAGCAACGGTACCGGCAGCACTGTGAACTTTGTGATTGAGCCTGATACTTACTTTTTGGACCAGGCGATGGTTAGACCTGGCGACCGGGTAACCGGATACTATGACGGCAATGCTCCCGTCCCGCTCATTTATCCGCCGCAATACCGTGCACTTGTGATGGTAAAAGAAAATCCGAACCAGAATGTAAAAGTTGATTTTTTCAACAGCCAGCTGGTCAGCAGTGACGGCATGTTAAAACTGAATCTTGCACCAACGACGAGGCTTCGTTTAAAAAACAATCAGGTGTTCACCGGCAATCCAGCGAACCGCAATCTGATCGTTGTCTATGGCTCTTCTACCTTCAGCATTCCGGCACAGACGACACCTGCCAGGGTGATTGTCTGGTGCTGAAAGCCCAGTAATACCGAGGTTCAGGGGGATTTAATCAAACGTTTGATTAGTGTACTTTTAGCCGGTCGCTTCTGGTTAATAATACAAACTAGCTAAACACACATTAGCACCTAAAATTACACAGAAGCTCAGAGTCCTTTCAGACTCTGTGCTTGCTTGTTGCCTGAGCTGTATACACTATAGCCATTCTTTTCCATTATCGAGAATGAATTGAATGTCATTTTGATAATGTTCATAGTCACCTTGGTCCAGCATCTTTTGAAAGGCAGTGTCCCCTTCACCTGCTTTTCTTAAGATGTATTGACATAAGCCCTCTAGCCTAAGCAATACCATCTCCAGGTAATCCTCTTCTATTCCCTTCATCCCGTAGGACTCAAAAAATATTTCAACTCTTTTTTTAATCCGGCCGGCATCTCGTATTGGTTCGTAATAAACTGGCTCGCCTGATTCAGAATGGTAAAGTCTGCTTAAAGGAATGCAAGTGTAAAGCGTATAGGCAATGTCCCAAATTCTAGGACCAGGCGCAGCTACATCAAAATCAATAATACCTATCGGTTTTTTGTGATGAAAAATAATATTATAAATGGCAAAGTCATTGTGACATAAAACCTCAATTTTATCAGGTGTATGGTCTAGCGGTTTCCAATCATCTGATAAAGGAAAATCACTCACTGCGTCATGGTATAGGCGGAGCATTTTTGCTATCTCTATTAAAACATCATCAGCCCACATATAACTTTTTAGCGGATAATTACCGGCTTCACCTTGGATAAATGATAAAATTTCTCTGCCATTTTCATCAATACCTAAGAACCTTGGTGCATATGTGTATCCTTTGCTTTCCAAATGCTTTAATAACCGGTGAACCTTGGCACTGTCCGGCTTTAAGACCCGTCGCACAGTATCACCTAAGCGAAAAACGTCGGAGATATTTCCTCCTGCTAATTTTTCTTCATTATTGTAGTCTGACACTGATTATTCACTTCCACTTCTGAAATCACGCCGGAAATTGGCCGAAAATCGCCTACTGGTGAAATATTCTCTTTTACTGGTAAAAAAACTGTTCCTACTAGTCAAAAAAACTACCTTACTAGTCAAAAATCCTTTCCTACTGGTGAATAAAATTTCATACGGTCTTAAAAAGCCATTTTACTATTAAGAAAATACAGTTTAGCTGCCTAAATAACTGTTTTGTCAAAAGAAGATTCAAGATCGCGTTGTTATTGGGGCAGGAATCAAATTTTCTTGTGAAAAAAATATAGAAAACTACCAAGTTCCACTAAAATAGAATCCGGCCAGTCATACGAAAACAGGCAATTTTGCCTCCATAATAAAATTAGTTAATACAGCGGATTCTTCCTCACATCCAGCCAGTGCTCTGATTGCTCAAGTTCACCTGCCAGCTGCAGCAGCAAATCCTCCTGTCCTCTTGCGGCCATGACCTGGACTCCGACCGGAAGCCCCGCTGCTGTCTGGTGCAGCGGCAGGGACATGGCCGGCTGGCCTGTCAGGTTGGCAAGCTGGGTGAAAGGTGTCCTCGCCAGGTTCTTCTGGGCAATCTGCTCAACGATTCCTGCTTTCTTCAGCATTCCGCCAAGTCCCATTTTGCCAACCGTGCTGATCAGGAACTTTTCAGACGCAGATGGCTCCAGTTCGCCAATTTTGGCAGGCGGGAAGGCAGTTGTCGGCGTAAGGTAGAAATCATATGTCTCGTGAAAAACTACCATTTGGTATGCGGCCCGGTCCCACTCTCTCATGCTGAGGACGAATTCCTCCGCAGAGGTTGCTTTGCCCAGCAGCCCCAGCAGCCAGGTGGTTGGCTCGACGTCAGAAGGTCCTGCTTTCCGCCCAAGTACTTCCTCCAGCGATGCCAAAAGTGCAGCCGTTTCCCCGAAATACATTGTTAAATAGCTTTTCGCTATTTTATTGCCGTCAATCGGAGCTTCTTTTTCCTCGACATGATGCCCCATCGACTCTAGCATTCTCGCTGTCTTTAACACAGCATCCCGGCATTCGGCATCGACATCGGTGCCAATTGGAGATGTCACTGAGTAAGCGATTCTGAGTTTTTTATTTAACGGAGTCTGCGCAGCCTCAAGATAGCTTCCTTCATATGGCTGGACCTGGAATGCTCCTGCTTTTTCTGGGCCATGCAGCTGGTCAAGCATCGTGGCGCTGTCGCGGACAGAACGAGTCAGCACATGTTCTGCCGAAGCCCCCTGCCATGCGCGGCCATAATTCGGTCCCACGGGCGTCCTTCCTCGTGTCGGCTTCAAGCCGAACAGGCCGCAATATGCTGCAGGTATCCTGATCGACCCGCCGCCGTCGTTGGCACCGGCAATTGGGACAATCCCTGAAGCTACTGCTGCGGCAGACCCTCCACTTGAACCACCTGGAGTATGGTTCAAATTCCACGGATTTCGGGTAGGGCCATAATGGGCAGGCTCCGTATAGGCGACCAGCGCAAACTCGGGCACATTCGTCTGGCCAAGGAACAGGACCCCCGCATGCCTCAATCTGCGCACATATTCGGAGTCCATTTTTGCCCGATAGTTTAGGAAGGCTTTCGATCCTGCCGTGAGCGGTTCCCCCTCCACTTCCTGAGAAATATCCTTCAGCAGCATCGGCACCCCGGCAAAAACACCTGAAAGCGGCGCCTCCGCTGCCTTTCGCGCCTTGTCATACATTTTATTGCTAACCGCATTCACCTTCGGATTGAGCGAATCGATCAATCTGATTGCTTCTTCTGCTAATTCTATCGGCTGCACTTCCTTCTTCCTTACCAGCTCAGCCAGCGCCAAACCATCATAAGCTTTATAATCGAGCCCATCCATCCGCATCACCGCCGTTATTTTTTATATTAATGTTCTCTTACAGACTGTAAATTTCCTTCTATGTAAAAAAGCGCTGATCAATCACCGATTCATCCCAGATGAATAATGTAAAACAAATACCCAGTTAAAGGGGTTGTTGAAATGACCTATTATCATGATGCACAAACTAGAATTGGACCTGGTGGATTTGGCGGCGGACCTCTGGGGCCTGGCGGACTTGGTCCGGGATTCGGGCCGCTTGGACCTGGTGGAGGCATACCTGGCGGGTTTGGACCGCTCGGACCTGGTGGAGGCATACCTGGCGGGTTTGGGCCGCTTGGACCTGGCGGAGGCATCCCCGGCGGATTTGGGCCGGCCGGACCTGGATTCGGGCCATCCGGACAGCCATGGACTGCACCGCATACACAGCCATGGGGTTATCCACATGGACAATGGTCAACGCCATCTGGACAGCCATGGGGAGCTCCACACGGACAGTTCGGCACCCATGGATCTTATCAGCAGTGCCTGAACAGGTGCTTAAGCTACGGCGGTTCAATGTACACGCAATGTGTATATCGCTGCATGCAGCAGTTTGGATTAAGGTAGTGAACGAGAGTCATTTCCACCCCGGAAATGACTCTTTTTTTGATTGCTGCTAAAGTATATTCCTGTTTTAATAGAATTAAATATTAATTTTTCCAGAAAAAAGGAGATTGGAAGATGAAGCAGCATAAGAGAGTCCCCCGCCACCTCGTTAAATACCAGGAAAAAGAAATTATGGAACGCCTGATGAAACGGCTGAAAATGGCCAAGTTTACAGTACATGAAGGCGGAAAATCAGAACAGAAAGCAGAGAAAGCGGAAGATTAAGAGCTGGTGGGCAGCTCTTTTTTTTCATTTGAGGCTTGTTTTGATGTTTAGTTCCTCGCCAAAATCAAGATATCGGCGAAATCGCAGCACTTATCGGCGGAAATTTAATTATATCGACGAATTTATAATTATATCGACGAAAAGCCTCCACTTATCGACGAAAAATCAAATATATCGACGAACTGGAAATTCCGGCCGATTTTTTCCAGCAAAAAAGGCCCTAAACAGAGGGCCTACTTCAAGATTTCGTTAAGTCTTTCTTTGTGCTGCTCCAGATCAAAGCGTGAATTATCGACAACCACTTTCGGCATACTCAATTGATCAAGTATCGCAAACTCCAGCTCCTGTCTTGCTTTAAGCACTTCAATCGTCCCATCAAGCCCGCTGAGTTCATTTTTCAGGCCATAGCCCTGGGCGGTGTAATAGTGGACGAATCCGTTGAACCACTCCTCTGGCCGCTCGGTGACGGCTTTCCTGAATGATTTCCCGATGTCCTCCTGTTTGACATAGACTAGCATTGGATTGAGCTTTTTTACAGTGTCAGCTAGTTTCTTCACGTATGCAGCCGACACATCTGCAGGCGCACCGTATTTTATCATTGCTACGGTCACAGGGTTCTGGATGAAGCAGCATTCCAACACATACACCTTGTCGCCTGCCTCGGCCTGCTTCGCGAACTCATCCCAGCTTTCTGAAATCACCGCGAAATTTTCCTCCAGCGGCAGCTCGTACACATCTTTCTTAGAAATCTGTGCTAACAGCTCATCTGGAAATTCATCGCCCAATTCATTCTTGAGCTTCATATATGGCAAAAGTCTGCGGCCTTTTTTTACTATGACCTGTTCCTTAAAGACTGCTTCAAGACTGCCGCTTTCCTCAAGAAGCTTTTTAAACTCTTCCTCGGTAAAATAAGCGACACCCTCATAATCTGCTGGATGATCAAGGTTTCCTTCGTAAAATACCTCTGCCTCAATGTTCCGTTCAGCGAGAATATCAGCGATCATTCCTGCAGTCGTTGACTTTCCGGAACCTGGAAGGCCCTCTACTAAAATTAATTTCGTTTTCATTTTGTTCTCCTTCAACATCTTCTCCCATTCAAAATTCACCAGATGCCTTGTGAATTCCTCCTTTTACGAAAAAAGAGCCTGATCCGCCAATGGATCAGGCTCTTCATATCAATCTTCTTTTTCAAGGTCTTGGATCAAGCTCTTCATATTAATCTTCCCTCTTCTCAATGTCTTGGATCCAGTTCTCCATTTATTAATCTTCCTTCTCTTCAAGGTCCTTGATCAAAGCCTTCATCTCGCCAATCTCCTTGCGCTGGGCTTTGATGATATCATCAGCCAGCTTACGTACACGAGGGTCCTCGATATTCGCGCGTTCACTTGTCAGAATGGCGATGGAGTGATGCGGGATCATCGCTTTCATCCATGATGTGTCATCTACCGTCGCCTGGCTTCGAACCAGGAACAGGGAAACAGCGATGATTAAGGCACTGCCGGCATAAATCCCAAGATTCGCTTTCTTATTGGTATACATTTTCCGCATGAATGCTAGCATGACAATCGCCATGACAGCCCCCATGATGAGCGCCATGTAAAATCTCGTTTCACTAAAGAAAACATGATCAATGCTATATGCATTAAAATACATCAAAATCAGCATGATGATGGTCGAAGTCAAAACCATCAAGCCAAACCTTCCATAATTATTCTTCAATATGCTACCTCCTCAACAGTTAATTTCTCCTATATTATGTGCATACCCCCCTGACTAAAAAATATTCAGGTTTGATTTTTTGCTTTATGGGTAAACACTATTGGGCCGGCCTGATGGAAATACATACCAAAAATTACCTGACTTTTCATTCTTTTCATATAAATTGAATAATTTTCAATAAACTTTCTTTTTTGCCGAAAAGTATGATAAACATTGATTTATCAAAGGTTATGAGAGATATTTCCTAATATTGTTTTTGACAATTCATACTATAATCAGTATTCTAGAATACGAAAATAGGGAGGGAAAAACATGTCAAACTTTAATAGGCAGAAAATTGTGGATAGTGTGCCTCAAAAAGGTTTCTTCGGACACCCTAAAGGTTTATTCACACTTTTCTTCACTGAATTCTGGGAGCGCTTTTCTTACTATGGAATGAGAGCGATCCTGGTTTACTACATGTACTATTCAGTTTCCAAAGGCGGATTAGGCCTTGATGAAACACTTGCACTTTCTATCATGTCCATCTACGGGTCACTCGTTTATATGTCCGGGATCATCGGCGGATGGCTGGCTGACCGAATTTTCGGTACTTCCAAAGCCGTGTTCTACGGTGGTATCTTGATCATGCTTGGTCATATTGCGCTCGCAATCCCTGGCAGTGTTTCAATGTTCTTCGTATCGATGGTCTTGATCGTTATCGGTACAGGTATGCTGAAGCCGAACGTTTCTACTGTCGTCGGTGAAATGTACAGCGAAAAAGACGATCGCCGCGATGCTGGTTTCACGATTTTCTACATGGGAATCAACGCTGGTGCATTCCTTGCGCCGCTAATCGTTGGTGCAGTATCTGATGCATACAACTTCCACTTTGGTTTCGCCATCGCTGCAATCGGTATGTTCGTAGGTCTAGTTGTGTTCATGCTAACAAAGAAAAAGAACCTTGGACTTGCAGGTACAATGGTTGCGAACCCACTGACACCAGAAGAAAAAAAGAAGACTTTCACTTGGATTGGTGTTGGAATCGTTGTATTAGCAATTTTAGTGGCAGTATTAGTTCCAGCTGGTCTGTTAACTTTCGAAAGCTTTATCAACATTGTTACGATTCTTGGTATCGTTATTCCTACTATTTACTTTATCGTTATGTACCGCAGCCCTAAGACAACTGAAGTTGAGCGTTCAAGGGTACTTGCTTACATCCCGCTATTCCTTGCAGCGGTTATGTTCTGGGCAATCCAGGAGCAGGGTTCAACAATCCTTGCTAACTATGCGGACAAGCGTACGCAATTGGAATTCGCAGGCTTCACTATTTCACCTGCATTCTTCCAGTCATTGAACCCATTATTCATTATCATCTTTGCACCGATCTTTGCAGGATTCTGGGTAAAGCTTGGCGACCGCCAGCCATCAATTCCAAAGAAATTCTCTTTCTCATTGATGTTCGCAGGTCTTTCATTCCTAGTCATCCTGATCCCTGGTTATTTAACTGGAACAGATGCTTTGGTTAGCCCAATCTGGCTGGTACTAAGCTATCTGATCGTTGTATTCGGTGAATTGCTGATCTCCCCTGTTGGTCTGTCAGCAACGACTAAACTTGCGCCTGCAGCGTTCTCTGCACAGACAATGAGCCTCTGGTTCCTTGCAAGTGCCGCAGCACAAGCAATCAACGCGCAAATCGTTAAGTTCTACTCACCAGAAACTGAAATGACATACTTCGGTACAATCGGTGGAGCATCCATCGTACTAGGTATCATCCTCTTCATCCTGGCTCCAAAAATCCAGGGCTACATGAAGGGCGTAAAATAATAAAAGAAGCAGCAAAAGCAGCAATGCTTTAGCAATTTAAAGCGCCGGGGGTCAGACCCCCGGCGCTTTACTGTGTTAAAGACTTTGTAATCTTCCGATATTTGTTTCTTTGTGGTAGTTGACGAGGGTCATTTTTTCGTTGATGACCCTGGGCTCTCCATACTGTTGGTAGCCCATTTTTTCGTACAGGTAGCAGTTCCGTTCCTCGGACAGGATCGTTGCAAGCTCCCATGCTTCTGCCTCTGGGTACATGAGCTCCAGGCGTGTCATGACTTCCTGGGCAATCCCCTTGTTTTGATATGCATCGCGAATATTGATGATATGCAGCCTCATCAGCCCTGGAGTTTTTCGAGAGACATTCACACTGCCTGCCAGCTCTCCATTATGTAGGATTTTGTAATATTCCCCGCGTTCGAACCTGGTTAAGAATTGTTCCATTGTCTGCGTGACCGGGCTTGTTTCGTGGTCGTTGTACTTTTCGTAAATCGGCATGAACACTTCCTTCTGAAGCTCCAGCAATTCTTCGGCATCTTCCGTGGAAGCCTTCATCAGTGAAATTGGGGATCGCGCCATTTCGAACAGCAGGTCAATATAAGCAAACGGAATGAATTCGCCAGCAGCGATCATTTTCTTAATTTCAAGCGCAGTGGCCCATTTTGCCTCTGCTACTTCCTCTTCCTGAAGGCTCAAATCCTCGATCCCGATATTTTGCCTTACCAGCCAGATATCATCGAAACCACAGGAAAACTTAACGGTGAACAGCCTTTCCCCGCTCGCAATATCCAGGTCGATTCCAAGCTCTTCCTTCGCCTCCCGCACCGCCGCCTGTTCACTGCTGTCCCCAAGAATTGCCGATCCAGCTGCCGAACAATCCCACATATTTGCCCAGCCCTTTTTCCATGGCTGCCGCTTTTGGATCAGGAACTCCCCGTTGTCATTCATGATCCATACATGGACAACAATATGGTAATCTCCGTCCTTCATATCCAGTCCCCGCTCATGTGTGCGGTCGGTGACCTGCCTGTACTGGTTATATACATTCCAGATTTCCATGTGTCCCTTCCCCCTATCCCACAATAAATTCTCTGTCTTTTTAAAAAGTGGATAGTTAGTATTATACAACGCTGATGGAAAAATTTGATAGAAGTTATTACAATTGTTTCGTCACTTCCCCAAAATTTGCCCCTTCCATTTTTTTATAAGCTCATCAGGTTGTAAGCTGTTAAAAAAACAGAGTAAGATAGATTCAAAAGATTTACACTTTTTTTCAACTCCTACTATTAAAGGAATGAAGCATATGTTTAGTGCCGCTGCCGCTTTTTCAACTATCATTTTTCTGGGCCTGTTAATTCCAATCATCGCCTTGGTCATGCTCAGCATCCTCAAGCTTTTGGAAAAAGAGTTCGATTATTTGCAGATGGAAAATCGACAGATTCAGCTGGAAACAGAGCTGCAGCAAATGGAATACATGCAGCTTAGCCAGCAAATCCGCCCGCATTTTCTATTCAACAGCTTGAACGCGATGATGTCGCTTGCCCGGCTGAACCGGAATGAAGATCTGATCCATGCGATGGAGAGGTTTTCTTTATTTTTACGGTATCAAAACAGGGATAAAACCTCGCTTGTCCCTTTTGAAAATGAGCTGGAGCATACAAAAAATTACCTGGCAATCCAGCAGCTTCGTTTCGGCAAGAAGCTGGAAATCCAGCTGTCGATTGATAAAAATGCTGAAGCTACCCTGCTTCCGCCCTATACACTGCAAACCTTTGTGGAAAATGCTTTTAAACACGGCCTTGAAAATAAACGCGGTGAAAAAAGGCTGATGATCGAACTGCGCAGGGATGGGAACTGGGCCATCCTGAAGGTGATGGATAACGGAGAAAAGGCGCCGGAATCGGACAGCTCGAATGGAGAGGGAACAGGAATGGAAAATATCCGCAAACGGATGGAACTGCTTTTCGATCTATATACAGAGGTCTCAATGAAACGCAATGACGAATGGACAGAAGTGAAAGCCGTTTGGCCTTATACCCCGGGGGAATCAAAATGAATCTATTAATAATCGACGACGAGCCTTTGGAGCTTGAACAATTATCTTATTTGGTTAAAAAACAATATCCGAACTGGCATGTTTTTACCGCCGAGGATGCCTTTGAAGCAAGGCAGCTATTAAAAACGCACTCATTCCCGCTTGCATTTGTCGATATCCAGCTCCCAGGTGATTCGGGCCTGGATTTCTGCGAGTACTTGCGGACAAATGATTTCGATACTGAAGTGGTCTTAATCACGGCTTACCAGGATTTCAATTATGCCCAGCAGGCGATCCGCCTCGATGTGCTGGATTACCTCGTCAAACCGGTGATCGAGAGTGAGTTATACAAGGTGATTGAGGACTTTTTAGCCAAGCATGCGTACATGGAGACGAAATCCGTGCTAATCAATAAGGTTCTCGATCTTGTGCACGAAAGCTACCATGAAAAACTGCAGCTATCGGATATTGCCAGGAAGGTATATGTCACACCTACGTACCTGAGCAAAAAATTCACCGAAGTGGTTGGTGTCAAATTTACCGATTATATCAATCAGTTCCGGATCCAAAAAGCAAAGCAGCTGATGCTCGCCAATCCAGATTGGAGCCTCTTCCAGATTGCTGAACATGTTGGCTTCTCCAGTCAGCATCATTTTAGCAATCTATTTAAAAAAATCGAAGGAATCACTCCAAGCCAATACAAGGAGATTCATTCATGATTGATTGGTATATTCTCTTATTTTTCGCATTCACCATCGTGATTCTTTTCATCGACAGCATCGGAAGCCATCGAAGCATATACGAATACGTGGCCGGGAAGGAAACGAGCCTTAGCAGCGGCACCTACTCATTGGTTATACAGTATCTGACTGGAGCCACATTCCTTTTCCCCTTCATTCTCGCGGAAAAAGGCGGATTGTCCAGTTTCTTTATTTTTAGCCTTACACCTATTTTTGTCTCGATCCTGATTGAAAAATTAGCTTCAAGCCAGGATCGGCTGAACAGGTTTTTCCCTTTTCAGCCTCATTCGCAAAATAAAATAAATCCCTATTTTATTTTTCTATTTGGCTTTGCAGCTCTGGGGAACATCATGATTCAAACTTCGCTGATTTCGATCCTATTTGAGGACTTATTCCAAGCTCCGCCTTACCTCGGGGTCGTTTTATTTTTAAGCTTCAGCTTCATCCTGTTTGGCTTGGGAGGCTGGATTGGTGTCAACAAGGTGGGGACGCTGCTTTTGTTCGCCATTCTTTTCTTTGTTTCTTTTACAGCGCTGACCTTGTATTTGCGAACGGGTATCGGTGCCGTTGAGGAGCAGTTCAGCATCCACTTTGAAGCTTTGGTGAATGGCAGCTTCTCTGAAAACGCTCTTTATCTCCTCACCTTTCTGCTGGTTATGGCGGGAAATACATTCACAAGCTTTTATTTTTGGGAATCGCTTCATAATGTGAAGCACAAACACCGAATCTCTTCGGTTCGATATTCTGCTTTTTCATGGGCCGCTTTATTACTGGCCTTTGCCGTGTTATCAATCTATTGGCTTGTACAGAGAGACCACACAAATCTTATACAAATGGCAAGTGCAATGATTCAGGCTAATAATTCTGTATCGCATCTGCTCATTTTTGCCGGGATTGGGCTCCTGTCAGTCGGGACCGGCCATGCACTTTATTCCGTCATTAGCCTGTTCCTTTACTTGAAATCGAATGATGGCAGTCAATCGCACTCTCATCATTTTATAAAACAGGCTTATTTATTTGGTCTTGTAATATGCATCTTAATCGGCAGCTTTGCTGTCAGGTTTTCCGGTTCATTCACTGACTGGCTCCCTTATTTTATTTCTTTCTACGCATCTGCGGGAGTGCCATTCATCTTCGCATCGTTCCAGAGGGAATTTTCATATAAGCATTTTATTTTAACGCTGAGTTTGATGAGCATCGCCGGCCCTATGCTAAGCACTTTTTCAACAAACTTTTGGGCTCTCGCGCCATTATCCGCTTTGCTGTCGTTCGTCTTCCATCTAATTTTTGTAAAAACGATCAGGACATGAATAGATTTTTGCAAAAACAGATTGAAAATCTGCAAACATCTTCGGTCAAAAAGGTTTAACATTTTAATTATTCAGAAAATAAAATCTTTGAGGAGGGTTTGCATGTCTACAGCTCAGCTTTCAACTCAAACCTATATTTACGCAATGGATAAAAACAACCAGCCTGCTCTTACCGTCCAGTCCGGCACCCAGGTGGAAATAGAAACATTCGATTGTTTCCAGGACCAGATTACTTCAGAAGAAACTACCTTTAATGCAATCGACTGGAACCAAATCAATCCGGCCACAGGTCCTGTTTTTGTAGAGGGAGCTCTGCCAGGGGACATTTTGAAGGTGACAATCGATGATATCCAGTTGGGGGACCAGGGAGTCATGGTTGTCGGACCGGAGCTTGGTGTCATGGGACATCGATTGAAGGATTTCGAAGTGAAGATCATTCCTGTAAAAGACGGCAAAGCCATTTTTAACAAAAAAATCTCCCTGCCATTAAATCCGATGATCGGTGTAATCGGAGTAGCGCCAGAAGGTGATGCTGTAAACAACGGGACACCAGGAGCCCATGGCGGCAACATGGATACGAAGCTTATTACCACAGGTGCTACCCTTTACTTCCCTGTTTTCCAGGAAGGTGCACTCTTTGCGCTAGGCGATCTCCACGCTGCGATGGGAGATGGCGAAATCAGCGTCTCGGGTATTGAAATTCCCGCAAAGGTTAAGGTCACCCTTGAAGTTATTAAGGGATACAGCCTGAATCATCCAGTTTTAGAAAACGAGGAAGGCGTAGCGACTCTTGTTTCGAAAAAATTATTGGATGATGCCGCGAATGTCGCTGTAGAAGAAATGATCGACTTATTGCAGCCTCAAACCGATTTATCACTGGCTGAGTTCACGATGCTGATGAGCGCGGCTGGCCAGGCACAGATCAGCCAGATTGTCGATCCGCTCAAAACAGCAAGATTTTTCGTTCCAAGATCCATCCTGGAAGCTTACAACATTGAACTTTTTAAAAAAGGGGTGGAATAATCCATGGCTGAACTTTCAAAAGCAACTCAAACCCAGAATAATATGGGTTATAAGCAGGAATTAAAACGCTCGTTGTCATTTTGGGATCTGTTGATTTACGGGCTCGTATTCATGGTGCCGATTGCTCCGTTCGGGATTTACGGTGCAGTTGCGCAGGGCTCGAACGGAATGGTCGCGCTTGCCTACTTGATCGGGATGGTCGGGATGATTTTTACGGCATTAAGCTACGCAAGGATGTCGGAAGCATTCCCAATTGCAGGATCTGTTTATGCCTATGCACAACGCGGGATCAATGATTCCGTAGGCTTCATCGCTGGCTGGCTCATCCTGCTCGATTATATTTTCGTTCCGGCACTTCTTTACCTTGTCAGTGCGGCAGCGTTGCATGATATCGTTCCTGAGATTCCCCTGCTCGTCTGGCTCGTGATTTTCATCGCGATTAATACTATTGTAAACGTACTTGGAATAGAATTTACCGCAAAAGCCAACAAAATCATTGTCGTCGCTGAACTCATCGTCCTTGTTATCTTTGTTGCAGTTGGGATTTTTGCGATCTCAAAAGGCGTGAATGGTGCCGAGTTCACTTTCAAGCCATTATATGATGCCGATCATTTCAGCATGGGCACGGTAATGGGCGCGGTATCGATTGCCGTGCTGAGCTTCCTCGGATTCGATGCGATTTCGACCCTTGCGGAAGAATCAAAGGGCGGCAGCAAAGCGATTGGCAGAGCGATTATTTTTTCACTGCTGGTTGTTGGAGTCCTGTTCATTGTCCAAACATGGGTAGCGGCGCTCATCTGGCCTGACTACACAACTTTCGAAAATGCCGATGTTGCCTTCTATCAGATTGCCGAGATTGCCGGCGGCCCTTGGCTGAAATGGATGACCATCATCGCGACGGCCATCGCCTGGGGAATTGCAGATGCACTGGTAGCACAAGCTGCAATTTCACGCATTCTTTACAGCATGGCGCGTGACCGCAAGCTGCCTAAAGTCCTGGCTAAGGTTCACCCTAAATTCAAGACACCACATGTGAGCACCCTGCTTGTCGCAGCCATCTCACTGGCTGTCACAGCATTCTTCGCTTCACAGATCGGTGCACTGGCATCGGTAGTCAACTTTGGTGCATTATCAGCTTTCTTATTCCTGCATGCATCAGTGGTGATTTATTTTATCAAAAAACAAAAGAGTAAGGACTACTTCAAGCATCTCGTCTTGCCGGTGATTGGTTTTATCATCATTGGGTACGTCTGGATTTCTCTTGATCCGCTGTCCAAGCAGCTCGGATTCATCTGGCTCGGAATCGGGATTGTCTATCTGATCCTGCTGAAGGTGTTCAAGAAGGATACATCGCTGGACCTGGATTAATATTTTAAAAAAGCTTGCAGAAAAAGGTTGCCCCCTCGATCTGCAAGCTTTTTCTTTTTGGGCTTAAAATAATTTTCAACGGAAACACCTCGAACCGCCGTCAGCCGCCCAACATATAGTAGGTAATATCCACCCAGGGAGGTGTCGGTCATGAATTATATCATCCAGCACGGTGACACCCTTTACAGCATCGCGAAAAAGTTCAAGGTCAGGCTGATCGACCTGCTGGCCAGCAATCGCCAGATCACCAATCCAAATATGATTTTCCCGGGCCAGGTCGTCTTCATCCCGACTCGCCTATGCCCAACACTGCGGATCGGTGACCAGGGGCCTGCCGTCAGCCGCGTTCAGATCATCCTGCAGTTTCTCGGAGTGTATAAAGGAAAAGTTGACGGGCTGTTCGGTCCCCAGACCCTCATCGCCATAAAAGAATGGCAGGGACGGGTAAAAGAAATCGAAGTGACCGGAATCGTCGACACAGATACATGGTATTCGCTCGGAGCCGAATGCGCTCCCCGTCCTTCAGTAACACAATACATCGTCCGCCCCGGCAGCACTCTGTATTTGATTGCCGCATGGTTTGGGGTGTCAGCAGAAAGCATCCTGCAGATCAACCCGCAAATCACAAACCCGAATATGATTTATGCCGGGCAGGTGATTCATATTCCGGTGAGTGAGTAATTTTGTTTCATCAAACCAAGCAGGAGAACCGTCCCCCTGATCAAAAAAACAAGGGTCCCAAAAGCCGGACTTTTGGGACCCTTGTTGTCAATTAGGATGGTTTTAGAATGTGCCGTAATAGAAACCGGCGTATTCACAAGAGATGCTGAGATCGTCACCTACGGTTACATAGTAGAATACATAGCCTGGAAGGACGATGCAGACATTATCACCTTCAACGTTAATCTGCGGTGTATTGCAATGGCCATCATAGTTACAGTCAACTGTCTGCAGGGTAAAATCCAGGCCAGTTGGCAGGCCGGATAAAGGCGCGCACAATGTGAGACACACTGGTGACCACCAGAAATCCAGACAAGAACCTTCCTCTGCTGGCTTCATGCCCAACTGCTCTTTATCAATACCCTCAAACTTTTCAATCATCTGCTGTAAAACCTCTGCTGGCAATGCTGTTTTTTGTTCCATACCTTCCATTCCCCCTTTTTGCTTCAAACTAAAAAAATCACTCCATTTCAATAAGCTTCACCTCCTTGTCCATCCTTGCTATATACAATGCAAGCACGACAAGAAGTGTATAGGAGCTTGTCTCATCCAAAGCAAAAATGTGCGGGAATACAGTGGAACATGGGGACGGTTCTCGCGTTCCAGAATGGAACAGGAGAACCGTCCCCGTGTTCCGCCAAAAAACCCGTGCCAGAGGCACGGGTTCTGTTTAGTTGCTGATCACAATATCATCAAAGTTAAGTCTGTGTCCCGAAGTACCGGAAACAACAATCCGGAAGCGGACTGATGCTGTCTGGTTCACTGAGAACGTTTTTACCTGCAAACTGGATGTGCTGGCATTCAGGCTGCCAACATTCGTCCAGGCCGAACCGCTATTTGTGGACATTTGCAGCTGCCATCTGGCTCCGCTATCGCTGCCAAAATTGGCGTGTGCAATTTGCACGCTTTTTGCCCCGCTCACATTGAAGTTCATTGTAAGAGCACCACTCGCTCGAACACGTGCCGACTGGGTGCCATTCTTCTTGTCAGTGCTCAAGTTTCCGATCAGCGCATTGTCAAAATACCATGATCCGCTTGATAAGGTAACATTCCCTGATGTATAGGATGTCTTTGTGCCGGTTTCGAACTTCTCATTCAATGTGGCAGTTCCGCCGCCACCGGAACCATCCGCATCATATCCGTAGGAACCAGACTTGAATGTTGAAGGGTCGTACCATTTATAGCCTGTAGCAGGTGCGGCCCAAGGCTCTGCTTGAGGTTCTGTTGAAGTTTGCGGGTTTTCCATAGACAGCAGAGTTGTTTTCTGGTCAAGCTGCAAGCCGCTTACCTGGGCTAAAGATGTATAGCTTTCCTGCTTTGCAAGCCAATCCACAAGATTCACAAGCAGCGTGCTGTCATCCTGCTCTTTGAAACCATCGTAGGTCGTCTTTTTGCCGCCTGTTTCTTCACGGAGATATTTAGGAGTGGCATCCTCCACCGGTGACGAATCACCGATAAAAGCCGCCTTTCCTGCACCGACCTTCGATACAGCCACGTATGGTCCTTCTGCTCTTCCACCGCCATTATATACACCCTGGTCGACAGCATAGCCCCAGGCAGCTGTTGTCGGAGGAAGGTAAACAATCCCCTTTGCCTTGTTTGGATCTGTAATTGCCAAGGTCGAACCTGCATGCATGGCCACTGTGGAAACTCCGCTTGTGATGCCGAACGCCTGGCTCGGTGCCACGATATCATTCGCTGTCACATCACCAATTGCATTGTAGCGGAAGCGGATGCCGAAGTTATTGGACAGCCAGTCAGAACCAGTCACACCCTGCATTGCTCCAGAGGATGCTTCCTCCGTTCCCATTCCTTTTGCCGGGTCATAATAAGCCCCGCGGCGGTAGCCATTGAATACTTCGGAAGCATCCCAGCGATTTTTATTCCGGTCAGCATTGTAATGGTCACCTATGAAAAAAATACTGCCGCCATTCTGGACATATTGAAGCATCGCATCCTGCTCAGAACTCTTATACGGAATATTCGCTTCTCCAATAATGAAAACATCGTAATCTTGTAAATCTTGATACGTTATCGGGGTTGTCTTGCGCAGTTCTTTTGCATAATACCCCTCGTTCGCCAGGGCATTCGCAAAATCAGAGAATCCGCCATCCAATACCCAATCAGCCGCTCCCGCAGTTTGTCCATGGGTATTATCAAACAAAATCCTTTCTCCATTCGCTGTCCCGACCGGCTGCAGCTGCGGAGCCGGATCCAGCGCATTTTCAGCAGAAACAAAAGGTGTAAAAAAATACAAAGACGGTGAAACAAGCAAAGCCACTAGTGCAATAACAGAGAACCTTCGACGAATCATGCTTTCACTCCTTATTCGTGTATTCCTAACTAAATTAACACACAAATATTGACGGAATGTTAAGATTCCCTTAATTTGAAATTTTCCCAACTTGGAACATGGGGACGGTTCTCGCGTTCCAGAATGGAACAGGAGAACCGTCCCCATGTTCCACCCTAAAAAAAGCAGGAGCTCGCCCCCCTGCTTTAGTAATTATTCTATTTTTTCACCATTTCCGGAAATCAATTTAAGCGTATCATTTTCATATTGAATTTTGTAGGTAACTTTATATTTACTATACACGGTTGAACCATCTTTTCGCTCTTCAGCTGATATGACAGCAATGGCAGAATAAGTCTCCCCTGAAGCTGTTACTGCCAGATCATCCATTTGAACGGACTTTGTGTTTAAATATCCTTCTCTAAATTCATCATAAGATAGGCTTGACTGCCATGAGCTGCCCAGCAATGAGTAAGCTGTTACATAATCACCGTAATTCAGGCTTTCATAAAAATAACTGACAAGGTATCGTGCGAGATCCTCTGTTGAATATTCTTCTTCATAGTCATACTCCTCAGAACCTAAGTTCACTTCAGGAATGGTTGTCATTGGAGCATCTGACCAGCCCTGTACGATTGGCAGGACACTTATGATCGGGATGCTGAAACCAATCGAACCTTTATCAATGCCAGCTGAATTTATCCCAACGACTTTACCAGTCTTGCTGTCTATTAACGGCCCTCCGCTGTTACCAGGCGCAATAGGGGCCGAAATCTGATAAACATCCTCATAATGGAATGGTTCTATATCAAGGTCCCGGTCCACACCGCTTATGATTCCTGTTGTGACTGTGTTTTGCAAGCCAAGCGGACTGCCAAGTGCAAGGACTTCATCACCGATTTCAGACTTTTGCTCTGAGGATATTTCCAGTGGCGTTGTTCCCTCCAGTCCAGGTACACGCACAACAGCAATATCTGTCTCGTTACTAACTCCTATAACCGTCCCTGCAAACTCTCTTGAATCAGAGGTCTTAACTTTTACATTTTTAGCATTTGCCACCACATGGGCATTGGTCACAATATCCCCTCGGTTATTGTAAAGAAAACCGGATCCTAAAGATCCATCCTCCAACTCTATTTTTACAACTAATTTTTGAGTATGATGGATAATCTCTTTCAATTCTTTTGAGGCACCCTTCTCTGGCGCGGACTCTTCCGCCTTCACTATTAATTCAGACGAAGCCGGCAGCTTATTTGGGATTTCTTCTTTTATGAAAAAGTAAGCGTAAGTGCCGCCTCCCCAAATCAGCAGAGTAGATAATATACTAATAGTCCATTTCATATTTATGCCACCCCTTAATCAACATACCAAGTGCTGTTGTCGATTTCTACATTTGCTTCCTGGTAAACTCCATATTGAATATCTTCAAAGTTTCCTGTCTCTCCGGGCTCCAGGTAATATGGATACACTGATGCATATCCTGAATTAATGTAATTGCCTTCGCTATCATATATCGTGTAGTTAACAGTAACAGAACTGATTGTAGTGGTTGCCACATTTTCGACATTACCCGAAATATATAAATCTCCATACTCATCTAGTTGTGCTGTAACCTCCAAGACTTGAACCGCTGCTGTTTGGTTCCTTAGGTCTTCCTGTGCAGCTGCTTCCATTGCTTTCTCAATTCTCTGCTGTTCAGCTTTCTCAAAAGCAGCCTGATCTTGCTGGACTCTTTCCTTCAACGCAAGCAGCTTTTTGTCATTCACAGCGAACTGAAGTCCTTTGTCTATATCGGAGAATGCTTGCGAAAAGTTTTTGCTTGCTAATTTCCCCTCTGCATCCTGGCTGCTTATTTGGACAATTTTATTCAAGATCTCTGTTTTCACCGCACTCGCTTCATTTTCGGGCATTGAAGACAAGATCGAAAGCTTTCCGCCTAATTCATCGATTGTCTTTAATCCGTTCAGCTCTTTCTTTATTGTGCCTACCGTAATTTTGATTTGCTTTTCATTAGCAAGCTTTATAAAATTATTGAAAATCGGACTTTCACTTTTGTTCAGCTCTTCTTTTAGGCTAGCAAGCTCTTTGGAGGCAGCATCAAAATTCGTTTTTTTAATATGATCACTTATTGTCAGCAAGGCAGTTTCATATTTGAGGGCTTTATCGATAACCTCTAAATCAGCTTGCAATGCCTTATAACCTGGACGCTTTGCGAGGCCGCTTTCTGCCAGTTCTTTGGCCTTTTTAAAATCACCCTTAAAAGCCATTTGCTCAGCAGATTCCTTCAGCTTCAATGTATCCGAATTTACATCTGTCTCAAGAAAATAATACGCCGCTACTCCAATACCCACTATAATCGCACTCAGGATCGGGATGATCACTGGAAGAATGCTTGCAGTAACACTAGATTCCTTTCCCTTAGGCTCGTCCTTACGGGCAGCCTTTGATGCTTGTATATCTGCACCACAACTTGAACAAAACTTGGATTCCTTAGCGACTTTCTCTCCACATTGGTGGCAAAACACTCAAATCCCTCCGTATATTAAAAAAATAAAAAGGCCTCTCATCTCATGTGAGCGACCCTAAAAATCCATTTACTTACAGGATATTTACTGGCAGCCCAGCCGCCATTGTCCCCTGACATTAGGCCTGTAGCTTGCATCCACATTTTTCAATGAGTTGCCTTTTTTCACATAATATGGTACTTATTCACTAGATAGATTACCATACTTATAGATATTTTAGTATATTTTTCCGCATTTTGTTTTACCTGTTAGGGTTCGTTATCTTTTTGCAAATGAAACCGTCTTTAAGTTCCACCCGCGTTCCAGCATGGAACAGGAGAACCGTCCCAATGTTCCCAAACTAGAAAAGGAGAATGAATGATGGAAGCAAAAATTAGACAAGCTGTGGATTCTGATCTGGAGGTATTTGTTGATTTTGCCGTTAAGCTAAGCCAATTCAACCGGTCAAAACATGGCAGCGAATGTAAATACGATGACTACGAATCTGTCATTACTGCAATCAAAACGAATGCACACGATACTTTTACCAATAGAAATGAAGATACGTTGATCCTGATCGCAGAGATAGCAGGAAAACCAGCCGGTTACTCGTTGGGAAGAATCTTTGAACAAGACGCAGCCGCCGACAACGGAACAGGCAGGATGGGACTATTCGATGAATTATTCCTCGATGATTCCGCGAGAGGCCTGGGCCTTGGACAAACATTAATCGAAGAAACGATGAAGTGGATGAAAGAACAAGGAATCAACAGAGTCAAACTGCATGCCTACTCCTGGAATGACCATGCCAAAAAACTGTATGAACGCAATGGATTCCAAGAGTATGCCGTCTCCTACGAGAAATTCCTTTAAACAAAGGTGGAACACGGGGACGGTTCTCACGTTCCAGAATGGAACAGGAGAACCGTCCCCATGTTTTCCCATGTTTTCCCTAAAATCAAGCAGGAGAACCGTCCCCATGATTGGCCCACTCTTCTTCGAGGATGGCGTAATAATATTCATCCCACCACTCGTTGCCATGTGGGATGCATTTTTTAAAGTAGCCTTCCCTCCGCATGCCGATCTTTTCCATGACACGGTAGGATCCTGTGTTTTCCGGCTGGCAGGTGGCGATGATTCTATGAAGCTTTAATTCTTCAAAACCATACTTCAAGAAAGCAAATGCAGCTTCAGAGGCATAGCCCTTATTATAGTATTTAGGATTGAACACCCAGCCAATTTCATATGTGTGTTCGCCGAAGTATTTAAAAAAAGCAATGTGTCCGATCAAAACATTCTCGTCTTTTAAAACAACAGCAAATTTCTGCGCGTTCTCCCCCATATTATCCTGAAGAAAGGCTGCTGCAGCTTCTTCATTAAAAACTCCCTCTGGAATATACTCCATAACGTTGTGGTCCGATGTATACTCCAACACAGCCTGCAAATCATCCATATCAAATTTGCGAACCAATAATCTAGTAGTTTCCAAATCCATTTACAAATCCCCCAAACTCTAACATCTTGCCTTTCTATATTTCGATACAAGGACGAAGAACACCTTCTGGAACATAGGGACGGTTCTTCCGTTCCAGAATGGAACAGGAGAACCGTCCCCATGTTCCACCACCTATTGTTTTACCCACAGCCGTGTCAGGTCGACGTACCCGAAGTGTTTGATTTCTACATTCATGAGATTGATGGAAAATGGGATTTGCCTTTTCGTGTAGTAGAGCGGGATGCATAAGGATTCGTCGCGCAAATACTGCTCGATCTTCAGATGGTGCTGAATCCAATTTTCAAATGGCAGGGTGTTATAAGCCTCTAGCTGCTCCTGCAGGAAATCGTCTTTTTCAGCGAGGAAATTCAGCGGCGAAAAGCGATTGACCAGGAAAAAGTAATAGGAGAAGCTTTGGTTCAGTTCAAATATTTCACCGTGAATGAATAGGTCATTATTCAATCGTCTTTCAGGGTGATAAATCGAATCTTCGAATGGGACTTCCTCCATCTCTACGGTGAAGCCCGCCTGCTCCAGCTTTTCTTTTAACCAATGAGCAGAGTCAGTGGAATAGTTGACCCAGCCTAGTTTTAACGGCCGGGTAATCGCTGGCTTTGGAATCTCAGGCATGGTATAGCTTGTGGAGTGTCCTATCAAACAGCCTTCATTATTTCCTTTGATTTTCGGATTCAGCTCCTTCAGCTCCTGGCGATGGCGGGCTATGACCATATGGATGTAATCCCTGACTTCCTTCCTAGCAATATCTGAATCACGATAGGGGTTCATGATGACAATCCCAAAGCCAGAATCGCTTTCCACCTTGAATGTGTCTACTTTGTATGTTTCCTGCCCGCCGTGATAGACGACCTGGAATTCCTTTGGCATCTGGATGAATTCGACCCGGTCAAGGAGCGGCCGATGGCCAAAGTATTGCTTGAAGGCACATAGAACGGATTTCTCTTCGCTGTTTTCAGCAAGATAGAAGCCGCCTGTGCCAAGCAGTTTGCCGTTCACTTCTTTAAAAATACTCGCCGTCAGCAGTCCGAGCATCTGGAGAATGTATGTGCATCCGTCTGGGAATTCCAATTTTACGGTAAGCGGCCCTGGTGTTGAAATCCTCGTTACTGGTTCCCAAAGTTTTTTATAGTGGATGTCGTCCTTCATCCTTTGCAGGGAATGGACTACGTCCTCGGCTTTGAGGATCGATCCATCATGGAACGCGACATCCTTCCGCAAATACAGCAGCAAAGAGGTCTCCGAATATTCCCAGGTATGGGCGATTTCGGGTGTCAGGGTGTTATCTGCGTTAACGGTCAGAAGCCGGTTATAAAGAGTGGCCACGAAATTCGCGCTATGAACATCGGCGGCTTCAAGCGGATGGGCTGTCAGGAAGCGATAAAACCTCGGGATGATCAGGCTGTCCTGCCCCTCCTGATGAAAACCCAGCTTCGACTGAAAGGCGGTCATCAGCCTCTGCTTCGTCTCCACCGACCAGTCCAGCACCAGCAGCTTGCTGACGTGTTCAATCGGTTCTTTTTCCAGCGCCTTGAAAAACTCCAGCTCCAATTCCTGTTCGACATTGAGGAGCCATTTCAGTGATGAAGCATTGCCTCTTCCCCGCCCTGATTGAAAGCTCAGCCATCCCTCAGCCTCCCACTGCTTCAGCTTCCTTCGGGTTTGCTTTGAGCTGAGGAACAGGGTTTCAGCCAGCTCCTCCACTTTTGCATTCCCGGATTCCACCCTGTTCCATAAAGTTAATAAATCATGATCCATCGCCAGTCTCCTTAAAAGTGGACATTTTTATATAAAAAGGACATTTTTAACATCATGCGTCTCCTTTAATATACAAATATAGAAAGGGGCTGGCAATATGAAATGGAAAGAATACCCACAAAATCTAAAGGTTCGTCTGATCACATCATTTATTAATCGCGCAATTTCAAGTGCGGTCATGCCGTTCATGGCATTATTTTTTGCCCACCATAAAGGCGCTATCTGGGCCGGGCTATTCCTCGGATTCAACGTCTTCGTCGGATTCCTGGGGAATATTATCGGGGGCTACCTATCTGATCGGTTCCGCCGGAAAAAAATCCTGCTGATCACATCTGCTTGCAGCGCGCTCATGTTTGGGCTGATGGCAGCAAGCTTGATTCCTGAGCAAAAACTAATCACTCTATTCGCGGCCGCTTATATCATTTTCATGGCGACAAGCAGTCTTGGCCGTCCGGCAATGCAGGCGATCATTGTCGATTCAACTACAGCTGATAACCGCAAAGCCATCTACGCACTGGATTATTGGTTCACGAATCTGTCATTGGCAATCGGCGCTGCGCTCGGCGGTTTATTTTATGCCCATCATCAGCTCGCGTTGTTCACGGCGCTAACGATTGCAGCAGTTGGCCTGCCAATTGCGTATAGTATCTGGCTTCTGGATTCAGGTGTCCCGCAGTTAAAGCAAAAGCATCAAAACATCTTTATCGACCTGCTCGCGAATTATAAGGTGGCGCTTCAGGACAAGCCGTTCGTCATGGCCGTCGTTGGCGGAATGTGCATCTATGCGGCGGAGTTTTCGCTGAACAGTTATATCGGTGTCCGCCTGGCCGATGAGTTCCGCCCGCTGTTTTTAGGCGGATTTGAAATCTCCGGCGTCAGGATGCTGAGTATGCTGAACATCCAGAACATGCTGATGGTCGTGCTCTTCACGTTTATCGTCACAAAAATCACGGATAAGTTCGATAAGAAAAAAATGCTGCTGATGGGGCTGATTTTTTACAGTATTGGATACACAGTCATTACTTCGGCGAATGTTTGGTACGCGCTGCTAATCTTCAATCTGATCGCAACCATCGGCGAGCTCGTCTACTCTCCAATCGCCAACGCGGAAAAAGCGAACATGATGCCGGACGATAAGCGCGGCTCCTACTCCGCATTCTCCGGAATCAGCTTTAACGGAGCAGACCTGATCGCCCGCTCAACGATTATTGTCGGCGCGTTCCTGGTGCCAACGATGATGAGCGTGTATATCGGCGTCATTTTAATGATGGGAACATTGCTACTGTATGGCGGGCTGTTTGTTTTTCGGGGGAAGGAACGGAAAGCGGGTTTGATGGTACGGAAGACAATATAATAGAAAGTCTATTCAATTCGAATAACAGTGACGATGAAAAAGCAATGGAATGTTCCATTGCTTTTGGAATGTTCCATTGCTTTTATAAATTTACTCTCTAGAATGTAAAATCATCAATAATCTCCACCACTTCAATTTCACCATTAATCAAAAGCTCAGTAAGTTCGTTCGTCCTGTTTCCATTCCAATACTCCCTGGCTTGGGCAATTTTGCGAGAAAAGGGAGCCCCATCTTCCTTCGGTAAAAGGTTGCCATCTCCTTCAAAATAATCTCCTTTAACTCGAAGTTTTACAATCTGCAAAACTTTGCGATTGAAGTAATCAAATATCTCTTTCCATTTCAAAGCATCTTCATAGCTTTTCGCAGCGTATAAGCAAGATAACCTGGAAGGATATTCAGGAAATTCCTGCACTCTCACCATTTCTACTATTACTTCTCTTATAGCCCTGATTGTTTGGCTAACATACTGAATAGCCACTTCGGCATCTTCCTTATTCAGATTCAGCCCTTCATTTGTAGAATGACCGTATAATATCTGGATAAAATCTTCACCTTTAGTATTCAGCTGCTCCCTTTCAAAAAAGAAGTGGTATAAGGTATTGTGCTGGTTTTTATCAAAGCAGATCGTTTGCCCAAGATGCATCTTCTTTCTCGTAACAATATGATAAGCATAAAATTCATTGGTATCTATCTCAGGCATTTTTCACGTTCTCCCTTTTTCAGTAATTTTCTATATTAATCAATAATAACAGGAAATTATTGGTTCTAGGGGACCTAAATTGGAGGATACCTTATCCTTAAATCTTAAGTTCATATTCAATGGAGATTACTGGACAAACTTTAGGTGAAATCGGGGCAACCGTAGATAAAATGGATGCAACCGTAGATATATTTGAGATAACCGCAGATATAATTGGGGTAACCGTAGATAAAATGGATGTAACCGTAGATATTTGAGATAACCGTAGATATAATTGAGATAACCGTAGATAAAATGGATGTAACCGTAGATATATTGAGGCGACCGTAGAAATTAGCGTTATCAACGCAGAAATTCTCGTCGATTCCTTATAGAAAGTTGAATTTGTGGATGGCTTAGTTAATTTCGGAAATAAATTAACCAGCAAAAAGAGGAAAAACAGTCGTTTTTCCTCTTTTCATTTACTTCATATCTGACGAATCATCATAATCGTACCGGAATCCGTCAGTTTGATTATTTTTACCCTGTTGATTTTTATCTTCCTTGATGTTCTTCAACTTATCCTGCTGCTTGTTTTGAGATTTCATCTTCTGACCCCCTTTTTGTGCAATTCCAACCCTATTTTTCCAAAAAAGATCAATAGTTATCCCTATATAAAATAGAGCCCATGCATTTCGGAAATACTATTACCACTTACTTTGCGATTAGAGGCAATAAACATGGAACGAAACTACGCGATCGACTTCATCAAATTTTTTGCCATCCTTGCTGTGGTGGTGATACATACTTTTCCGAGCAACGGCCAGCTTGGCTACTTCATCCTCGATAACCTGGCAAGGTTCGCGGTCCCGTTTTTCTTTGCGGCTTCCGGTTATTTATTTGGGCTGAAGGTAATGAACACACCTGAGTCTTCAGCCTATTTTAAACGGTATGTAGTGAAGCTACTGAAAATCTATGTCAGCTGGCTGTTATTTTACATGATTTATGATGTGATTAAATTGCTGCTGAGCGGCGGGAATATAGCGGAGTATGCGAAAAACCTGACTCCCCTCAATCTCATTTATTACGGTGAAGGAACGAGCGGGTACCAATTATGGTTCGTGATTTCGCTGGTGTGGAGCACGGTCATTCTGTACGTTTTTTATAGGCTAAAAAAAGTGCCGCTGCTGCTTGCGGTCAGTTTCTGCTTGAATCTGTTGGGCTTGTTTGGCCAATCTTATTCCATCTTCGATCCGCTGCCGGTTAGCACAACCAGGGCGGCGCTGTATATCAGCTTGTTTTATACGACATTAGGATTCTGGTTTGCCAGGAATAAGAGCATTCTTTCCTGGCCTAAATCCACCTATTTCTTATTGTTTTTCATTTTCACAGTACTGCAGTTTGCCGAGGGCTATATTTTGGAAAAATGGCTGGGTGCCCGGCATGGCGAGTATTTCTTATCGACGATTTTCCTGGCCTTTTTCCTGTTTGCATTTGCCTTGAGAAATCCGGCGCTTGGCAAAGGCAGGCTTCTCACAAAAATCGGCGCCAATTCACTTGGCATCTATGCCATCCATGTCTTCTTCATCGACATAGTCGACATCCTGTTCAAAATGCTGGGGCTCAAGCCAAGCTCGCACAACCTGCTGCTCAATCTAACCGATGCCTTCCTTGTCTTCACCATATCCTATTTCGCCTACAAGCTGCTGCAGCATCTCAAAACCACGGCACGGGAAAAGGCCTCATGAATGGAAGCGGGGGGACGTACCTTCTGCTTCCATTTATCAATAGAAGCATCAGATACGTCCCCCTGCTTATTATTTGAGTACTCTTCTTGCGCCGATGTAGCGGTCTTTCCAGTATTTTGTGTTCATGGAGTTGATGGATACTCCTTTTGATAGTGTGACGGCGATGAATTTGTCTTTGCTTAGTGCGATTCCGACGAAGGAGACGCCTTTGCCGCTTGTGTTGAAGAATACGAGATCGCCTTCTTTGATGTCTTTTTTATTGACTGCTTTGCCTGCTTTGTATTGTTCCTTTGATGTGCGCGGCAGCTTGATGTCTGCGGCTGATTTGTCAAAAACAAACTGCGTGAATCCTGATGCATCGAAGCCTTTTGGTGTTGTGCCAGCTTCTTTGTACTTCACGCCCATATACCTTTTCGCCACTTCAGTTACTTCCTGCCCCCAGGAAACGCTCGCCTCTGCTTTGTTTGTCATCGGCGCAAACATTGCCGCCAATAAAGCCAATAAACTCAATCCAATGACCACCCACTTAGACATTCTCACTGTTGTTACCATCTTTTCTTCCACCTTTCATTTTTCCACTTTTTTATATGATAAAGCGGCTTTTAAACCCTTGCCTGGATCAGTGGCACCCCGCCCATGCAGCCGCAGCACGTCTGAGTAACTCCACTCCCCATTCCCCATTTACCTCCTGTTGTTTCTCGCTTATGACCTTATTTTAAAATCCCAGCTGTCCCAACAAGTTACGAAATGGTTAACAAAGGTTTGAAAGATGGTAACAGTTTTGGAACATGGGGACGGTTCTCATGTTCCAGAATGGAACGCGAGAACCGTCCCCATGTTCCACCCGCGACCACAAATCGAGTAGGAGGGGGTGACTAACCCCCGACCTCTCACACCACCGTACGTACCGTTCGGTATACGGCGGTTCAATTAAGTGTGACGTAGAAATTCATATCTTTGATATAGACTTTTGAGCCCTCGATGACTCCAATAAGAGTTATCGAGGGTTTTGTGTAGTATTGGACTAGAGGCTATTCTCCAGTATTTCTTTCTGGAGTTTCCCCATTCGTATGCCTTTTGGTCAGGGACACCTAGACTTTTGAGTTTTCTTACTCTTGTCCTTGGGTTCTTCCATTGTTTCCATTCAATCATACGAAGTCTTCTTCTAATCCACTCATCAAATTCTTTAAATTTACTCGGTGTATCAGCCAATGCAAAATATCCGCACCATCCCGTTAAATATTGATTTAGTTTCTCAATTCTAACTTCCATAGGAATTGATTTGGAACGGGAGGTTAACTCCCGTATTTTAGCTTTAAGCCTTTTAATACTTTCGTTGGCTATTCGAACCTTCGGTTTCTTATTGAACGTAAAGCTAAAGCCAAGGAACTTTCGTTTCCACGGGCGATCAACTGCTGACTTTCCTCGATTTACTTTGAGCTTTAATTTCTGCTCAATGAAGCATGTAATCGAGTTCATCACTCGTTCTCCAGCTTTCTTCGATTTCATGTAAATATTACAATCATCGGCATAGCGGACAAACTTGTGACCTCTCCTTTCTAACTCTTTATCAAGCTTATCCAAAAGGATATTCGAAAGAAGAGGGCTCAAGGGACCTCCTTGTGGTGTTCCTTCTTCTGCATCATAGACTACACCATTTATCATGATTCCTGCTTGGAGATATTTCCGTATTAGTTTCAAGACCAATCGGTCTTGGATTCTGCTTGCCAATATCCCCATCAACTTATCATGATTCACTTTGTCAAAGAATTTCTCCAAGTCCATGTCAATCACCCATCTATAACCTTCGCTTATATATCCCCTTGCTTTACGAACAGCGTCATGGCCTCTTCGATTTGGTCTGAACCCATAACTGTGTTCTGAGAAGGTTGGGTCAAAAAGCGGGGTTAAAACTTGGGCGATAGCCTGTTGTATGAATCGGTCTGTCACGGTAGGTATTCCTAGTAACCTTACTCCACCGTTCGGTTTCGGGATTTCGACTCGACGGACTGGGTTAGGTTGATAGGTACCTTTCCTTAAAGAATCACAAAGGGTGTCCCAGTTCTCATAGAGATGTCTTCGTAGGGATTTTACGGACATTCCATCTATGCCGTGACTCCCTTTGTTTTTCTCCACACGTTTAAGTGCTTCTATTAAGTTTTCCCGTGACAGAATCAGTTCCATTAACATGTGATATTTCCTTTCGACGTGAACGTAGAAATCTAATTATGTTATTCCTGCTCCACCCTCCTGAAGTCCCCTGTGGATTCACCACTTCCTCCTTCAAGTAAGTCCTTTCGGATTGTCTGCTTCTACACAGGAATTGTATGCCTAGTTCTCGTTCTTCCTAATTGTTCAGTCCTTCCCTTACCGTCTCGAGTAGGTAAGGTACTATGACCTCTGCTGACTTCTGATTGTTCAGCTATCTATTGCTAGATAGGTTACCAAGTGTACTTGGCGTTTCAACCAGACCTCCCCGGGTAAGGGTACAGTCTTTCCCTCCATCTATCTGCTCCATTTACTCTGTACCACCTTCGGCAGTAAGGATTTTGTTTTGATGTGCAAACTCATCCAATGGTACCTAGCCTTATATGAAGTTCGTGTTCCTCAGACCGGAGGTTTGCCGCTCGCTTCCTTCAGATTCCGCGTCACCACGGACACCCTTGCGTTAAGCTAACCACTACTACTGCCTTCATGGCTCGGGACTTGCACCCTAAAGACTGCACCCATGCCGGGCGCACACAAAAGGCCGGCCATAAAAGATTCATGGCCGGCCTCGGTTCACATCTTCGCTTTTAATTTAATACCCTGTTTCCACCATTCTGATGAAATCTTCTAATGTATGATTTTGCAGGATCATGATCCGCGGCAGCTCGTATCGATCACTTTGGTCTGTGCTGATTCCGCCGCCAACTTTAAACGCACCTTTGAATCCTAATTCCTGAAGAATAGAGATTGTTTCTGCATTATAGCTTCCATAAGGATAGGCAAACACATTTGTGGTTCTGCCTGTTAAGTCTTTAAGTGCGCTGGTGGCATCATTGATTTCTGTATATTGCTGATCCTTGCTTAAATTAGCAAGGAAAGGGTGTGTAACCGAATGGTTTTGGATATCTACACCGTTTTCCATTACGGTCAAAAGTTCGTTTGACGTCATATTCCAGCTGCCATCCACCCAATCTGAAACAGTAAATTGAGTGGCCTTCATTCCATACTTCTGCAAGACAGGATATACATATGGATAAAAGTCATTCGAATTGTCATCGAATGTCAGCAGAATAGGCTTCTTAGGCATCGCCGCCTTCTTTTCGAGGATGTTGAAATATTGCTTCATCGTTAAAGTCCTGTAGCCATTTTCATGAAGGTAAGCCATATGCTTTTCAAATTCTTCCAGGCTGAATTGATAGGGATTATTCGGATCAGGATCAGGTTTCACGACATGATAAAGCAAGACCGGAATCTCAACCTTTTCGGTTTGTTTTGCGCTGGCTGGCAGCTGGAATTGTGTGCTCGCAATCAGGGTTAGTATCAAAGCGAATAACAGTCCTTTAAGTTTTTTCATCAGCATCTTTCCCTCCTATTTTTGGCTCCCACACTTTGTTGTTCAAAACAACAAAGTGCAGACGGAAAATCCCAAGGAATTCAAATAATGCAATCTTTACCTTAGTCTATAATCGCCCAGTAGGCAGGCTTGACATTGTACTCATTATCAAAGACAAATGGCGCGTCGACTCCAACACCGTCATTGTATTCTTCTGCGCGGTCATTCAGCCAAGTATGGTTATCGGCAACACCCCAGAATGTCACGCTGCTGATTTTATCATCCAGTTTCTCGTATAACTCGAAAAGCTGATTATAGCGATCTGCCTGACGATCGAATTCCCAAGCTGGAATTTCGTCATAAGCAGGATATGCAGGTCTTGGCGGCCAGCCATAAAGGCTAACATCCAATTCTGTAATTTGATTATCAAGGCCAAGTCCGGCAAACATGTTAATCGAATCTTCTATTTCCTTAAGAGAAGGCCAGCCAATCTGGATATGGGCCTGATGTCCAACTCCATCAACAGGCACACCAGCTTCGACTAATTCCTTCACCAAATTGTATAAATGGGTTCTTTTCGGCTCTACCTCAGTGTTGTAATCATTGATATAAAGCTTTGCGTCTTTGGCAGCATAACGATCCGCTGTCTCAAATGCGACCTTGATATAATCCGTACCGGTAATTTGATACCAAGGGGATTCCCGTAAGCCTTTTTCATTAGGTGCATACTCATCAATCACTTCATTGACAACATCCCAGGAGCTGACATCATTTTTATACCGCTTCACAATTGTTTTAATATGGGTCTCTAAACGCTTAAGCAAAAGCTTTTTATTCTTTTCACGCTGCTTCGGGTCTGTTTCATCGACCATCTTCTTCCCTTCTTTATCGAGGAAGAACCATTCTGGAACCTGGCTGTGCCAAACGAGATTATGGAAACGCAGCTCCATATTATTTTCTCTCGCAAATTGGACGATTTTATCCGCTTCCTCAAAGGTGAACTTCCCTTCTTCAGGCTGGATGTTGATCGGTTTCATCACATTCTCAGCGACAATGCTGTTAAAATGGCGCTTTAGAACGTCAGCGTCCTTCCCTTCAAACATGTAAGGCTCAACGGCGGCACCAATATCGAATGAATCCGCATACCTCTCATCGAGTTCGACCTCGACATCTAATGCACTAATTTTCTCAGCTGCTGCAACATTGGATAATCCGGCAGGTAAAAACAGGGCTAAAGCCAATCCGGTCAGAAAAGGTTTACGCAATACTTTTAACATAATAAGAATTCCCTTCTTTCTCGATTTCTTTTGGATTTTTACAGACCTAACGAATTCTCCCCCCTCATACAGTTTGCTTGCCAGGCATGGAAGTAAGGGCTTTCATAAAGGTGTAAAAACAGCAGCTGTTACCTTACGTAAAATGATTATATCAGCACTAAACTTAGTTTATCCACTGAATAAACTAATAATTTAAAGTTTTCCTTAAAAATGATAAAATATGACTAGATCTACTGTTTTAATTTTATATCCAACTATCAAGCTACTGAAAATAGACAGCATCCAAAGTAATATGAAAGGAGCTATAATAGGAGATACAAAAATCAGAAAAAGAAAGGCGAACCATCAGTGCTGAAACAACTAAAAAGATGGAACACATTGCGAAACCAAATTTTAATTATCTTTTTACTAGTAATGGTCATTGTTTTGCTGATTGTCAGTCTTCTTACGTTAGGGCAAGTCTCGGCATTGCTGCAGAATAATGCCGAAAAGCAAATCCAGCAAGTAGCGATTGAGGCAAATGGGCGGATTGAATCTCTTTACGAGCAGATCAATATGAATTCCAAGCTTGTCATAACCGACGAGGGGGTCCAGAGAGTTTTAACGAATGTCCATGACGGTAAACAAATCTCCTTTAGCGACCGGCAGCAATTAATGGGACATATCAATAGAATCATAGGAAATACGGATGGGATCTTTTCCTTTGAGCTGTTTTCCGGGAAGAAGCAGCGTGTACTCCCTCTTGATGAGGACGAGTTAAGAAACCGGATCGGCCAAAAGTGGATTGACGAAGCAAATCTAGCAAAAGGACGAATTGTTTGGATTGGTGAAGATCCAAATGATAAAAACTACTTCCTGGCCATCCGGCGAGTTAATTTAATGGAACGGCAATATAGAAATGGCGGCTACCTTTTAATCAGCATTAACCGGGATCATTTTCACTTTGCGAATGAAAAGTATGAAAACGACCAATATTCGATTCTTTTGGATCAGGATCAAAATCCGATCATCCAAAATTACAGTGGTGATATTAAAAGCATCATCGAGAGCAACAAAAGCGTCGTTGAGCTGAACGGTCAGGACTATATGGTGACAAAGCAATCATCAAATCTTACAGGCTGGACTGTTTTCATTATCACCCCTGTAAATAAATTGACAGAAGGAATGTCATGGATCAGGGACGGCATCATCTTATCTGGAGTCGTCGGTTTCATCATTTTTTCTATTAGCTCCTTCTTTCTTTCCACCATCATTACCAGGCCAATATTAAAATTGACGAAAACGATGAGGCGGGCCGGAGATGGGTCATTAACACTGAATCCCGAGGTCTATTCAATAAATGAGATCAATGAATTGAATAGCACCTATAACCAGCTGGTGAAAGAAACCAATCACTTGATGCAGATGGTGTATCAAAAGGAAATTCTGCGAAGCCAAAGCGAATTGAAAGCGCTTCAAGCACAGATTAATCCGCATTTTCTCTTCAATACGCTTGATGCATTGCATTGGTCCCTGGATGAAAAAGATGAGGATGAGCTCGCTGAACTAGTTGTTGCCATGTCGGATTTATTCCGGTATACCATCGCCAAAGAATCCGATGATGATTGGGTGTTTCTGAAGGATGAAATTAAGCATATCAGCGACTATATGGAAATTATGAAAATGCGCTTTGGCGACAGGCTTCACTGGGATGTCTCTGTCCCCTCGACCTATGAGCATGTCAGGATACCTAAGCTGATCGTCCAGCCATTAGTGGAAAATGCAATCCTCCATGGAGCCGGAAATAAAGCCGGAAACTGCCGCATTTCCGTAACAGTTGAACCAGTCACTTTTCAGAATGAAGAACGGATCCGTATATCTGTGAAAGACGATGGCTCCGGAATGGACCCAGAAAGGCTTGCACTGATCATCCAATCGCTGGAGTCGGGCGGCACCTCTTCTGCCAACGGCAAAGGAATGGCCATTTCAAATGTCTATAAGCGCTTAAAGCTGTATTACAAAAGCATTAGTCATACAGACCTTTTGATTGAAAGTGAGTTAAACCACGGAACTCGGATTACATTCGAACTACCGATTGAGGGAGGCGAGTAATATGGTGACAAAAACGATTTTAATTGTTGATGATGAACCAAGAACGAGACAAGGCTTGCAAAGAACGCTGGAAAGCTGGAATAATGGAGAATTTTCAATCCTCACTGCGGAAAGCGGTGAGGATGTGCTGCGGATTTCTGAGGAACAGAAAATTCATATTTTACTATCTGATATCAGGATGCCTGAGATGACCGGCTTACAGTTATTGAAAACACTAAAAGAAAAAGGGATGTCTCCAGTAGTGATTGTGATTTCGGCATACTCCGAATTCAAATATGCCCAGGAAGCGTTAAAGCTTGGGGTCGTCAATTACCTTTTAAAACCGATCGGCAAATCAAAACTGCTTGAAGCCCTTGAGGATGCAGTGAAGATCATGGAAAAACAAGTAAGGGCAGGGTTGATTGAAAAAGTAGTCGATAAAAAAATAGTCGATGCCAGCAATAAAATGGATTCCACCAGGGATACCATCCGCAAGGCAATCAGCTTTGTTGACGAGCATTTACAAGAGGAATTCACCCTAAAAGATGTTGCCGCGCATGTACACTTGAATCCGAGTTACTTCAGCGTGCTGTTCAAGGAGCAAGTCAATCTGAATTTCAGTGAATATGTGACAAGGCGCAGAATTCAGCGCGCCAAAGAATTAGTGATCTCCACTCCCCTTCCTATAAATGAAATCGCAGAAGAAGTCGGCTATAAAACGGCAAAATATTTTATAAAAATCTTCAAGGAAATAGAGGGAATGACACCGAGTGCCTTTCGAAAAACCAAAAATGAAAGGGCTTTCTAAAAAAAGTAGTATTTTTCCTAATCACAGTTGCCTTTTTTGAGTTCCCCCCCGGTGGTAGACTTTAAATGTAAGGTATAGGAAACAGACAAATAAGGGGGTTTTGGATTGATGAAAAAGAAAGCGTTTTCCTCTGTAATGACTTTTGCTTTGGCAGGCGGACTGATTTTGGCAGGCTGTTCCTCTTCTACTGGCTCCTCGAGCGATACGAAGACGTCAAGCGGGGATAAAACTGTTGTAAAAATGATGCATTTATGGCCCGAAGGAAGTTCAAATGCGCAATATACAATTGTCGATGACATTATCAATGCCTATGAAAAAGAACATCCGGATGTTGACATCCAGACCGAAATTTTAGGCAACGAGCAGTACAAAGAAAAAATCAAAGTACTATCAGCGTCAAACGAACTGCCTGATGTTGGAATCAGCTGGGCAGCAGGTTATATGAAACCTTTTGTTGATGGAAAAATGTTTGCTCCTTTGGACGACATTGCCAAAGAAGACAATTTCGTTGCTGGCACGCTTGATGCATTCTCAGTTGACGGGAAACCATATGCTGTACCTCTTGAATTAAACATCACCCCTGTATATTACAACAAAGAAATTTTTAAGAAATACAAACTGGAAGTTCCTAAAACGTACGACGAATTCCTGAATGTTGTCGAAACACTTGCTGATAACAAGGTTACTCCGATCACGTTAGGAAACAAGGACCGCTGGACTGGATCCATGTGGTATATGTACCTTGCTGACCGTATCGGCGGACCTGCAGCATTGAATAATGCCATCAATCGTTCTGGAAGCTTTGAAGATCCGGCACTGGTCCAGGCAGCTAAAGAAATCGAAAAGCTGGTTAAAATGGGCGCATTTGTTAAAGGCTACAACGGCCTGTCAAATGATGAAGCAAAAGGCTACTTTATGAATGAACAAGCGGCTATGTATTTAATGGCTACCTGGGAACTGCCAAACTACACAACAACCCCGGATGTTTCTCAGGAATTCAAAGATAAAGTTGGTTACTTTAAGTTCCCGACCTATGAAGGCGGAAAAGGCGATATCGACAGCTATGTAGGCGGACCTGGCGTTGGGCTGTTTGTATCTGAACAATCGAAAGTTAAGGATGAAGCAAAAGATTTTGTCTCCTACTTAGTCGAAGAATGGGGCAAGCGTTCAGTTGTGGATGCTGGAGTCATCCCTGCTACAGTGGTTGATACATCCAAGGGAGATCTTCATCCAATGTACATTGACATCCTGAATGATTTAGGAAAAGCGACAAATCTTACTTTATATGCAGATGTCCAGATGTCTGCCAGCGTAGCTGATGTTCACTTGAACCAGATCCAGGCATTATTCGGCGGACAAACAACTCCTGAAAAATTTGCAAAAACGCAAGAAGAAGCACTTGCTGCTGAGAAATAATACTTGCTTAGAAAGAGGGCATATTGCTGATGAATATGCCCTCTTCTTTATAGAAAGGAAGGCGGCTAACTACCATGAAAAATGTTATGTCGAATAAATTCGTGATTGCCCTTTACACACTTCCAGCCTTACTTCTCATACTCGTCCTGATCTATATTCCAATTGTATTGTCAGGCTATTACGGTTTCATGGACTGGGATGGAATTGGGGATATGACCTTCATCGGGTTTGATAACTATATCACCCTGATTCAGGATAAATTGTTCTGGACAAGTACTTGGCATTCTTTTCTCTTAGCCATTTTTTCCACAGCAAGCCTGCTGCTGTACCTGGTCATTTCCCTCGTATTAGCAAGTAAAATCAAAGGCTCAGATCTATTGAGAAAAATTTATTTAATTCCTATGCTATTATCCTCTGTGGCAATCGCCCAGCTTTGGATGAAGATCTTTGATCCAACAAACGGGATGGCCAATAAATTACTTGAAATGTTCGGTGTGGAAAATACACCTATTTGGCTGGCAGATCCCAACATTGCGCTTTACGCAATTTTCATCCCGGTTATATGGCAGTTTGCAGGGTTTTATATCCTCATTTATTATGCGGCCTTGAAAAATGTACCTGATGAAATCATTGAAGCAGCCAAGATTGATGGAGCCAATGCATTCCAAATAGCCTATAAAATTAAACTTCCCCTGATCTCTGGAGTTTTTAAAGTGACAATCATGCTGGCAGTGGTCGGATCGCTGAAATACTTTGATTTGATTTACGTAATGACTGGCGGAGGGCCCAACGGAGCCAGTGAAGTAATGGCTTCCTATATGTACAAAGAAGCGTTCAAATTAAATAATTTCGGTTATGGCAGTGCCATCGGTTTTGGCTTGTTAGTGATTGCACTTTTCATGACTTGGGTGATCTCGATGCTGACGAAATCTAAAGATGATGTTCAATTTTAAGGGAGTGAAATAGAATGAGTGAGGTTCATACACAACCAGCAGCAGCAACTACCCTTTCCGCACCCCAAAAAACAAAGAAATCTTACTTGAACAAAATCGGCTTCGGATTTCTTTATTTAATATTAGGGCTATTTGCTGTAATTCAAATTTACCCATTAATATGGCTGTTGTTCTTTTCATTGAAAACCAATCAAGAAGTATTTGGAATGTCACCTTTCTCCTTGCCGCAAGATCCACAATGGGGGAACTATACGAAAGCCTGGACTTCCGGCAATATTGGAGTCTACTTTTTCAACAGTGTTTGGATCACCGTCCTATCTGTTGCCCTGACCATCATCCTGGCCAGTTTCGTGACATTTGCCGTGACACGCATGACCTGGAAGTACAGCGGCCTTGTTCTCGGATTATTCCTGGTCGCCTATATGATTCCATTGCATTCTACACTGATTCCTTTGTTCAATATGTATAACAGCGCAAATTTAATTGATAGCCCTGTTTCGATTGTATTATCGTATACAGCATTCAATCTGCCTTTAACGATTATGATTCTATTAGGATTTTATCGGACCTTCCCGCGCGAAATTGAAGAAGCCGCGGTCATGGATGGATGCTCGGTTCACCGGATATTCTTCCAGATCACCCTGCCAATGACCATCCCGGTGCTATCAACAACGGCAATCATTAATATGATCTACAACTGGAACGAATTCGTGTTTGTCAACACCTTCATCAGTTCCGATTCCTTGAAGACGCTGACCGTCGGAATCAATAACTTCGTTGGACAATATTTAACAGATTGGGGCGCGATCGGGGCAACATTAGTTATAAGTATCGTGCCAATCCTGCTTGCCTTCTTGTTCTTAAGTGACAAGATTGTCGAAGGAATGGCAGCTGGGTCTGTAAAAGGATGATCAGACCAAAGGCAGATAGTAAAGGAATCCTTTTAGGAAATCCCTTCCGCTATCTGCCTTTTTGTTATTTATATATCCTTTTCTGCGGTCAGATAATAACGGGCCCATTCGGATTAACGGAGTCTATTACCTGTCACAAAATTAAATTCTGTCAGGCAAATCAAATTTGCAGACTAACAGAAACTTCTGTAAATATACAAATTACGGTACATTTTAACCGGCAATTTTGCTAAAAGGAATAATATGAGGAATGAAAAAACGATTAATGTCGATGTTAATCGTTTTTTATTTATGCTCGAATTCATCTTTAACGAAACCACCCGGATGTTTAAGTAGAATCCTACACAGTCTTTTGTTATGGGGTGACATTGGCTATACTTCGATAAAAGTAACAGTTTCAGCTTTATACATTTTTCCGTTCCAATGATACTTAACTTTTAGTCTGCCTATACTTGCTTCGGGAATGGATACAAATATAGATGTATAGCCATAAAGAACACCTTTTTCAGGCTGATAATCTTCTACTGAGCCTACACCAGGACGCTCAACAGGTGTGTAGTACCCGAATTTTGAGTAGTCCACTAAGTATTTCTTTTTACCAATTAAAATTTCAATTTCATTCCCTTTTTGTTCTATTTTAACAAGTCGCTTGACCGCATCATTAATGGATTCGACTGGAACTTCTTCATATCTTCGATTGGGATCTTGCCTTTGGTTCAGAATATGAATTTCTTTAGTAGAAATTCCAGAGCCAGCACCAGAAATCAATGCGACTATAACATCCTTTAGTCCATCGCTATTAATATCTTCATAAAATAATTTAGGGGCAAATTTAGCATTATACCAATTTGGAAAGTTGTATAATAATTCTCCACCCACACTGTCAACTCCACCACCAACTTGAACAGTAAAGTTTTTAGTAGCCATACCATCTGCTTTATCTGCTATAAGAAAGATATTTTCATACCATACATCAGAAATAATATATGATGTGACAACTCTCTGGTCTGCATATGCTTTTCCTGTATTAGAAAGCAAAATAGCGAAAACAAGACAAAATAAAAATTTTCTCATTCCTTCACCCCTTTTTTAGAATTCCCAAATGGAATGAATAAATGTAGATATTTACTTTAACTATCCTGCACCGTTTGATCAATAAAGTTCAACAAAAAGCGCCTTGATCCTCCTGAATCAAAGCTTCCCTTTGTTTAATAACTTTCTTCTATTGAAAACCTCGGAGGATTCCAAAAATTTAATCCCTGACAAATAATAAGTCTATCCAGCCATAATTCAAAACTTAATTTCAAACTATAAGCGACTCCACAAGGCTCACCTGCACCACGATACATTAAACAATACCTATCCCCTTTATTATACCTATCACAATCCAATAAAATCTCTTCTCCATAATGGTATCCTATTGAAATCCATCCTGATGGAAAGTCACCTAGCATATCCTGGTAATTCTCCAAAACTAACTTAATATCATATAAATAACATTCCCCACCAAAATTAACATCAACGAAAAAGGAAGCACCATTATGTAAAAGTAAAAACTGCTTATAATCATCTGGCAACGAAAGTCCGGTATGTTGTTCGAACTGATCTATCATAACTAGAGAAGCGGGATCATTAAATTTGCATGTTACGTTACTTATTCTTCCTTCTCCATGATAAATTTCAAAAAAGCCCTTTTCCTCTAACCTATGCTTTAAGTAATTAAAAGACTTTTCAACTAACATGAATTCCTCCGGTTATAACTCGACTTTAACAACTGTGTTAGGAACTAATTATCTTAATTGAATTAATTGCCCCTTTAAGGTAATGGTGCCCTTTTAGCAGCTGATTTTGAACACAAGCGCCTTGTGGACTAATCTGTAGAAAGGTTTAGACAGAGATTTTCCCAATGATCCACCCTTTGATAAACTCTTCTAACGTTGACGCAATTGCACGGCGACTATCATCTTCATGATTCCATACATAAATATCTTCATTTTGAATACTTCCGTCTATTATTGAAAATCCAAACAAGTCGCCATTACCAGCATCTGAGAAAAATAAAAAAGTATCTAATGGCTTTATAAAGTCCCTGTGTTCGTGAAGAGTCCAAAAAAATAAGTTTTCTTTTACCAATAGTTCTATTGGCCAAATGTATGATATTCCGTAGTTCCCGTAGACACCATTTGTTTCGTTATATAAAGAGGCCAAACTGCTAGGTAAGACCACATTTAATTCTGTTGTTACTAAGGATTTCTCAGCTTCAGTTGCAGGTACTTTGAATGTACACTCATTTGAGATACTGCTTAAATAATCTCTCCACATTGTTAACTACTGACCACCTTAAAATATTATGATTAATTATTCTCTCAAGGACTTATTTTTACCTTCTTCAACAACCTGCTTCGATTGTTTGACAAGCCAAATTCTATTAAATATCACTGTTATTAAGGCCCATTGTATAATGGCTAGGTATGAAGCTTATAACCTTCGCAGGTGTATTAAAGGAACTATTCTTGCTGAATATGGTTGTTCCAACTTCAGTTATTTCAAAAAAAGTTTCCACCTTTTCAATATCCAAATTCTCAAAAACAGTTGGTTTGCTCCAGTGGGATGTTGGTATTAAATGAGTTGAAGATAATTCTTTACCTTGAAAGATATAAACACTTAAACCAACTGAAGCTACTTCCTCAGACAAACCAGAAACAGCTTCTAATTGTTCCTTATTAATTATTTTAATAACATAGCCTTCTTTTAAAAACTTTTGGAATGGTATTCCTTTTTCTGTAAGTACACCTAATCCATATTCAAATACTATATCTTCAAAAATGAAGAAAATTGGAAGGTCGATCATATTGTTCATTAGAGAAAGAATAAAACCATTTGCATTTCTGAGTTCTATACCAATGCTAATAGTTGTAAAATAGTCTTTCGGAAAATCAAAACTATTGATGATACTTTGATCAGAATATTGAACAAAATATTCTTTGTTCACCGCTTTACCTCCTTTTCTCTTCACTAAACACTGCCCAGTAGTTGAGGACATAGTTTAGCAATCTTAGTAAAAGCTTAGAAAATTGTTATGACTTCAACGTCATTCCAAATGTCCTTCAATTGTTCCCCGTTAATTTTTCCATTGTTCAAAAGTTCTTCAGGCGTTTTAAAGTACTCAAATTCTTTATTATTCTCGCCTAGCCCATAGCCCTCTTCTACATTAAGGGTTCCGTATATTTTCCCTTTATATTTAAACTCGACTTCGTGACCTATTTTGATATCTCTTACTAATTCGTCATATGAATAATGCATTAATTTAACTCCTAATCTTAGAATTCTTGTTCGGTTCTTCAACTCCCTGCCTCGTTCGTGCAATAAGAAAAAAGCGATCTTCTAATTGAAGAATCGCACCGATAAATGAAATAGAACAAAACATTAAAAACTCAGCCATACAAAACAATAAATAATAATAGTGAATGAAATCGCAACCCATACCGTATTTTCTTCTGTATCTTCATTACCTTTAATCTGCTTAGCTAATTCAACACCTTTTACAATAAAAATAATACTAACTACAGGCAGTAAATAAATCGATATAAAATCCATTATTGGTCCCATTATTTTCTCCTATGTGTTATTCACCTAACAAGTTTTTCTAATCTTAATTTCAACACATTGGTTATCTTTCCCTTCTTCAATCCTGCTCCGTTTGTTTAGTATGGGTTCAACAACAAGATGCCTTAGTCTATTTGGATTAAGCACTGTTAATTCATTAACTATTAAGCTAAATACTTACCAATATTGCATACAAAAACAGTAACGCCAAACTTATACCAGTAATATATTTGGAAATCCGTTTAAGTTTATCACTTTCAAATGTTTTAATTAACAAGTAAAAAAAGCCGACTACCCAAATACCGTTTTGAAAAAAAGTGAGAATTATATTTTTAACCATATTTAATATGAAATATAAATCCAATACCATCCCTCCTCAAACTGATTTTACCATAAAAATCCATATTGCTTGATAAACTAAAAAAACTTCCCCTTTAATAAGATATTTAAAATCGGCCTATATCCTTTAAAGCAATACTAGTTGATAAATGGCTCACAAAACAAAAGGACCGAATCGCCACATAGCAATTTGGTCCACAAAACGATTACATTTTTATATACAACAACCATTACTTTTTAAAATGCAAATTAACCTTTTTGTGATAGGAATCCGTCCCGTTACATCCGCACAGGGTCCTTTTTCATTTCTAACATATAACTCATGTTTCAAATAAGCTTCTCTTCCTCTCCATCTTCCCGAATACCAGATAGCCTGCAGACATGATGATCGCTACAGCTAGACTGCCTCCGAAGAAAAATCCCAGGGCAGGAATGAATTTTACCATCAATAGTACAGCCATGATTCCAGCAATCATCACGATATTTTCAATTGGGCTGATCAGCATCATCAAAAACGAGTTTTTGACCATCTGGAACAATTTCAGCTCGTAATGAACATATACCGGGAATAGATAGAAAATGGTTAAAGTGGCCGCAAACATAAACAGATAGATTGGAATTTGAATGACATTTGCAAAACTTTGCCCGGAGCTTTTAATGAAAACAAGGTTAAGGGCGATAATCCCGCCAGTTACAGCTACAAGCAAACCTAATCCGTTGCTGCGGAAAAATTCCTTTTTCCAGGTTGTCCAAAAAGTTCTAAAGACCGGAATATCCGTTTCACCCTTCAGCCACTTGCGAATGATCGTGAACATCGCAATTGTCGCCGGGAAGAATCCGAGAACAATGAGACCTGCAAGTGAAAATCCAATCCATAAAAGATTGACATAGGCAAATTTCGTTATCCATTCAGCTGCTGCGAAAGCCCGGTTTGCCATTGTATTCATCTAACCCCTCCAACCTAACCCCTGATGAAGTGCTACAAGCTATATGATTCTAGTTACAACGGATTTCCAACAAAACGGAATAGAGCTATAACTAGTTTTACATTCTTGTCTGCTACCATTATAAATCAGTTAAGTGACCTGTGTGTCCATGTCTATAAAGAAAGCACAAAAATATTTATTTGTGCTTTCTAATTGATTTGTTTATTCTGGATACTATTTTTTCAATAAGGTCCTCTGATAAAATCCTTAACGCTCTCCTGGTAAAAACGCTGAACTGCCTGCCGTTCTTCTTCAGAGAAAGGCTTTGTCTCAAGCGCCAAAAGATTATCCTTCACCTGCTCAACGTTTTTAAAACCAGGAATGATGCATGTAATCTCCTCATGATCGAGGATCCAGCGCAATGCCGCACTCGCCATGGATTGGCGCCCTTCTCCAATCCACTTCAGCTGTTCAGCTAATTCAACGCCCTTTCTGAATCCAAGTCCAGCAAATGTTTCTCCGACATTAAAAGCCTCGCCATTTTCATTGAAACGGCGGTGGTCATCCTCTTCAAATACATGTCCAGCTGTAAATTTACCAGTCAGCAGCCCGCTTGCAAGCGGCAATCTGACCAGCAGTCCCACGCCTTTTTGATAAGCCTCGGGGATTAATGTTTCCAGCGGCTTTTGGCGGAACATATTAAAGATGATTTGCAGGCTTTTCACATTTGGGTTTTTTAGGCTGATCAACCCTTCTTCCACGGTTTCCACACTGACTCCGTAGTGGCGGATTTTCCCTTCCTCCTGGAGGCGGTCAAGCACTTCAAAGACACTGCCATCTTTCAGAATCTCTGTTGCCGGACAGTGGATTTGATATAAATCTATGGTTTCTCTGTTCAATCGCCGAAGACTATCTTCACAATAAGACCTGACTGTTTCGTAGCTGTAGGTTTTCGGATCAAATATGTCACCCTGGCGGCAAAACTTAGTTGCGATATAAATCTGGTCTTCCCTGCCTTTGGTGGCCTTTGCTAACAGCTCTTCACTATGGCCGTCCCCATACACATCTGCTGTATCGAAAAAATTGACACCCTGGCCAATCGCATATTCCAGCGATTTCAACGCGTCAGCGTCATTAGTCTTTCCCCATGACCCGCCGATTGCCCACGTTCCAAAGCTCACTTCACTGATTTTGATCCCGGTATTGCCCAATTCACGATAGTTCATTATACCGACTCCCTTACTCTAGTTATTGATCAATCCAAATTTATACCTTGTAATTGATGAATACTGTTCGCCCTTATCCAGAATCATCGTTGGAAAATGGTGATGATGGATGGCATCAGGAAAGGCTTGTGTTTCCAGGCAAATTCCCATGTACTTCCTGGAAGGAACACCCCTGAAGTCTCCCTCTGCTTTTAAAGAGTTGCCAGAGTAAACGACAACAGCTGGTTCATCGGTTTCAACGGTTAACATCCGCCCGCTTTCATGATCCTTCAGCACAATTTCGTTATCATGATTTGTATCTAATACAAATGGATGATCATATCCCTGTCCAACAAGAACAGTTTGCGGATGGCCCGACTCTGCTCCCGATTTTACAGTGCGTCCAGCTGTAAAATCAAAAGGTGTCTCCTTAACATCCACTAGCGATCCGGTTGGCAGGAACTCCTGATCCAGCTCAAGAAAGCGGGAGCTCTTCAGAAGCAATGAATGGTTCAGGACATCCCTTTTCAAGTTACCGCTCAAGTTAAAATAAGAATGGTTGGCAGCAGTGAACAGCGTTTTTTGTTCCGTTTCCGCTCGATACTGAATGGATAATTCATTATCATTATTCAGCCTGTAAGTCACTTGTATGTTCACGTTCCCCGGATAGCCTTCCTCTCCGTCCCTGCTTAGATAGGAAAACTGGACACCATCGTCAAGGATCCATGCATCCCAAACCACCTTGTCAAAGCCTTTTCCTCCTCCATGGAGATGATTGGTATTATCATTTCTGTCCAGAGTGTAGTTTTTTCCATCCAGTTCAAAACTTGCGCCTTTTATCCGTCCTGCGACCCGCCCGACTACAGCACCAAGAAAATAAGGATCCTCCAGATACTCATGCATCGTGTCGTGCCCAAGAACAATATTTTCATAGTTTCCATCTTGATCGGGAGCATTGATTTCAGTAATAATACAGCCGTAATTAATAGCGGTCACTGTCAGTCCATGGTCATTTTTGAGAGTAAACGAATAAACAGGCTGACCGTCAATCTGGCCAAAGCTTTCCTGTAAAACTGCCATCCCGGATCCTCCTCTCTTTTACCTTTACTTGCGAAAAGGAAGCCCCACCCTAAAAGTGGGGATATTATGTTTAGATTATCTTCTAAATTCCCGTAATTGATCGTTTAGCGTTTTTGTTTGAGTGTAAACGCCTTGATAAATGGGAAAGAGTTTCTGATAGATTGCTACATTTTCAGGAATTGGCTCATAGGTTTTAGAAACTTGAATAAATGCTGCCGCACATTCTTTTAAGGATGAAAACCAGCCGCTGCCATACGCCGCCAGCATCGCTGCTCCCATACCGGGCCCCTGCTCACTTGTCAGCTTTTCGATTTTCGCATTGAAGATATCTGCCTGCATTTGCAGCCATGTTTCATTTTTGGCTCCGCCGCCGATTGAAATGATGGAATCAATGGTCTTTCCGCTGCTCCTGAAGATTTCAATTGATTCATTTAACGAGAACGTAATTCCCTCAAGCACGGCGCGTGCAAAATGCTTGCGCTCATGTGAAGCATCCATGCCAATGAAGCTGCCGCGAATGGCTGAATCGGCGTGCGGAGTTCTTTCCCCTGCGATATAAGGAGTAAATAGCAAGCCGCTGCTGCCAGCTGGAACTTCATCCAATCCCTCTAAAAGACGGTCGAAAGCTTCCTGTTTTGCAAATGTATCCTTAAACCAGCTTAAGCTGTAGCCTGCCGCCAGAGTCACACCCATCGTGTAATAAGCATTCTCTTCCCCATGGTTAAAATAGTGAACCTTTCCTGCAAAATCGAGATCATTCCTTTCTTCATAAGAAAGAACAACTCCAGAAGTCCCGATACTGCACAGGCTTTTCCCTTCCGATAAAATCCCGGAACCAATCGCACCACAAGCATTATCTGCACCGCCAGCGAACACTTTTGTTCTTTCCGATAGCCCGGTTGCTTCGGCAAATCCGGGTGAAATCGTGCCAACAAACTCATGCGATTCCACTAATGGAGGACAAAACTCAGGAGAAAGGCCAAATGCGTTCAAGAGTTCCTGACTCCATTCCCGTTCAGCTACATTCAGCAATAAAGTCCCGGCAGCATCTGAGTAATCCATCTGGATCTTCCCCGTGATGCGATAGCGCAAATAATCCTTAGGCAGCAGAAAAGTGATGGCACGTTCAAATATTTGCGGCTCATTTTCTTTTACCCAAAGAATTTTTGGCAAAGTGAATCCTTCTAATGCTGGATTCTTTGTTACCTCTAACAGCCTCTGTTTGCCAACAACATTATAAATTTCCTCGCACTGCTTCGTTGTTCTTGTGTCATTCCATAAAATCGCATTCCTCAATACCTGGTGATCTGCATCCAATAAGACAAGGCCATGCATTTGTCCGGAAAAGCTGATGCCCTCAATGTCATTTACATCTCCATCAAATTGGCTGACTAGTTCAGCCAGCCCTTCCGTGGTTTTACCAATCCATTCCTCAGGGTCTTGCTCACTATAGCCAGATTTTTCAATGATAAGGGGATAGGATTTAGAAACCTCCTTGCACACTTCCCCATTTTGATCCACAAGCAGGATTTTCACTGCGCTTGTCCCAAGATCCACACCGATGACGTATTTCATCCTGATCCTCCTATTCTATAAAAATGGGGCCGTCTAAAAGGCTGTCTTCCCACACGATCCATCCTTATCCAGCAGTTTTTTCACTTCTGGACAGTATAATGTGTGGCCTGACCCTCCTTCTGGACAACCCCATAATGTATGTTTTATTGGAAAAATTAAACTCTCACGCTAGAAAGTGTTTCAAGCAAGTATTGGTTGATGACAGCTTTTAGGCGCTCCGTCCTGCCTGACTGATTCTTGATTTCTGTTAATTGAAGGGCATATTTCTCTAGTTCGCGCAAGTTAGTCTTGCCCTCAGCGATTTTCAGACCAATGCCTGTTGTATAGCTGCTGTAGCGTTCTTCAATAAAACTATCAAGAACTTTATCTTCAATCAATTTATTTGCCACTTTCAGGCCGACAGCGAAAGCATCCATTCCTGCGATGTGCGCATGGAAAAGATCCTCAGGCTCAAATGAACCTCTTCTTACTTTAGCATCAAAGTTTAAGCCGCCGCTGCCTAATCCGCCATTTTTAAGAATTTCATACATTGCTAATGTGTTCGTATACAAATCTGTAGGGAATTCATCCGTATCCCAGCCAAGCAATGTGTCACCCTGGTTGGCGTCCACTGAGCCAAGCATTCCGTTGATGCGTGCCGTTCTTAGTTCATGTTCAAACGTATGGCCTGCAAGCGTAGCATGGTTCGCTTCAATATTGAACTTGAAATAGTCAGTCAGGTCGTATTTTTGCAAGAATGCGAGACCAGTAGCAACATCAAAGTCATATTGGTGTTTAGTAGGCTCCTTTGGCTTCGGCTCGATCAGGAATGGAACATTCAAGCCAATTTCCTTCGCATAGTCGACTGCCATATGGAAGAAGCGGGCCAGGTTATCCTGCTCAAGCTTCATGTCCGTATTAAGCAGTGTTTCATAGCCTTCACGGCCGCCCCAGAACACATAGTTTTGTGCACCGAGCTCTTTTGCCACTTCAAGGGCTTTTTTCACTTTAGCTGCAGAGTAGGCGAATACATCCGCATTCGGAGAAGTCGCTGCACCATGAGTATACCTAGGGTTAGTGAACATATTTGCCGTATTCCAAAGCAATTTGGCTTTGCTGGTTTTCATGTAATCTTTAATCATTGAAACAATCGCGTCCTGATTTTCGTTTGTTTCTATTAAAGTAGATCCTTCTGGAGCGATATCTACATCGTGGAAGGCAAAGAAAGGAACATTCAATTTTTCAAAAAGTTCAAATGCCGCTTCAACCCGGGCTTTTGCTAAATCCATGCCCTGGAATCGGTCCCACGGACGGATCGCAGTCCCAGCACCAAATGGATCCGTGCCATCAGCAGTAAAAGTGTGCCAGTATGCAACAGAGAAACGAAGAATTTCCTCCATCGATTTCCCATTAATTAATTCTTCAGGATTATAATATTTAAATGCAAAAGGATTTTTGGAGCCTGGACCTTCAAATTGGATTTTGTTAACTGAATCAAAATATGCCATGCCGTAATTCCTCCCTGAAAAGTTGTTTGGTTTAAAACCTGTTAATGTAAATGCTTACAAAAATCTCGTTTTAAAAAACATCTTCTATCCTGCTACAAGTCAAATTATAGCACCGGTTACTTAGTTTGTCTATCTGATAAACTAAGATTATAAAAACTATTTTTCATGTATGATTCCATCAAAATCTATGTCTTAAATATAAGTTCTTTTCTAATACCTTGCTGCTATTCTACATACTTTGGGAAACTCCTTCCTTCCAAGTTTGTATGTTTGGCAAACTAAGATTATGATAAAATAAATTAACTATTGAATAAGGAGTTTTTAATAAGTGGGAATCCTGACGTGGAATCAGCATGTTGTCAAGAAGAATAATAAAGCATTGGTATTGAGTTTGATCATTGAAAAAGAGACAATTTCAAGGGCAGACATTGCCAGTGTAACAGGCTTGAATAAGACGACCGTATCTTCCTTAGTAACCGAATTATTAGAGGAAGACTTAATTTATGAATCCGGTCCCGGCATATCGAGCGGAGGACGCAGGCCGGTCATCCTCCACTTCAATAGAAATGCTGGCTATGCGATTGGTGTTGATATCGGCGTCAACTATGTCCTGGCAGTTTTGACGGATCTAAAAGGGAAAATCATCATCGAGAAAAGCCTGAATGTGAGCCGGACCTCCTATTCTTCGATTATCAGTACTGTCCAATCAATGATTCAATCTTTGATGGATACTATGCCAGACAGCAGGTATGGCATTGTCGGTATTGGAGTTGGCGTCCCTGGAATAGTAAACAAAGAAGGTTCAGTCCTGCTGGCTCCAAATCTAGGCTGGACAAACATCCAATTAAAAGAGGACTTAGAGAAAATCTTCAGCGTACCAATCATCATCGAGAACGAGGCAAATGCTGGTGCTGTTGGTGAACAGCAGTTTGGGGCAGGCCAGGACCATCAAAACATTCTTTATGTGAGTGCGGGGATTGGTATCGGTGTCGGAATCATTTTGAACAAAGAGCTATATCAGGGCAGAAGCGGATTTTCAGGGGAAATGGGACATATGATTATCGAATTGAACGGAAAACGGTGCAACTGCGGAAGCAGCGGATGCTGGGAAGCATACGCCTCTGAAAATGCCCTGCTGGAAATGGCCGGAGAAAACTTCGATTCACTGGAAACCTTGATAACACATGCCACGGACGGCGATGTATCCGCAATCAGCCTTTTCGAAAAGATTGGGCAATATCTAGGTTACGGAATCAATAACATCATCAATACCTTCAATCCTGATCAAGTGATTATAGGAAACCGTTTAGCCATGGCAAGAGAATGGATTGAGAAACCCATCCTTACGACGATCGAGAATCATACCCTTGCCTACCACCAGAAGGAAATGCAATTGGAGTTTTCTAATCTAGGAAAATATTCAACTGCTCTGGGTGTATCTGCATTTGTCGTTGAACATTTTATAAAAACTGAAGAAGCAAAGGCTTAATAAAGTGGCTATGTTATTGCCCATTATTGATTGTAGTGGAAAGCGCGAAGACTCCTTCGGGATAAAGCGGGCAGGTGAGACCCCGGTAGAAATGGTCTGAAAAGAAGGACCATTTTACCCCGCAGGAGCTAAGCGTCGAGGAGGCTCACCGCACGCCCCAAGAAGAATTTGCTCATGAAAAAGCCGGCAGTTGGGCTTTTTCATAATTCTTCAGAGGAAAGCGAAGCGCCTGGAACGGAAATCAACAGTTAATTCTAATAGAGCCAATAAAGTAAAAACCCGATTCAGCTTTTGAATCGGGTTTACTTGTTATATTTACTGATCACCATAAGGGTCAATCGTTTGAATACTTCCATCTTCATTGTATTTTAGTTCCGTGAATTTTACAGAACGCTTATGGTTCACGCCATCTGACATTGAGCAGTCATGATAGAACAAATACCATTTATCCTTGAATTGAACAATGGAATGGTGTGTTGTCCAGCCGATAACAGGAGTAAGGATAGTACCTTTAAATACAAATGGCCCCTGTGGATTCTCGCTTACGGCATAAACAATTTTATGGGTGGTACCCGTAGAATAAGAAAGGTAGTAAAGGCCATTGTACTTATGTACCCATGGACCCTCGAAATATCTGCGGTCCTCGTCACCTGCAAGAATTGGATTGCCCTCTTCATCTACAATGGAGATTTCCTGTGGCTCCCCTTTAAAATTCAGCATATCATCCGTTAATTCAGCAACGATTGGCCCTAAAGCAGGTGCCGTCGGAGCTGGACCTTCTGCATCAGGCTCAAACGTTCCAGTCTGCCATTTTTCAAGCTGTCCTCCCCATAAGCCGCCAAAATAAACATATGCTTTGTCATCCTCATCTACTAACACCGCAGGGTCAATGCTAAAGCTGCCAGGAATATAATTCGGCTCAGGCTTGAAAGGCCCTGCAGGATTTGGGCTTGTCGCCACGCCAATTCTAAAGATCCCCTCTTGATCCCTCGCCGGGAAAAATAAATAATAGGTGTTGTTTTTAAAGGCAGCATCAGGGGCCCATAGCTGCTTACTCGCCCAGGGAATATCTCTTAAATGAAGCACTTCCCCATGGTCGACACATGGTGCTTCGGCATCGTCCATGGAAAGGACATGATAATCCTCCATTTTATACTGGTCCCCATTATCGTTAGAAGGCTCATCATGATCAAGATCATGTGAAGGATAAATATAAAGCTTGCCATCAAAAACATGCGCGGAAGGATCTGCCGTAAAAATATGTGTAACTAAAGGTTCATTAGGTTTAGAATTTTTCCCCATAACATCCTCCAATTAAGTTATTAAAATACTCACAAATCTATTATAACGAAATTCCTTCCACTTTGTATACTCGAACAACTAACTTAACAAAAAAAACGTCCCATACTATAAAATGACCTCTTCATTCTTTTCAAGTGAGTAATAACAGGCATCAATGACACGCATATTCGCGATTGTCTTTTCTGCCGGATAGATGAGGGCTTTCTTTTTCAGGATTGCCTCTGAAAAATGATTTACCTCATGTAAATAGATATCTCCGGCGACCTGTTCGGTTCTTTGCTGGCCATTCGTTTCAACAGTAATGAGTCCTGCACCAGAATCCACATCCGGACGGAAGGCTCTAGGTACGAAAATCCTCCCCTTTGTCCCTACCAGCTCATATTCCTGCCTGAAAAATGCTTCAAAACTGCAATCAAACACACCTTGAATTCCCTGTTCGAATTCCAGGTATCCAACAGCTGACACATCTACACCTGTTTCCGGATGGAGTTGGCCCTGTACTCTTACTTTTACAGGCTCGGCATCTAAAATATGTCTCAGTGCATGTATGCAATAACAGCCAACATCATAAATACTGCCACCGCCAAGACTCTTATCCATGCGGATGTTCATGTCATGGTCTTCCATGTAGTAGGAGAAGCTGCTGCGCATCAGTTTAACCTCTCCAATCTCCCCGGAGGCAATGATCTCCTTGACACGCTCATGCTGAGGATGAAACTGGTACATAAAGGCTTCCATGAAAATGACATTTTGCTCCTTGCAATACCTGTCCATTTCCTTCATTTCTTCGGCTGTTAACGCAGCAGGCTTCTCACAAAGAATATGCTTGCCGTGCTTTGCTGCTTCGAGGACCCATTTGCGGTGAAGGCTGTTGGGCAGAGGAATATAGACAGCATCGATATTAGGGTCCTGCAGCAGTTCTTCATACGTTTCATATACTCCTGGAATATTCAGTTTCGCAGCTGCCTCGCCCGCCTTGCCGCTGGAACTTGCAATCGCTGCAGCCTCTGCTAAAGCCGATTTTTGAATTGCAGGTATCACTTGTGTCTGGGCAATGTTAGCCGTACTCAGGATTCCCCATCTAATTTTTCGCATTGAACATTCCTCCCTTTAGACCCTATCTAAAAGGTCCTGATTTTAAAGAATACATAAACTGGCGCTGTAGAAACAACAGAGGCAGTAAAAGCTAAAAAAAACGCAGGAAGCCCTGGGTCTTTCCTTTCACAACGTAACATATTCTTTCAAAACATAAAACAAATGAATTTCGATTAACCAAAAAAGCTCTCCCGCATACTTGTACGGGAGAGCTTCCTACGAGCTATAATGACTGAGATTTCTCTTTCTTCAGCATGTCACCAAGCTGGGACCACTTGAATTTTTCGCCGTAGATCATGACGCCTTTTACATAGATGCGTGAGGCGAGGTAGGCGATCAGCAAAATGGATGCTACGAGGACCGCCCCGCTTCCTGCGAGTTCCAGCCCTGATAGTTCGCCCATGACGTACTTTGAATAGGCGACGATTGGCGAGAAGAATGGGAAGTATGTAGCGAATGTGACCAGTCCGCCTGTTGGGTCCATCATCGTCTTGATTCCGATCATCAGGGCACCCATCACGAGCATCATGACCGGGCCCATGACACTACCCAAATCCTCTGTCCTTGAAATCAATGATCCCAGGGCCGCAAAGCATAAGGCATAGATCAAATAGCCGCAGGCAAAGAAGAAGATGAAGGCAGCAATCAGGCCTGCATCGATTTGCGACAGATCGAATGAAAAGCCGAATACGCTTAGCTGGTCGGTTTTAATCCAGCCAATCAGGTAGGCGATATATCCGGCGAGGAAGAAAATCGATACCTGGATCAGGCCGGCCGCCAGGTTTGAAAACACTTTGGCAAAAAGCATATAGATCGGCTTGATTTTCGTGATCATGACTTCCATGACGCGGGTCGACTTTTCACTCGTGATGCTCATCGCGATCGCCTGCCCGAACATCAGGATGAACGTATACATCAGGAAGATGAATACATACACGATCCCAAGGCTGCCGTTGTTTTCAGCAAGCATGTTTTTCTCTACCGGGATCGTCGCGAACAAGTCGCCAACGGCATCAGGGCTGATCGAATGCTCCGCTGCCACCTTTTGAAGGTATTGCGGCTGTAAAAGGGTGGAGAAGGCATAGATCACACTGGAATCAGGATAACGGTGATAAGAATAATCAATCACCGGGAGGGAATCCTTTTCCTCAATCACAATTAAGTGGTCAAGGTCCTGGTCCTTGATTTTTTCTTTTTGCGCATCGAGCTTGTCGGCTTTGACCTCTTCATATTGAAGGCCATCGACCATTTTTCCAAGCGCGGCTTCATTCACTTCATACGAGGACTGATTGATCACCGTTATTCTGACTTCCTCATCCTTGTCCGCGAAATGATTGTAGGCAAAGAAACCGAAAATGACGACAGACATGACGATGGACGTGATCCGGAAACTCTTTGAGCGGAGCTGCTCTTTAAAATGGAACAGAAATGCTGTGCCTAATGCGTTCATTTAGGATCCCACCTTATCGACGAAAATTTGGTGAAGGGTCGGCTGAAGGTAGGTAACCTCATTGACGCTGACACCCTCCTGCTTTAATTGGGACAAAATCGCAAGGTGGTCCTGGTCATTTTTCAACGAAACAATGACACGCTTCGCCTCCTGCTCAAAAGCATAATTGTTCGCTGAACAGAATTTTGCCAGCCGGCCGACGTCGCCAAACAAGGATAAATACATCATGCCATAGGAATCCTTCACGGTTGAAAGGTCGCCGGTGATGACAGCCTTTCCTTCCTTCATCAGCACCACCTGCTTACTGAACTTCTCAACCTGGTCCATCTGGTGGCTGGACATGATGATCACCTTGCCCTTCTCTTTCTCTTCCAAAATGACCTCAGTCAGCAGGTTCGTATTGACCGGATCCAGTCCGCTGAACGGCTCATCGAGGATGATCAGTTCCGGATTATGCAAAAGCGTCGCTACGAGCTGGACCTTCTGCTGGTTCCCCTTCGACAGGTCGCCCGCAAGCTTATTGCGGTATTGGCCGATATCAAATCTATCAATCCAGTAATCTATGCTTTTCTTGATATCATTCTTGCCCATGCCTTCAAGCTTCGCAAAGTATGTAAGCTGGTCGGAAACCTTCGTCTTCGGATAAAGCCCCCGCTCCTCCGGCAAATAGCCGTATGAAACATGGCTCAACCCGGGCTTGTGATTCCACTTCACCGTGCCCCCATCCGGAGCAACCAGGCCAAGCATCATCTTGATCGTCGTGGTCTTGCCGGCACCATTCCGACCCAGCAAACCAAACACCTCACCAGGCGAAACCGAGAAAGAAAGCGACTCAACCACAACCTTCCCACCATACCGCTTCGATAAATCAGTTATTTCAAGCACATCCATATCCTCCTTAAGACCTATAAACCAATATTAGAATATTTTCCCATCTAAAACAACTGGAACATGGGGACGGTTCTCCTGTTCCAGTTGCAATCACGGGGAAGGTTCTCCTGCTTCCTTTTTTGCAGGAGAACCTTCCCTCTGCTCAAACTAAAGTCTGAGAGTTTTTCATCCGTTTTTATGAGTTGAGATTTCTTGTTGGGATATATAATGAAACAAACAATACAAATGATGGGGTGTTAACAATGAAGAAAGAATGGTCTGAACAGCTTCCGGCTGTACAGTTCAGGATCGCGCGCCCAACGGATCAGCTCGAAAAAGTCGTGGAGTTTTACAGAGATGGAGTGGGCCTGAAGGTCGTTGGTTCGTTTGAAAAGCATGATGGCTATGACGGTGTCATGCTCGGCCTGCCTGAGGTCGGCTACCACCTCGAATTTACCCAGCATGAACATGGCAGCGCCTGCCCCGCGCCGACACAGGACAATCTGCTTGTTTTCTACATTCCCGACAAAGCTGCCCGCGATGCGATTGTGAACAGGCTGAATAATATGGGCTATCCCGAGGTCGAACCGGAGAACCCTTATTGGAAAAGAGCCGGCGTGACGATTGAAGATCCGGACGGCTGGCGGATTGTGCTGCAGAATACGAATGGGATTGGGTAGAGGCTGGTGGTATAGGCCAAATCAGGGATGGCGATTGGTTACCTATTTTGGAATCACAGCTGATTTTCGGTTACCAATGGGAGCTATTGGTTACCATTTTTGCGCCAGCCTCGAAATTTTGGTCACCATGCAAGCCTATTGGTTACCCTTTTTACGCCAGCCTCGAAAACTTTGGTCACCAATCAACCCTATTGGTTATGCCAGCCTCAAAATTTTGGTCACCAATCAAGTCTTTTTACCGCGCTTAGAAATTTTAGTCACCAACCATCCCGCCAATCCCCTTACTCCTCAGTTTCAGCGGCACCCCTCGAATCCAGCCGCTCCAAAATCCGCCGCTTCTGATACAGCATCGTCCCGGTCTCGGCAAGGTCGCTTACCATCGACCGGTTGGCGAAGGCGCCAAAGACGATTCCGGCCACCGGCACCATCTGCAGCAGCTTTTTCCAGCCGAAGGATTCTGTATAGGCAAGCGTGACCTCGCGCCAGCCCTGCAGCTGGGAGATGACTTCGCGGGAGCGGTTTTCGTTGTGATAATCGCCGAGCTCGTTCAAAATCGCCTGCTTGCCAACGACATCAGCGGACGAGAATTGCAGGCACTTAATAATGAACACCCGCTCCTTCTTATCCCTCGGGTCAAAGCCGTGAATGATTGCGATGTCCTGGAGCGTTTTTAACGAAAGGGCCAGCACTGCGGGGATGTCGATCGCCAGGGTAAAAATGCCGCCGATTCCGGTGCTCGCCCCCTGGATCGTCGCAGCCTTTTTGCGCTGTTCCCCTAACTCCAGGGAAACCTTCTTCATTTCCTCGACGGGAACTTCCTGCAGGTCAGCAAGCTGATAGACTTTCCGTCCCGTCTTTTTCTCGAAAAAATCGAACACAGATTTCTCGCTCGACAGATACTGCCCGCCCGTCTGGATGAAGCTCCCCAGCTCATCAAGCAGGATCCCGACCTTCTCCTGGATGAACTTTGGCGTGAACCGGTCCAGCATCTTAAAAGGCAGGCGGGTCAGCTTTTCCCAAAACCATAGCCCTTTTTGGTCCTTTTCCCATTTTTCAATCTGTGCCAGCTCGCTCAAAAGCTGTTCCTTTGATTCCATCTGCGTCATCCACCTGTCAAATTTGATACATGTTATAACGATTCAAACCGTGAAAAGGTTTCAATTTCAGATTGTTTTTATTCAGATACCTGGGCGCCTTGCCCATTCGCCTGCTCAGTCCCTGAATATAATTAAGTATTATGCCTGGGCAGGATCCATAAGGGAGGCAGAAAAAGTGGATAAAGAGGGGAACCTGACGAAAGAGGAATTGATTTTACAAATTGAGAAGCAGATTTCCGCGGCACTATGGGTTCAGGCCATGGCCCAGATTACGGAGGCAATTTTATTAACGAAGCTGTACACATTGAACGGGGAATCGGAAGGCGAAGCAAAAATTGTGACCGGCGTCTGGGTACAGGCGATCGGACAAACAATCGAAGCAGTGACTGTCACAAAAGAGATTTCGGTTAACGACCCGGCCTTTATCCGACAGCTCAGGAAGATTCTCGTTTCCTCAGACTTAATCCAATCCGCAGGAGCGGCAATCGAAGCTGTCGGCGGAGCACAGGTATTGGCAGAAGAAGAGGATTCGTTTATTCCTTAACACTCCCCGCCCGTACCTTTTCCCTCTCCACTTGCCCGAGGATCGATTTATTAATCCCATTCTTGACTGCGGTCTCAATCACAAAATACAGAATCGCAAACCCAATCAGCCATATTATAATAGCCGGTAACATCATCATTCTCGCCACCCACCTCGTTTTCTTTCATTATATCAATCCATACCTAATAAAAATGTGACAATCAGGCAAAGAAAAGGGCCTCCTCAATGGAGACCCGCAGATGCATGGATTAGGAAAGCTGGTTATTGGTATTCCTGACGAGAGATACCTTCTTAAGCGTCTTCGGCTGTTTTGCTTCCCTCTTCAGATACTCAATTTTAAAGCCGAGCATGGCAAAAATAATCGATAAAATCGGAACCGTGAAGTTCAGCACGGCATATGGGATATATTGAAACGGATGGACGGACAGCGTCGAGATGATAAACACGGCGCAGGTGTTCCATGGGACAAGCGGGGATGTGACCGTGCCTCCATCCTCGAGCGCCCGCGACAGATTTTTCGGATGCAGGTTTTTATCTTCATATGCCTTTGTGTACATCCTTCCCGGCAATAAGATCGATACATATTGCTCCGCTGCTGCGACATTCGTGAGAAATGAGGTCGCCACCGTTGAAGCGACAAGGCTTCGTCCGGATCGGGCCAGCTTCAGTATTTTTTCAACAATCGAAGCAAGCATGCCTGTCCGCTCCATGATGCCCGCAAACGCCATCGCAATCATCGCGAGCGATACCGTATACATCATTGAATCAATTCCGCCGCGGGTAAAAAGGTCGTCCACCGCCTTATTGCCTGTTTCCAGCACATAACCGCCCTGCAGTGTATTGATTGCATCGGCCACTGTTCCGCCCTGTACCGTGAATTGGGCTATCCAGCCTAAGAAGACACCGACCATCAATGCCGGAAGGGCCGGCACCTTGAATGCTACCAGTAAAATCACCGCAGCCGGTACGAGCAGCAGCCATGGAGAAACAACAAACTTGTCCTGAATGATGTTCATGATCTCGAGTATTTGCTGGTTATCGACATCGGCATTGCTGAAATCCCTGCCTAGGTACCAGTAGACCCCCAGGGCAATCGCCAATGCCGGGAACGTTGTGTAAACCATATGGCGGATATGTTCAAATAGATCGGCACCGGTAATGCCAGCCGCCAGGTTTGTTGTATCTGATAATGGCGACATTTTATCGCCAAAATAGGAGCCGGAAATGATGGCGCCTGCCACCATCGGAGCGGGGATGCCCATACTCATGCCGATTCCCATCCCTGCAACGCCAATCGTCCCCATCGTTGACCAGGAGCTGCCGATTGCCAAAGTTACAATGGCTGTGATAGCACAAATTGAAACGAGAAACATCGATGGACTCAGGATTTTTAACCCATAAAAAACCATGGTCGCGACTACTCCCCCGCCAATCCATGAACCAATGATCATTCCTACTGTAATAATGATTAAAATAGCAGGCAGAGCCATTTTGATTCCTTTATAAATTCCCTCTTCGATAAAATTCCACTTAAAGCCTGCAAACCAGGCAACGAGACCCGCCGCAATCGTCCCGATGATCAGCGGGATATGAGGGCCTCCCTCAAATTTAATGATTGTCAGCGCCATTGCCGCGACCATGACCAAAATAGGAATCATCGCCAGTCCAAATGGCACCTTTTTCTCACCGTTTCGTTCCATTGTCTTCCTCCTTGCTGACTTGGTTGTTATCTATATCTACCCAAATTCCGGCAAAGTAGGCTTGGTTAAAGTTTGGAAATTTCACATAATTTACGTGGGAATTTTTAACTAACAGTCAATTTCTGTCTTATTTCTGTCCATTAAAGGGAATAGTAAAGCAAAAAGAAAGCAGGAGGGCTTGCGATGACATTCAATAACGGAGCCGGAAACAGCGGCAGTGGTGTCGGCGGCGGAATCATTCCACCGTATATTTTTAACGCTGACAATAGTGATAACAAGGTAAAGCTCAACGAGGACAGCTATGATGTCTATGTGAATGACGACCTTGTCGGCCAAAAAAGCCTGAAGAACGAGGGCGAGCATCTGTCCGATATCGATGACTTCCTGAAGCATCAGGGAATCAGCGAGTTCGCCTCCAGCCTCGATGGCGACCATTATCGAATCCGAACTGAAGGCCATGTCAATGACATCAAGGATGCACTGGAGGTTTATTTTAATAACAGATAAGGTGCGCTCTAATTTTTGGAACGCACCTTTTTCGTTTATTTTTTCATAACAGGGATCCAGATCTCGCTCCTGAATTTTTGAGACGAGACGTCCTTGCTTTCGTTCCATAAAATCTCCGGTCCCTTCACCTGTTCATAGCTGGATGATGGAAACCATTCCGAATAGATGCGTCCCCATACACCCTGAAGCGTTTCCGGAAATGGGCCGACCGCTTCGAATACCGCCCAGGTGGAGGCTGGTACCTCGAGGCGTGCCAAATTGTCCGGGCACTCCTTTGTCGTGGCTGCGCCAATAAAGTGGTCTAGCTGCCCTTTTTCCTCCATCCGCCCTTCGAAAAAGTTCACTGAGGCACTAATCAACCCTGCAGGATCCACATTCGAAAGTGCTTTTAATTGCTGGATTTTCGCTTCATCCAGGCTTTGCCACATCTGCGCGATTTCCGGATTGACTCCGTTAAAAATAATCGGAACCCTCTTCATGATCCCAGCAATGCGGAATGCTTCTTTTTCCAGAATTCGATAGTTCATTTCATTTCCTCCCTTAATCGTCAGCTGGAAGGTCATTCGAGGATATGACTTGAGCAAATGCACAGTTTGCCTTGCCTCCGTCGGGGTGACGCCGTGCAAATTCTGGAACGCGCGGGTAAAAGAATCCGGCGAATGATAGCCGTATTTCATGGCGATATCAATCACCTTCATGTCACTCGTCCGCAAATCAAACGCCGCAAGCGTCAGCCGGCGCCTCCTGATGTATTCGGAAAGCGGAACACCGGCAAGAAATGAAAACATCCTTTTAAAATGATATTCCGAACAAAGCGCGATCCGGGCAGCCTCTTTGGAATCAATTTCTTCATTAAGATGAGCCTCGATATAGTCAAGCGCTGCATTGATATTTTTCAGTACATCCATTTCATGACCTCCCTTCTTCTAGAGATTAACAGGATTTGAAGAGCATCATCCGACTATCCGTGCCCGATCCTGCAGGCTAGCTGATATCTCTTCCGAAATACGCCTTCGCCAGCTGCCTGTATCGTTCAGCGTCGATTTCTTCTTTTACCATCTCGCCCTTCTGCCATTGTGTAAAACTGGTCTCCGTCAGCACCATGCTGCCCTCTTCAGTCACTCTTGTCAGCAATGGCTTCTTATTAAAAGGCGAACGAGGGTGCTCGGTAATGATTCGTTTTGATTCATTCAGCTCCTGGATAGCGGAAACAGGCTGCTCCACATCGTATGCATAGCCCTTCTGCCAATCATAGTGCTTGTTTTTCAGCTTCATTTCCAGATAATAGCTCCCAAACTCACTTTCCTCACGGATAATTCGAAAATCCCCATTATAGCTGCTGACTTCTGTACCATCCAGCGGCACCGGCTTGAGCGGCAGATTCCCGCCAAACCCCGTATCGACAATATACTTTTTATCATCGTGAGTCAGGATGATCGCCACATGCGTATTGCCCGTCGGACTGAAACCGTCAATCTCAGGCACATACACCGCGCCGCGGACAAGCTGGACGTCAAACCCATTCTCCTGTAAAAAAAGATAGAAAATCGGATTCAAATCATAGCAGAGTCCGCCTTCATTGTTCACCAGGATTTTTTCCATCAGATTTGTTTCCGTGATTTCCGTCTGATCCCCGGCAATCGCGCAAAGATTCTCAAATGGAATTGCTGAAGCCGTTTTTTCAAGCAGAGTCCCCAGGGTGTTAAAAGAAATGCTTTCATGCTGCGGAAATCCAATCCGCTTGCGGAATAAAGTGTTTAAATCGTTCATATATGTACCTCCCAGACCAATCTTCATAACTTTAGTATACCTCTAAAATCCTTAGGCAAAATAAAGAAAAAACTCGGCGGAGTGTTGGCCGGTTTGGACGATAAAAGAGGCATAGCTGAGCGCCAAAAACCCTCCCTGCTAAAAAGTCAGGAAGGGTTTTCGGGATGCCATATTTTGAGTAATGACTACCTCCAGCATACACATCCAACAATAATCAACAGAATGAATAGAACGACAATCAAGGCGAAGCCTCCGCCATAGCCATAGCCACCGCCGTAGCCGCAGCCATAACCACCATATCCGTAAAAGCCCATAACATTCACCTCCTCGTCGTTACAAACCTTAAGGCCTATACCTATACATATGCAAAATACCCATAGATGTCTGGACACCCGCCTACCGCGCAAAGAAAATCCTGGAACATGGGGACGGTTCTCCTGTTCCATTCTGGAACGCGAGAACCGTCCCCATGTTCCAAAACTTTTTTAGAAAACGCTTGCAATTTTTCGGAATCGGATTTAATATACTTGTATACAAGTATACTTGATTAATAAGAAGGTGTAATAAATGAGTGAGAAGAATGATTTTCTTTATCCTCAAAAATGGCTTTCGAAGGCTTCGACTGGCGACCGGGTTGCGAGCGAGCTGAGAATGCAGATTATTTCAGGTTTGATTGAAAGCGGTGCCATTCTTTCAGAAAACAAGCTGGCTGCTGAATTCAATGTCAGCCGCTCACCGATCCGTGAGGCGCTGAAGATTCTCTCCGCGGAAAATCTGATTCGTCTTGAGCGTATGGGTGCCGTCGTCATCGGGCTGACTGAAAAGGATATCGAAGAAATTTATGATGTCCGCCTATTAATTGAATCATTTGTTTTTGAACGACTGACAAAAATAGATACAACCGAACTCGTAATGGAGCTCAGCAAAATCCTTGAGATGATGAAAATTGCCATCAAATACAAGGATGCCGACGAGTTCAGCCTGCAGGACGTTTTATTCCATGAAACGATCATCCGGGCGATCAACCATTCCTATATTAAGATGATCTGGGACAACACGAAGCCTGTAATGGAAGCTTTCATCCTTTTATCGATGCGCGCGCGGATCGTCGAAAAGTACGAAGACTTCCAGCGCATCATCGATAATCACGAGCTTTATATTGAAGCCATCAAAACGAAGAATCGCGAACTTATGATTAAATCCTTACACCAAAATTTTGATGATGTTCAAGGTAAAGTAGATGACCTTTGGATATCGCAGCAAACGCTTTCCAGGGGAGTTGAGAAAAGTGACTAATTATATGCTGGGTGTCGACATCGGCACCACAAGCACAAAGGCTGTTCTTTTCAGCGAAAAAGGCGAAGTCATCGCCCAGGAGAATATCGGCTACCCGCTTTACACGCCTGATATCTCAACCGCTGAACAGGACCCTGAAGAAATTTTCATGGCCGTCCTGACAGCCATCACAAAAATCATGAAGCATCATTCAAGCAAAAAGCTCAGCTTCGTTTCTTTCAGCAGCGCGATGCACAGCGTCATTGCCATCGATGAAAACGATGAACCGCTGACTCCTTGCATCACCTGGGCCGACAACCGCAGTGAAGCATGGGCTCACAAAATCAAGGATGAGCTGAATGGACATGAAATCTACAAGCGTACTGGAACGCCAATCCATCCGATGTCGCCTTTAAGCAAAATCGCCTGGATTGTGAACGACCGTCCTGAAATCGCCACTAAGGTGAAAAAATATATTGGCATCAAGGAATTCATTTTTAAAAAGCTTTTTGATGAATATGTCGTCGATCACTCGCTCGCCTCTGCGATGGGAATGATGAATCTGAAAAAACTGGCTTGGGATGAGGAAGCATTAAGCATTGCCGGAATCACACCAAATCAGCTGTCCAGGCTCGTTCCGACAACGGAAGTCTTCACGAACTGCAATCATGAGATCGCCAAACAGATTGGCATTGACCCGCAAACTCCTTTTGTCATCGGCGCAAGTGATGGAGTCCTTTCCAATCTCGGCGTCAACGCGATCGGCAAAGGTGAAATTGCCGTCACGATCGGGACAAGCGGTGCGATCCGAACGATCATCGACGAACCGCAGACCGATGAAAAAGGCCGGATTTTCTGCTACGCCTTGACGGAAAAGCACTGGGTCATCGGCGGCCCTGTCAATAATGGCGGCATGATCTTCCGCTGGATCCGTGATGAATTTGCCGCTTCCGAGGTCGAAACGGCGAAAAGGCTCGGCATCGATCCTTACAATGTGCTGACAAAAATCGCTGAGCGTGTCCGCCCTGGAGCGGATGGATTGCTATTCCACCCTTACCTCGCCGGTGAACGCGCGCCATTATGGAATCCGGATGTCAGAGGATCATTCTTCGGATTGACGATGTCCCATAAAAAAGAGCATATGATCCGCGCCGCGCTTGAAGGGGTTATTTTTAACCTGTACACGGTCTATCTGGCTTTGACAGAAGCGATGAAAGAGCCGGTTACACGAATCCAGGCAACAGGCGGTTTCGCAAGATCTGAAGTATGGCGCCAGATGATGTCCGATATTTTCGATGCGGACGTGGTCGTGCCGGAGAGCTATGAAAGCTCATGCCTCGGCGCTTGCATCCTTGGCCTTTACGCCACTGGAAAAATCGACTCATTCGAAGTCGCATCCGAGATGATCGGCAGCACGCATATGCACACACCAGATGAAGACGCAGCCAAAGAATACCGACAGCTCGTGCCCATCTTCATCAGCCTGTCGAGAGCATTGGAACAAGATTATACACGAATCGCAAACTATCAAAGAGGCTTGATAAAATAAGTCCTTTGAACGGGGGAAACCTTTTTCCCCGGCCATGAATGACAGCGCTTTATTTTTCACAAAAGGAACTGCCCCGCTACAAGCGGGAACAAATAAAAACACATCTTAGGGGGAAAACAAAATGCCATTGGTTATTGTCGCAATTGGTATCTTAGCCTTACTTTTACTCATCATGGGCTTAAAGCTGAACACATTCATTTCATTGATCATCGTTTCCTTCGGTGTCGCTCTGGCACTTGGAATGCCTTTGGATGCCATCGTTAAAACAATCGAAGCCGGCCTCGGCGGAACGCTTGGCCACCTGGCGCTGATCTTTGGTCTTGGCGCAATGCTTGGTAAATTGATCGCAGATTCCGGCGGTGCCCAGCGTATCGCGATGACTTTGGTCAACAAATTCGGTGAAAAGAACATCCAATGGGCAGTCGTAGCTGCTTCATTCATTATCGGTGTCGCTCTATTCTTTGAAGTTGGTCTAGTTCTATTAATCCCAATCGTATTCGCTATTTCAAAAGAATTGAAGATTTCTATTTTATACCTTGGTATTCCAATGACTGCCGCTTTATCTGTAACACACGGCTTCCTGCCTCCTCACCCAGGCCCAACAGTTATTGCTGGTGAGTATGGTGCAAACATTGGTGAAGTATTGCTTTATGGTTTCATCATCGCAATTCCAACTGTATTCCTTGCAGGACCAGTTTTCACGAAAATCGCTAAGAGACTTGTACCAGAATCATTCAATAAAACAGGAAACATCGCTTCTCTAGGCGAGCAAAAATCTTTCAAGCTTGAAGAAACACCTGGTTTCGGCATCAGCGTATTCACAGCACTTTTACCTGTAATCTTAATGTCAATCGCAACAATCATCACTTTGCTTCAAAAAACACTAGGTTTTGAAGATAATAGCTTGCTATTGGGAATCCGCTTCATCGGTGAAGCTGGAACAGCGATGCTGATCTCATTGCTTGTAGCTGTCTACACAATGGGTATTGCTCGTAAAATCCCGATCAAAACTGTTATGGACTCTTGTACAACAGCTATTTCGCACATCGGCATGATGCTTCTGATCATCGGCGGCGGCGGTGCCTTCAAGCAAGTCTTGATCGACGGCGGCGTAGGTGACTATGTAGCAGAGCTATTCAAAGGAACATCAATGTCACCAATCCTGCTTGCATGGATTATCGCAGCGATCCTTCGTATCTCTCTAGGATCTGCGACAGTAGCAGCACTAACAACCGCAGGTCTAGTTATCCCAATGCTTGGCCAGACTGACGTCAACCTTGCACTTGTCGTACTTGCAACAGGCGCAGGAAGCTTGATCGCTTCCCACGTAAACGACGCAGGCTTCTGGATGTTCAAAGAATACTTCGGCCTCAGCATGAAAGAAACATTCGCAACATGGACACTGCTCGAAACGATCATCTCTGTTGCCGGATTAGGATTCATCCTGCTGCTTAGCTTGTTTGTATAATTGGAAAAGGTCAGCCCCATTTGCGGGGCTGACCTTTTTTGGAACATGGGGACGGTTCTTGTGTTCCATTCTGGAACATGAGAACCGTCCCTGTGTTTCACCTGTGTTTCACCAGCATCTTTACTTCATACATGGAATTATCCGCCTTTATGAACAGCTCTTCCATTTTTCCCAGAGAGGTGGTGGAGAACGCGTACCCTGTTGACATCTGCATTTGGAATGCGGTTTTGCTGCTGATGTTGAAATAGATGATTTGTTTTTGCAGATCACTCAGCAGCGTTTCTATTTCAGCAGGCGTGGTATTCACAAGCATCACCGCGAATTCGTCACCGCCAAGCCTTGCCACAAACACCTCCTCATTTGAAAAACAATTCAGGAGTTTAGCAGTTTCGACGATCAGGCTGTCCCCTGCTTTATGGCCAAATTGGTCATTGACCGCCTTCAGCCCGTCAACATCACAAATAATGATCCCAATCGGTACATTTTCATCATGATTGTATTTCGCCATTTGATTCTCGAAATATTCTCGATTATAAACATCGGTAAGGGAGTCATGCGTAATTTTATACTCAAGCTGCCGCTGAAGCTCGACCTTTTCATTGATATTTCGAATGATCCCCTGCATCGCAATGATTTCACCATTTTCATAAAGCGGAGTTGCGTATTCCTCAAACCATATGTATTCCCCATCATCGTTTCTCCATCTCTGGATGATCGGTTTGCTGTAATCAACCTCACCAGATACTTTCGACATCAAAGTGTGAAGGTCAGCCGGATGGATTCTTTCATAAGCAGTATAGGCATTTCCCATACTTTCCTTCACCAAACCGGGACCCAGGACCTTTTCTATAGCAGGACTTAAATAGCGGTATTTAATATCCGGCTTTATTTCACAGTAATAAATAATATCCTTGGAGTTCTCTACCAGATTCAATATGGTGGTCAAATACCGATAGCGCAGTCTCAGCACATCCCAGATTCTTTTTATGAAAAAAAGCATGACTAAACCTGATATTAGCAAAATCACATTCACAAAGAAGACCCTTTCTTGTTTAGAACTATTAATAATATCGGCACCAAATTCCAATATTTTACTAAAAAAAGAAACATGGGGACGGTTCTTCTGTTCCATTCTGGAACATGAGAACCGTCCCCATGTTTCTAACCATTATATTTCACTCTTTACCGGCTTGGCCGATGCTGCTGATTTTTTCATCAAAGGCAGGAGCACCAGGATTCCGACCATCAGCATCACGGCGGATGCTTCATACATATAAACAATGGATGTGTGGGCTTTGATCCAGCCGGATGCTGACATCGTGACGACCATCGCGCCCATGAACAGCGGATTCAAGATCCCATTGACCCTTCCAATAAAAGATTCTTCGGTATTCTGCAGGATCATCGTGTTGATCCCAATGTGGATACATGGCATGAACAGGCCGGAGAAGAACTGCATCGTCAATGTCAGCCATAATGCGGTTGACAGCCCCATGCCGACAAAGCCGAACGCGCTTGCCGTCAAACCGATGGCCAGCAGCATTTGCGGTGACACCTTTCTCGAGATCGCAACAGTGATTCCGCCGCCAAGGATCATCCCGATTCCGAATGCCGCCATCAGCCATTGCAAGTCTTCCTTAGGAAGGCCAAGCCTTTCGGTGATTAAAAATACCCCAAGCGGCTGCGTCAAACCAATCGCAAGCCCTGCCGCCAGGAACGATCCGCCCAGCAGCGTTAAATGCCTGCTGTTCAACACATAGCGAAAACCGTCCTTCATTTCCTCACCCAGCGAGGTTTCCCGCTTCTCTTCCTCCACTTCCCTGTCTGCAGGAAGCATCAGCAAAACAGCTGCCGAGCATAGGAACGCCACACCCATGACCGCAACTGCGGCCATGATGCCGAACTGCTCGTAAACGAAGGTTCCAAGCACCGGTCCGAGGATCATGAACAGCGCAAACACCGTCTGGTACATCGACATCCCCATCTGGATCAGCTCAGCCGGCACATGCAGCTTGAACAGCTTCATGCCCGCAGGCTGTGAAAACTGCGACAAAATCGACGATACCAATGTCGCAAAGAAAATCACCTTCCAGCTGCCGAAAAACAATGTCAGCAGCACGATAAACACCGATACCGCACTCAATATATCACACCAGATCATTGTGCGCTTCGGCCGCCATCTGTCCGCAAACGTCCCGCCAATAAAAGAAAACAGAAAGATCGGAGCGAACTCAGCCACCGAAATCATCGAAACCGCAACCGGGTTCTCATTCGTTTTTTCAATTACATATAAAAGGATCGAGTAGTTGCGCACCCAAATTCCGATTTGCAAAAATAACACCGAAAGCAGGATCACCCGGATCACCCGGTTCTGAAACAAAGCACCCATGCCCACTTTTTGTTCATTCGTCATTTCCGACATAAAAAAAGCCCCCTATTCCATTTCTGGACAGGGAGCTGCTTAAATTTCGATTACAAAAGAACAGCACAGCCCAATCCAAGGCCGTACCATACATTCTCGTTTGTGATCAAAAGGCAAGCTAATCCCCATCCAGAAAAGTTACTCGTATTTACGATTCATTTTCTAAAAAACAGGATTAGTAGATCATCGCCTCAAGTCACCCTTTCGTCATAAGTATACTCATACTACACGAAACAAAAATGGAAAGCAATAACATATAGGGTATTTTTAGAACATGGGTGGAACATAGGGACGGTTCTTGTGTTCCATTCTGGAACACGAGAACCGTCCCCATGTTCCAGCGGTTTTACACGAACCAGCGGATGTAGACGCCAACTGCGGTGAAGGCTAATAAGATTACGACAATATAGATCATGGAAAGGTTTGTGGTGTTTTTCTTTGTGGCTCCGTCATACCCTTCATCGCTTTTGCCGGTCAGCATGACGGTAAAGAGCAATGCAGCGACGACGATCAGCCCCACTAATATCAATCCAACAGTCATTCAAGGCACCTCATTTTCTATTACATTACCATTATTATAATCGAATTCATGCAAGAAAGCAGGGGGACGGTTCTGCTGATTGAAAATTTCAGCCGAACCGTCCCCCTGCAATTTTTATATATTCGCGACGCGTTCTTTCCTCGCCCTTACAATGAAAATCGCCCCGCTGATGACAAGCATCGTAACGAGCGCAATCGGCACTAAGCCTTTTGGCAAATGGAAGCTTGTGATGTGCTTGATTAAGTAGTCAATACCAACCGCAACGAGAACCCCGGCGAGCGGAATCTGCAGTCCGATGTTTGTCATGTAGTTCGGCACAGAGCTTGAAATGACAGCGACAAGCAACAATACAGCAATCCCGATCACATACATGCTTACCACCGTTATAATGATGAATTGCAAAAACGTAAGATCATACCACGAAACAAAATGGCTAATAATCGAACTTACTTTTACATCAAAGAACTGTGCCGTATCATTGCCTCGATACAGCGTGAAAAAGATTGCCAGCTGTGCAGTAATCACTGTCATGACGGCAATAAAGGCAGCGATGAATTTTTTATAAAATAAGGACCTGCCTGTCTTCGTCGTATATTGCAGCAGTGTCATCCTGTTGCGGCGGTCTGCCATATACAGCGGCGTGACGACGATCATGACGCTGATGATGATCAAAATCGTCATGTTGCCCGACAGATTTTCATAATTCTCAAGGATTTCATGCGGAAAAATCGCATAGGCAGCGCGGCTTGACAGCAGTTCATCGACCCGAAGCTTCTGGCCGTTTCCGAGATCTCTTCCATAGGAACCATAATGTTCAGGATGTTCAAACCAATCAATCATCCAATCCCTTGCCTGCAGCTCCCAGAAGACATCAACACCATCTTCAAACATGACCTGCGAATGGAGCTGGGACTGTTTTTCATTCTGCTCCAATTTGGCACCCTTAAATTCTTCATATGTACCAAGGCCGGCAGCCTCTATTTCTGGATTTGATTGTAAGTAGGCGTCAGCATCTGCCACTCTTTCATCGTACGTTTTTTTAAAATCCTCAAGCTCTTCCTCATCAAGTGTATCGCCGTATTTCACGAGCATCTGTTCAGCGACTTTGAACGTATCGCCGGCCGGCCTTCCATTCGGGAAAAATTCAAAATCAAACACGATGAACAGCTGATAGAAAACGGCACTGACAATCAATAGTGAAAGCGCTATTTTCCATGTCAGGATTTTCTTCAGTTCGTTCCAGATGATCCTCATCGTCCCACTCCCTCCTATAAATTCCGTTGATAAAATCTTCTCATACTGAACCATGCGGCTAAAATGAAAACCAACAGCCACAGGCTGACCGTGATGACTTCATAGTATTTAAATGTGGTATAAGCGCCGCTTTCCATCCACCACTTTTTCACGCCCAGCACGAGCGAGGATGGGTTGAACACTGTATAGAGCGAAAGGTTCGAATCCATTGGCATTTTTCCTGGTAAAAGCAGCCCCAGTCCGAGCGCCACCGCAAAAATGATAAACACAAAATAGCTGTTCCGCACCCAGATCGACAGCACAAAAGTAATCAGCGTGAACAGCAGCTGTAAAACCAAAACCAGCCCGAGACTTAAAAACAGGTACTCAATGAATGTCAGCTTCCACCAGCTGATGAATGGGTTGCCGTCCGGTTCAATCATAAAACCAGTACTGATCGGCACATGCCAGAGCCGGGAGTAATCCACCGCAAGGAAATATGCGCCCAGCGTTCCTCCAACCAACACCCCAGTCAAAATCAACGAAGCAAGCAGCGCTGATGATAATTTATCCCACATCAGCCTCCTTCCCCTTCTGGTCGAGAACGCGACAAGGTCCGAGCCCTGGTCCTGTTCAAAGTGCGCAAGGAACGCCGTGAACAGCACAACGAGAATCATCGCCTCAAAAATCATCAAGCCAAACAGTGTCTTGAATACAAGCGAATGGGTCCTGAAAATCGTTCCCGGATGAAAAAGATGCAGATGCTCCTGTCCCTTTATAATTTCCTCCAGTCGTGACTCCAGGGATTTATATTGTTCGCGGATCGTTACCGCCGCTTTCCCGCTGAAGCCGTACAGCTTGATTTGAGTTTCCGCATTTTTCAAAAGGCTCAGGGTTTTATAATCGGCCTCTAGTCCCTCTGCCGTCGAAAACAGACTCTTTTGCACACTCAGCTCCACCATTTTTTCCATTTCCTTTTCCGGAAAAGCCTCTGGATTCGCTGCCGTCTGTTTGAAAAACTCTGATACATCCTTAAATTCCGTACCATTCCGCTCATTCCAGCTGGCCAATCCGCTTTCATAGGAGGCCTTCAGCTTTCCGCGGGTATCTTCGTCCATCAACGTGCCATACTCATCAATGACCTTATTCAGCAGCTGGACGTCCTCTTTAGGAGGTGTACTGCTATAAATGATGAAGATATTAAATCCGATAAAAAACAGCAGTAGCCCGACCACAATTGGCGAGGTCAGAACCTTTTTCAGCTCAAGTCGCAGAATCATAGGCTAAACCTGCGCCGCTTCATCTTGATAGGTATGGAGGAAAACGTCCTCGAGGTTCGGCCGGACTGCCCGCCACTCAGCCCGGGCAGGCTCTTCGGTCAGGAAGCGAATATACATTCTCCCGCCCTCCTGTTTTTCAGACAGGGAAAAATACTTCTTCCTGAACACAGCCGCATCCTCGTACTCAACCTCAGTTTCAAAGACGAGCCCATCAAGTTTTTTACAAATATTCGAGACAGTGTCCTGATAGAGCACCTGCTGGTCCTTGATCATGATGATTTCATTGGCGATCGACTCGACATCGGAAACGATATGCGTCGAGAGAATGACAATCCGGTCGCGCGCCAAATCTGTCAGCAGATTGCGGAAGCGGACGCGCTCCTTAGGGTCCAGGCCGGCCGTCGGTTCGTCGAGAATCAGGATTTTCGGGTCATTCAGCATCGCCTGGGCAATGCCGACGCGCTGGATCATCCCGCCAGAGAACTTCTTCATCTTTTTGTGAGCCACATCCTCAAGAGCCACCGTTTTCAGCAGCTCCTCCACCCTGCTTTTTGCCGTCTCACGCTCAATCCCTTTCAGAGCAGCAAGGTAAAGCAGGTAAGCTGTCGGACTATAATTCTTGTAATAGCCGAATTCCTGCGGCAGGAAGCCGAGAATTTCGCGGTACCCTTCGTCCAGCTTGATGATGTCCTTTCCGTTGTATAAAATCGATCCGCTTGTTGGAAAAAGCAAGGTAGTGAGCATCTTGATCAGCGTCGTTTTCCCGGCTCCATTCGGCGCGAGCAATCCATAGACGCCATTGCGGAATTCCAGATTGATATCTTTTAACGCATTGAACTTGCCAAAGTTCTTCGTCACATTTTGAACAAGCAGCATTACATGACCTCCTCGACATTACGCAATGTAATGAAAAATTTTAACCGGCGAACGTAAAGCACCAGGCAGCCGGCAGACACAGCGATATACACATACACCGGGATCTGGCTCAGCACCGCGTCGTACAATTCACTGTTAAAGTAAGCAAGCGCGACATTCGCCAGCACCCAGCCTGCCACCGCCGCATAACCTGAAACCCTCGATTTCACCTTCTGGATGATGTATAAAAACGCGGTTGAAAAAATACCTAGAGAACTAATTGAAATCAGCAAAGCTTCGACTATGCTGAAACTCTGGTAAAACAGGAACAAAATCAGGATTGAGGCGATGTTCAGCAGGATCGCCAGGATACTGAACACAAGCATCCGGAACGCCGCGAGCTGAAAAACATGGTATTTGCACGTCATCTCGACGGCAAAGGTGTCCCGGCTGCGCAGGTTCACGAGGAACAGCACCGCCACCAGCATGTAGAGGATCGGCGACATGATGAAAAGATAGGAATAAAGTTTGTCAGCTTCGACAGCACCTTCCATTACTTGAAAAAGTCCGAACACCATCGCAGCCGATGCCATCAGCATCGTAAAAATAATCTCGGTCGCGTCCCGGAACAGATAGCGGAAGCCAAGCTGCCTGTACATTTCCAGTAAATATTCGTGGAACTTCTTTGGTTTTACGAGACCGCTAGAAACGATGAATTGAATCTCACTTTTCATCGTCTGCTCATCAGGGTAGTCGACTTTCCATTTTTCATCCTTCAACTCGCTCCGCCTCCATTTCTTCCTTTAATTTTTTCATGACGGCATAATACCTCGTCTTCACCGATGACTCAGGCCTTTCCAGCAATCTCGCAATCTCCTGGAAGGTGTGATCGGCAAACAGCTTCAGGCGCATCACCTGCTGGGAGAAGGAATCCAGCCCATTGATGAACGCACCCGCCTTCTCGATCACTTCCCGATACTCGAGCTCCAGGGTAAAATCATGATCCTGCGGCACATCCACGTCCTCCATCGAGTCAACAATCCGCTCATACCGGTAGCTGCGCGAACGGAAATAATCGACCACATGATTCGTCGCAATTTTATACAACCACGTCTTGAAAGAAGCCCTGTCAGAGTCAAAGCCCTGGATCGACCGCAGCATCCCTATGAAAATTTCCTGTGTCAGGTCCAGAGACAGCTCCTTGTTGAACGTCTGCTTGTACACAAACGCATAAATCTGCTGATAGTAGAGCGAAACCAGCTCATTCGCCGCCCGCTCATCCCCCTTTCTCTGAACCCTCCGAATCCACGCCTTCTCCATAACCAACCTCATCCCAGTAAAAATCCCTTCAGCCATATATTCGTAATAACAAGAAAAATAGTTTTAAAGTTTTTGAAAAAAATTTTGGTGGAACATGGGGACGGTTCTTCTGTTCCATTCTGGAACACGAGAACCGTCCCCATGTTCCTGCCATGTTCCTGCCTTCCATTATAAAACAAATAAGGGACGGGTCCCCTGATTGTTTTTCAATCAGGAGAACCGTCCCCGTGCTTCAGAGCTCTATTATTCTTCGAATTTGATGACGATGCGGCCGTTGATTTTGCCTTGTTCGAGGTCATCGAATACTGTGTTGATTTCGTCCAAGGTTGCCGTTTCTACAATTGTTTTTACCTTGCCGTCTGCGGCAAAGTCCAATGCTTCCTGGAGGTCTTTTCTTGTGCCGACGATGGAGCCGACGATGCTGACGCCATTCAGGACTGTATCAAAAATCGGCACTTCCATCACTTCTGGCGGCAATCCGACAGCGACGCACTTACCGCCGCGTTTTACTGCCCGGTATGCTTCACCAAATGCCCGCTTGGATACGGCTGTACAAATCGATGCCTGGACACCGCCAACCTCGCTCTGGATGAACTCAGCAGAATCCTGCTCTTTAGGGTTCACCGTCAGGTCCGCCCCTAAATCCTTCGCCAGCTGCAATTTTTCGTCAAAAGTATCGACCGCAACGACTTTAAAGCCCATTGCCTTCGCATACTGGACTGCCACGTGGCCGAGTCCGCCGATGCCATAGATCGCAACCCAGTCACCCGGCTTAGCCTCGCCGACCTTCAGCGCTTTGTACGTTGTCACACCTGCGCAGAAGATTGGTGCGGCTTCGACATAATCAAGTGAATCCGGAACCTTTACGACATAGCGTGCATCCGCCAGGCAGTACTCTGCGTAGCCGCCATTCACGGAATATCCGGCATTTTGCTGCTGATGACATAATGTTTCGCGGCCTGTCAAACAATATTCACACTGGCCGCAGGCTGAATATAGCCATGGAACACCAACACGATCCCCAACTTTCAGGTGAGTGATGCCTTCGCCTACCTCGACGATTTCTCCAACGCCTTCATGGCCCGGGATGAGCGGCAGTGTCGGCTTGACCGGCCAGTCTCCGTGTGCGGCATGCAAATCTGTATGGCAAACGCCACAAGCTTTTATTTTAACAAGGATATCATTCTTTCCAACCTTCGGGATTTCTACATTCTCGATGGAAAGCTCCTGCTTGAATTCTTTTACAACTGCTGCTTTCATAACATTTTCAGTACCGCAATTTTGACACATGTGTTCCACCTCTATCTATGAAATGTGACTACGAGTACATTTTGCCGGATAAGGGTTATTTGGACAATGCTGCCCGGGAATGGTTCGAATATCTGACATGACTTTTCAACAGCTTATTGAACGGAGAATTATTCCGCTTGAAAAACTCTTCTCTTTGTGATTTTCGTCACACCTTAACCCGAAAAAAACTCCTGACTGAAAAATCAATCAGGAGAACCGTCCCTTTGCGAATTCGTCGGCTGGCACTGGCTTGCTGAAGTAGTAGCCTTGTGCCTCGTGGCATTTATGCTGTTTGAGCAGCTTGAGCTGTTCCTGTGTTTCGACTCCTTCGGCGATTACAGATAAGCCTAGGTTGTGCGCCATCAGGATGATGGTCGTGGCAATATTTTCATCACTCTTGTTCTTGGCGATATCCTGGATGAAGGAGCGGTCGATTTTTAAATAGTCGATTGGGAATCTCTTCAGATAGTTCAGCGAGCTGTAACCGGTGCCGAAATCATCAATCGAAATATTCACTCCGAGTTTTTTCAGCTCGTGTAAAACAAAGCTTGCCGCCTCAACATCCATTGTCATGCTTTCGGTCACTTCAATCGTCAGGCATTCAGGGTCGACACCTGTTTCCTGCAGCGCTTCCCTGACCATCTGGATGAGATTCGGCTGGTAAAACTGGCGGATGCTCAGGTTCACGGAAATCGACAAAGGATCCATGCCCTGTTCACGCCAGCTTTTCAGCTGCAGCAGGGCGGTCTTGAGAACCCACTCCCCAATTGGCACGATCAAGCCCGTCTCTTCGGCAATCGGGATGAATTGATTTGGCGGTATATTCCCGCACTTTTCATTGTTCCAGCGAAGCAGTGCCTCCGCCCCAATGACCTTATCCGCGCATAGATTGACGATTGGCTGATAATGCAGCTCGAACTCATTCCGCTCCAAAGCTTTCCTCAGCTCATTCTCAATTTGTAATTTTTCGAGGGCTTTTCTATCCAGCATTAAATCATAGGTCTGATAATTATTTCTTCCCTGCTTCTTCGCCTGGTACATCGCGACATCCGCTTTGCTCAGCAGGACTCCGACATCCTCCCCGTCATCCGGATAAAAGCTCATACCGACACTTGTGGTCATGTAGATCTCGGTGCCATCGATCACAAACAGCTCAGACATCGTATGTAAAATCCTTTCGGCCACCGCTTTCGCATTTTCCTTCGTCGTATGCTCGAGGAGAATCGCGAATTCGTCTCCTCCCTGCCTCGAAATCAGCGCTTCATCCCCAACGCATTTCTTAAGCTTCTCAGAAACATATTTTAATAACCTATCACCCATTGTATGGCCAAGCGAGTCGTTGACGATTTTGAACCGGTCAAGATCAAGGAACATCAAGCATAGCTTTTCACCTTGGTCTGCCTTTGTATCTCCCACGGCAGCCAGCACTCTCAAATCGAAAAGCCGGCGGTTTGGAAGGCCTGTCAGCGAATCATGGTAAGCCATGAAATTGATTTTTTCCTTGGCTCGATAATGCTGGATCGCCAGGCTGGTCAAATCTGTCGCTTTCTCAATGATCTCCCTGTCCTTTTCTCGTGGAGAGGTTGACTGACAATAATAGATCCCAAATGTCCCGATCACTCTTTTATCATCGTCAAACACCGGCGAGGACCAGCAGGCCTTCAAGCCATATGCTAACGCCAGATCACGGTAATCCTTCCAGAGCGGATCAGTCCCTATGTCGGTCACCACTACAGAACGCTTACGGAAAGCTGCCGCCCCGCAGGAGCCAATGTCCGGCCCAATCGGGATGCCATGAACTGCATCATTATAGGCCTGAGGCAGGTTGGGGGACGATCCATGCAACAGCCTTTTGCCTTCCTGGTCAGCAAGCATAATCGAACATTTTGCTCCATGCGTGAATTTCTCGATAAAGTGGATGATATGATCAAGGGTCGACTGAAAGGAATCGCCCCTTGCGATCATCTCAAGAATCCGGTTCTGTCCGCTTAAAAGAGCCTCAAGCTCCCTCGTCTTCGTGATATCCTGCGCGCAGCCAACCACTCCATGTATCTCATTGTTCACATTGATCGGAAGGGCAGTAAGCTGTAAATAGAGATGCTCTCCCTGTTTGCTGACAATCTTCGTCACGAAGCGTTCCCGTTCTCCCAGAGTCACACGCTTAAAATGCTCGACCGTATCCTCCAGGTAGTCCTCGTGAATGATCGATACGAAGTTCATTTGCAAAGCTTCCGCAACCGAATAACCCGTAATCGCAACTGCCTCATCATTGAACAAAGTAAAATTCCCATTCAAATCCAGCACATAACAGCCATCATGATTGTAATCAAACAGCGATCTATAAACATTAATAAAAGAATCATTATTTAAATCAGGCCTCATACCGCATCACCACCCCCACAAACAATCACACTTCACCGCACTAACGCACTGGGGGTCAGACCCCCGGTGCGTTAATGCGGTGAAGTTCAACAACATTAATAGATTAATATTTCCAATATCTATATATATCGGGTCATTAGTCCTGTTTCTACACTGGAATATGTTTACATATTGAGCTGCTGTTCATTTCTAAGCATAGGCGAAGGGGGAGCGGTGGCGGAACATGGGGACGGTTCTCGTGTTCCAGTTTTTCGCCGGGGAGCATGTGGGAGCATAGGGACGGTTCTCCTGCTTAAGTTTCCTGCCAATCTGCCAATCTTACTTTTTTGTGAATTTGCGTTTAGGCAGTTAGCTTGCCGGGTATATAAATATGTTATTAAATTTAGTTATCGAATTGAAAGTTAAGTTAGAAAGGAAATACATATGGGAATCCTGATTGTGGACGACAATGAAGCGAATTTATTCGTAATTGAGAAACTATTAAACAGGGCTGGCTATACAGACCTCCTTTCTTTTACCTCAGCACATGACTTGTTTGGCTACCTTGAATCGGACAACCCTTACATCGTCGCAGAGCAGGTCGATGTGATCCTGATGGACATCATGATGCCCGAGATTGACGGAATTGACGCTTGCAGGCGTCTTCAGCAAATCCCTCATATCAAAGACATTCCTATCATTTTTGTAACAGCACTCGAAGATTCCGCCAAGGTCGTGGAGGCACTCGATGCAGGCGGGATGGACTATTTAATGAAGCCGATCAATAAGACCGAGCTGCTGGCCCGGATCCGCGTTGCCTTAAGGCTAAAATATGAGAAAGACTGGCATAAGAAGCAGGAAGAGAAAATCGTCAATGAGCTTGAACTTTCAATGCAGGTGCAGACCAGCCTCCTTAGCGAGCCAGTCTATAAGGACAATCTCCTGATCAAGGCTTCCTATAAACCCGCCTTCAAGCTGGCCGGGGATCTGTATTACTGGCATAAAATCGACGAAGACCGGTACGCTGCCATCCAGCTGGACATGATGGGTCACGGGATATCATCGTCGCTTGTCTGCATGTTCATCTCCTCTGTCCTCCGTGATGCGATCAGGTCAAATCCAGATCCTGAGTATGTCATCGGCGAATTGAACAAATGGATGAACTCTTTGAATTTACATAATCAAAAAATACCTTATTATTTCACCGCTATATATTTAACGCTTGATACCTCTCAGCGAAAAATCGAATACATCAACGCCGGCCATCCGAGTGGGCATGCATTGATTGATGGCGGGGAAATTATTGAGCTGAAAAGCAATACATGTGCCGTCGGCTTTTTCCCAGAAATAAAGGCTGCGAAAAACACCATTCATTACAACGATTCGCTTCAGGTGCTGATTTGTACCGACGGTGTCCATGAAGCAATCGATAAATACGAAGAAGCAGGTACTGAATTCTTAAAAAGCATCTCACATACCTTAATCGCTGAAGCAAGAGATTCAGAGCCTCTCGATTTGATCCTGACTCCTGAGCAGAAGGACGAGGGGACGGATGATATGTGCATTGTGTTGATTCAGGTTACGTAGACTAGGGGAAGCTTTCAATCTCGTTTTGGATGCTTTTTTAATGGTTCGGGCCCATTGGAGTCCCTTTGGACAGCTTTTGTTCCTGGGGGGCTTTTACTGTCCGAATGATGTTTGCTTTCGGACAGTTTTTGTTTCTGGGGGGGGGTTTCCTTGTCTGAATGGCGCCTGCTTTTGGACAGTTTTTGTCATGCAGACCCTTTTCCTGTCCTTTTGACACCCTCTCACGGACAACTTCCCCAGTGTAAGCACTCTTCCTGTCCTTTTGAAGCCCCCTAAAAGACAGCTTCCCTAGCGTAAGCACTCTTCCTGTCCTTTTGAAGCCCCCTAAAAGACAGCTTCACCAGCGTAAGCACTTTCCCTGTCCTTTTGAAGCCCCATAAAAGACAGCTTCCCCAGCAAAAGCACTCTTCCTGTCCTTTTGGAGCCCCCCCTCAAGGACAGCTTCAGCCGTGCTCCCTCTTTCCTGCCCAAATAACCACCAGGATGCCAATTGTCATCATCAATTCCATCATTGAAACTAGACCCAAGTTCCATCTAAAAAAAAGCAGCAATCCTGATGTGACCCCTAAAAGTTAGAGTTTTATATTAAGCAGCTAATTGGCTGGTATGAATACGGTATTGAACCGGGCTCATGCCGGCCAATTTTTGCTTTATGCGTTTGTTATTATAATAATTGATATATTCTTCAATCCTCTTTTTTAAATCCTCAAATGGGCATAGTGCTTCCCCATAATACATTTCCTGTTTCATTAATCCGAAAAAGTTCTCCATGGGGGAATTATCTAAACAGTTTCCTTTTCGCGACATACTTTGGAATACCTTATGTTCCTTAAGCGTTTTAACCCATGTATTATGTTGATAATGCCAACCTTGATCGGAATGTACAGTAGTTCTGAACCTTGAATCTTTGACAATTTCTAGTGCTTCCTCGAGAGGTCTGAGGGCTAATTCTAAAGTAGGGCGCATACTCATCCCATACGAAAGAATTTCACCATTGAACATGTCCATAATTGGACTAAGGTATAGTTTCACACCGTCTGAACACTTAAATTCTGTAATATCTGTTGTCAATTTTTGATGGCACACGTTTGTGTGAAAACGGCGATTAATACGGTTCTTGGCAATAGTTCCTACAACTCCACTGTGGGAACTGTATTTTCTGGATTTCCTACTGAACTTTTCGCATTGGAGTCCAAGTTTATTCATGATGCGATAGACCTTCTTGTGGTTCACCTTTACCCCAGTATTCTTCAATTCTAATTTGATGCGTCTATAACCATAGTTTCCGTTATTTTCCTCAAAAATGGATTGAATAGTTTCCTCCAGCTGCTGGTTTGGATTTGTCCTCTTCATCATTTTTATATGATAATGGTACGAGGATTCAGGCATCCCAACTACCAGTAACACATCTTTTAGTTTGAAGGTTTCTTTGAGTTCGAATGATAACGCTGCTTGTGCTTTTCGAGATAGCCTTCCGGATCCATCTGAAAAGCTCGCAACTTTTTTAAGTATTCTACCTCTAAACGAAGAAGTTCGTTTTCCCGTTCTAATTTTTGTTCATATGTCATTTCTTTTTCTTCGATATGTTTACTTTTTTTATTCTTAGCTTTTTCAGACATGGATGGCCGTCCTTTCAGTCTATCCAGGGCTTCAGTACCACCCTCAAGAAGAGCTTTCTTCCATGAGGCGATCAAAGGAGGATTCGTTAACCCAAATTTGAGGGCCGTTTCCGTTTCTGAAGAACCTGTTCTCTTCATAAAGCTTAATACTTCAAGCTTGAATTGAACAGAATAAACTGTTTTATTTCTCTTTCTTCTTAATCCTTCCTCTCCGAATTTCTCATAAGATTTTACCCATCTCAGAATTGGTGTACTGTTCTTCATGCCATACTTTTTAGCTAAAAATTTATAACCTGATTTCCCACTTAGATACTCTTTAACTAACTTTAACTTAAATCCTTCGCTATATTTGACCACAAAAAACACCCCAAAAGTTAAATTTCACTCTAACTTTTGGGGTGCAGTACATCCTAAAATTCAGGATTGCTGCTTTTTTTACGGTAAATCTTTTCTTTTGTATTAAATCCTTCGAGGAAGGCCAGGTCTGTCCGGGGGGATTCCTTCGTGCCTAGGCCGAGGAAGCCGCCGGGGCTGAGGCTGGCATCGAACAGGCGAAACACCTGCTTCTGCAGCTCCTGATTGAAATAGATCAGGACATTGCGGCAAATGATGAGATGGAATTCGTTCAACGATCCATCGGTCACCAGGTTATGCTGCGCAAACACCAGGTTCTTTTTCAGGTCGTCGTTCAGATATGCAGCTTCACAATCGGCGCTGTAATATTCCGAGAACGACCTTGTCCCTCCGGCGAGCATATAGTTTTTCGTATATGCCTGCATTTTATGGAGCGGCATCGTGCCGGACTGTGCTTTTTTCAGGACAATCTCATTCATATCGGTAGCATAGATTTTCGCCCGGTCATACAGGCCCTCTTCCTCGAGGAGAATTGCCATGGAGTATACTTCCTCACCGGTTGAGCACCCCGCATGCCAGATGCGGATTTGAGGAAGGTCCTTCAAAAGCGGAATCACTTCCTCCCGCAGCGCTTTAAAAAAGCCAGGATCCCTGAACATTTCCGTCACATTGATGGAAAAATCCTTGAGTATTTCAGATAATACCCGTTCATCGCGGATAATTTTTTCTGTAAGGCTAGTGATGCTTGTCAGCTTCTCTGCATTCATTCGGTGATTTGCCCTCCTCAGGATCGAGGAGCGCATATAATTCCTGAAGTCATAGCCTGTCAGGCGATAGATGGCCAGCAAAAGCAGCTCAAGCTCTAAGTCTTCCTTATTCATGTTCGTCACTCACCATCCTGCTCTCACATGGCCTTATGAAAGCCAGACTCGCATCGCTGAAAGCAGCTGGTCCAGCTTCATCGGCTTGCTGATGTAATCATTCGCCCCTGCAGCGAGACACTTATCGCGGTCACCCTTCATCGCCTTCGCTGTCAGCGCGATGACCGGCAATTCGCTGTATTGCTCGCGGCTGCGGATTTTCCTGATCGTTTCGTATCCGTCCATGACTGGCATCATGATGTCCATCAGGACGATATCCACCTGCTCCAGTCCATTCATCATCTCAAGGCACTGCAAACCATTTTCTGCGGTAATGACATTCATGCCTTCCTTTTGAAGAGCGTTTTTCAGGGTAAAAATGTTCCGGTAATCGTCGTCTGTAACGATGACGGTTTTCCCAGTCAGAACGGTCGTCTTTCCGTCTTGCACTGCATTCCCTGCCTGCTGTTGTCCTTTGCCAGACTGCTGGTAGCCTTCCCCAGTCCGCTGTTCATCCTGTTGAAGTCCACCGTCAGCACCATAACTCTCCGACGCCAAACTAGCTAGCGGTTTTTGTTCCAAAGATGCCGCGACCTGGCTGTGGACCTCGTATTCGTTAACGGAAGGGTAGCCTTCAGGCAGGTTCGGAAGAATGACCGTGAACGTGCTTCCCTTTCCTTCCTGGCTTTCAACCTTGCAGAGGCCGCCGAGCAGCTGCGAAAATTCCCTGGAGATGGACAGACCAAGACCGGTCCCGCCATACTTCCTCATGGTTGCGCCATCCACCTGCTGGAATGCCTCGAAAATCATCTGCTGTTTTTCCTTTGGAATGCCTATGCCCGAATCGGTGACAGTGAACTTCACCCATGTATCCGAGTGGCCTGCAAGTGGGCAGCCAAGCGTTTCCCGTTCGTCCGCCTTCTCGATTTTTACAGACACCGAGCCTTTTTCGGTAAATTTGAACGCGTTGGACAGCAGGTTTTTCACGATCTGCTGGAGTCGCTGTTCATCCGAATAAATAATCGGCGTGATATTATCGGATAATGTCACGGTAAAATCGATTTGTTTATTCTTGGCGACCTGGTGGAATTGACGCTCCATGCGGTCGGCAAATTCAGTCAGGAATACTTCCTCAAAATTCACTTCAAGCTTTCCTGCCTCCACTTTTGACAGGTCAAGGATATCATTGATCAGATTCAATAGATCCTGTCCTGAAGAGTGGATGACCCTCGAAAACTCTTTTTGCTCCTCAGACAGTGCATTCTCCTCGTCGTCGAGCATCATTTCTGATAAAAGCAAGATACTGTTCAGAGGGGTCCGCAGCTCATGCGACATATTCGCCAGGAATTCCGATTTGTACGTTGAGCTTTGCTGCAGCTCTCTTGCCTTTTGTTCCAAGTCTTCCTTCGCTGCCTGCAGCTCTTCTGATTTCAGCTCGGCATCATGCGTGCGTTCCTCCAGCTGCTCATTCATCATCCGCAGCTCTTCTGTCTGCATCTGCAGCTCCTCGGATTGTGCCTGGAGCTCCTCAGACTGCGATTGGAGCTCTTCGGACTGGGCCTGAAGTTCTTCCGTCTGCGCCTGTGATTCCAGCAGCAGTCGTTCGACTTCCATGCGTCCGAGAATATTCGTGATTCCAATTCCCAGTGTTTCCAGGACATTTTCAAGCAGCTTTTGGCTAGCAGTCGGGAATACGGAGAAGCTGGCGATTTCCACCACGGCCACAACTTCATCCTTCATCATGACCGGCGCCATGATGATGCTTTTCGGCGGTGCTTCACCGAGTCCAGTTGAAATCACCCTGAAATCAGCAGGGACTTCATCAATTACAATGGTCCTTTTTTCAGCGGCACACTGCCCTGCAAGGCCCTCGCCTTCTGCAAAACGGTCTCTGCCCGCCGTTCCCTGATCATCCGCATACACCGCAATTTTTTTAAAAAGAGGCTTCCCTTCCGATTCATCCTTCAGGTAAAACGCCCCGAGATTGCCTCCCATAAGCGGTGTCAACTTCTTGATAAAACTCTTCGCGAGCCCTGCAGAATCGACATATCTGCTGTAGAGCTTAACGATATCGGCAGAATGGGATTGGACCCAGTTCTGCTCGACGATTTCTTCATTATATTTCTTTTCCTTTATCGTAAGATCTTCGATGGAAGCTGCCATCGCGTTATAGACTCTGGCGATTTCCCCGAATTCACCCTTTACTTCCGTATTCATACGGGGGATAGAGGATAAATCATCGTAATCTACATTTTTGATTGAATTCGTAAAGGAATTGATCGTTCCAACAGTACTCCTGATTACCCAAAGCATGACACCTGTAATCAGGATAATCGCAAGCAGGATCAAGCCAATCAATGCTTTTACAAGATTGTCATAGGTTTGAGTCGACTCTCCCAAGGCCTTCTGCATCAAGCCTTCCTGGAAATCCTTAAATTCCTCGATCTTGTTGAACAAAAGGTCACGGTTTGCCGCTTCCGCACGATACATAGCCTGCAGCTCACCAAGGCTCGAACCTTTTTCCAGGCCATCAAGGATTTCATTCTCCAGCGCGTTATAATCCTTATAGGCATCCTGCACCTGAGAAATCAGAACCTTCGATTTTTCCCTGTTCAGTATAGCCTGAAGCCCAACAAGTTCTTCGGTAACATCAATTTCCCTGATTGAAGCCATTCTGCTCTCTTTGTCGCCACTGTTATTCGTAACAACCTGCAGAAGATTCCTATCATTCTGGTAAAGCTGCTGCCTGATCTCCATGACAGAGCTCACCTTAAAATAACGATCCTCCACAATCTCCACCATATTCGACTTAATGGAATTCATCATTAAAAGAATGGTAAACAACAAGAGGAACAAAAAGAACACCGTCAGCCCCAAACCGACATACTGCTTCCTTTTAAAGCCCAATCAACTCTCCCTCTTTCCTGCTAAATAATTAGCTTAAATCATTCAATAAATATACCAAAAAAACGCCCCACAATCTATTAACAACCCTTCCAGCAGCACATTGCGTGGAACTGTGAAGCACGGGGACGTATCTTTTGCTTCCTTTTGGAGCATGGGGACGGTTCTCCTGCTTCCATTTTCCATGTAACTTGGGGTCACATTTAAGAGAATGATACGTTTTTGCGACCGGAGCACGATAAGGTTAAATCCAGCCCCCTACAAATGGGCGAATATCCAATTTTAAAATGTATACAAGGTACTTTCCTTAGGCGCTTTTTATAAACTGAAGAGGAAGAGTTTTTAAAACATTATGAGGTGAGGAAAATGAACGAGGAACTCCAAAGGCTATTCAATAATCTAATACAAATCGAGCATGTATCAACAACATTGTATCTGGCTATGTCCGCTTATTTGGGACAGCAGAATTATACTGGCATGGCCCACTGGCTCAGGCTGCAATCGGAAGAGGAAAGAACCCATATGCTGACACTAATCGATTTCGTCGTTGACCGTGATGGCACAGTCCAGCTGGCAAGCCTGCCTGCGCAGCCAAGCAGCTTTGGTACACCACTGGAAACTTTCCAGAAGGTTTTGGAGCATGAACAATTTGTGACAAACGCTTACCGCCAGGCTTATAATTATGCCCTTCAGGCTGATCCTCAGGCAGCCCTGATTATTCAGGACTTTTTAAGGGAACAAATTGACGAGGAAGCTCAGGCAAAAACAATTATCGACCGACTAAGGCTTGCTGGCAATAATCCTTCAGCACTTTTGCTGCTGGATCAGGAGTTAGGGGCCAGAACCAATGCAACAGCTCCTGCAGCAGGATAAAAAAATGCCATTAGAAAGTATTGAATAGATAGCCTGCTCCTACGAATACTAGTGGATAGTATATTTACAGGGGTTGGTATAGTGAATACCATTGATAAGATGGATCAGCTTTCTGCTGAGCATGCTGAATGGTTCAATAGGGTTTTGCAGGTGTGGAGCAATGAGGTGCTGTTTTCCTGGCGCTGGTGGCTCGGCATTGGCTTAACGCTGGCAGCCTGGCTCTTATGGATAATTTATCATAAAAGAGAAAGCAGATACAGACTACTGACAGCTGGGTTCTTTGTTATGACCATCTCGATTTCTCTCGACGCGATTGGGATTGAGCTGGGGTTATGGTCATACCGATATGAAGTGACTCCCTTCATTCCAGCCTACGTGCCATATGATGCTGCACTGATGCCCGTCGTCATCATGAGTCTAATTCAATTCAGGCCTGCTCTCTCTCCCTATCTGAAGGCCGCAATATTTGGGACCTTAACAGCCTTGATCGGAGAACCGGCAATTACAGCGCTGAATATTTATCATCCAGTCAACTGGCATTTTTACTATTCCATTCCAATCTATGCCCTTATTTTTCTAATCGCACACTGGATTACCACAAGGGATGATTATAAGCGAATACATCATGAGTAAACAAAAAATGACGTGCCAGCTGTACACGTCATTTTTTATATTATTTTTGAGATGTTATTAAATGATTGACTGAATCCTTACTAGGGAGCGCTGAAATTGCCCCCTTGCCAGCTGCGGTCAGCGCTCCGCTGGCATTGGCAAATTGAAGGATTTCAGAATGCTGTTCTTTCAAGATCCATTCCAGGTTCTCTGGTGTCGCTCCCGCCTCTAGGAGCTTGTACAGGAATCCGCCAATGAAAGCATCCCCCGCACCTGTCGTATCCTGGACCTCAACCTTATAGCCAAGTGACTCCCACTTCGCGCCAGTCCTGACGTAAAGGTCTGCACCAGCAGCACCTTTTGTATATACGACTGCCTGCACATCCCCTGTAAAAAGAGATTGAACCGCCTCTTCCACATCAGTGATTCCTGTGATGAATTCCAGCTCTTCATCTGATATCTTCACAAGATGAGCCAGTGGCAGGAATTCAAGGATCGCTGACCGGCAATCTTCTGGATTGTCCCAAAGTGGCAGTCTAACATTCGGGTCGAAGCTGATCAGTCCTCCCTTTTCCTTCATCAGGCTGATCGCACGGCTATGTGCCTGCTTCATCGGACTCTCAACGAGATCAACGGAACAGAAGTGCAGAATGTCGCCGTTACCAAACCATTCAGCCTTCACATCTTCCTCGCTAAAAAGCAGATCCGCCGACGGCTTGCGATAGAAGGAAAAGTCCCGTTCTCCGTTTTCTTTCAGGGAAACAAACGCCAAACCAGTGTTTGCCTCGCCCGTGCGAAGGATCTGATTGGTCTGGACTCCCGCGTTTTCAAGCTGTTCAATCAGAAAGTCACCGAAAGCGTCCTGCCCTAGCTTCGTTATCATGGACGCCTCCGCACCATACTTGGCAACAGCAGCCGCCACATTCGCCGGCGCCCCGCCAGGAGCCCGTTCAAACGAAATGACATCCTTCAATGCGGAACCACGCTGAAGGGGAATAAAATCAATTAACACTTCACCGATTGAAAATAATTTCGCCATGAACTCACCCCTAAAAAGAAATGCCTTGCGCCAGCTCGTGTTTTTGATAGCCGGCCTTTAGTTTGCCATTCCCGAACACTTTAATCCCTTTTGATTCACTCTTTGGAAAAACGCGGGCAGAGAAAACGACTTCCCCGTCATTGATGAAGATTTCCGCAATGCTGCGGTCGACGAATGCCTGAACCTTCACTTTTTTATCGAAAGTAAGCTCGGCGCTTCGCACAAAACCATATTCGCCGCCAAAGGCTTCATCAAATTTTTCCCGGTTAAGGCTGACTGTTTGTGCAGTCCGGTCAAATTCCAGAACAAGGCCCTCACTTTCTGACGCAAACAATTCCAATCCAAACTCATCGGCTTCAATCTCGGTAAAATCAAGCTCCAGCTCATACTGGTCACCATTATGATCGATTTCCCAGCTTCCAGCATCAATCACCTGGTTAGCCTTATTCACGATTGTTTTGCTTCCGTCCACAATAGCAAAATCAGCTTCTGTATTCTTTCTCAGCTGCATCAATTCCTGTGCAGGTTTCTGCAGCAGTCTGCCGTTTTCAACCGAAAGCTGGCGCGGTATAGACAGACAGTGCGCCCAAGATTCCTCATCAGTAGGGTAATCCACTTCACCCATACCAGCCCAGGCCAACAGCAGACGCTCATTATTTTTACCAGCAAAGGTTTGCGGGGCATAAAAATCAAAGCCCTTATCCAGTTCCTGATAGTGATTGACTTCAAAGGAAAGCGTGTCGATATCCAGCTGGCCCAAAACATAAATCACATTATAAAGATTATGATAATCGTGTCCTTCCGCTTTTAAACCCTGAGGCGAAACCACGAGTACATCATGGCCGTCCAGCTCAAAGAAGTCAGGGCATTCCAGCATGTATACAGAGTTTGGCAAATCCAGCTTAAGGTTCAGTTCCCCTTTGAAAGTCCAGTCAACCGCATTCGCCGACTCATAGACAATGATTGCGCCCGTGAGATCTGAACGCTGCGCACCCAGCAGCATGTAGTAGCGGCCATCTCGCTCAAAAACCTTAGGGTCGCGGACATGCCCTGTAAAGCCTTCTGGAACTCCTTCAATAATTGGATTGTGTTCATATTTCGTAATCGTGCCCTCTTTGTCCATGATCGCCAGGCACTGATTCGCCGATCTTTCCACCGGCCCATATTTAATATTCCCGGTATAGTACATATACAGCCTGCCATCCACCTCAAGTGCGGCACCTGAATACGCACCATGTGATTCATAATCCTCCACCGGCACGAGCGCCACTGGCATCCTTTCCCAGTTCACCAGGTCCTTTGATTTGGCATGGGCCCAATGCTTCATGCCATGCATCGCATCAAACGGGTACCACTGGTAAAACACATGGAATTCACCATTGAAATAGGCAAGCCCATTTGGGTCATTGATCAATCCGTACTGCGGATGGATATGATAAGCAGGCTTCCACCTGGACTGTGCCGATTTTTCCCGGAGCATCTCCAATTCATTTACCTTTGCGTCAAAAATTGTTCTATATTTTGGTTCCGAGTATCTTGTCATGTTGTTCCCTCCCGCTGAAATAGCGATGAGAGGAATCGCTTCCTCTCACCAGGGTTGTATTTTGGAAAACCGTATTAATCTAACGCCGGTTTTTTCACTTTTAAATAAACAATCGTTAAGACTGCACCAACTGCAAGTGCAAGGACATTGGCGATCACATAATTGACATGGCCTCCGCCCTGTGCAGCGACGATCGCAAAACCTGGGACAGCAGTTGCACCGAAGCCAAGAGCCTTGATTCCAGTCAGGTACACATACGCACCGCCAATTGCGCCGCCAATGCAGCCCATGATCAGCGGGAATTTATAGCGAACGTTAACACCGAACAATGCCGGTTCGGAAATGCCAAAAAGTGTTGATGCGAAAGCTGAAACGCCGATTTGTCTCACCTTCTCGTTTTTCCATAAGCCAAGCGTATAGCCAAGAACCGCTCCGCCTTGTCCCATCAAGGCAACAGACATCAACGGCATGATGAAGTTAGAACCAGTATCAGCAATCAGCTGTGCCTCAACAGCACCGATTACGTGGTGAAGACCAGTGATAACAATGACCTGCTGGATGCCGGCAAACAGCATGAAGCCGACGATTCCAAGATTATCTACAGACCACATCAGACCATTTGTGATTCCTTCAGAAAGCAAACGCCCGAATGGACCAATGGCCGAGAATAATAGGAAGCCTGAAACCACGATTGTTAAAAATGGAGCAAGGAATAGCTTGATGATATCCGGAACTTTTCTGCTGAAAAACTGGTCAAGCTTCGCGACGACGAATCCCATCATCAAGGCGATGATGATGCCGCCCTGGAAGGCTACTAGTGATACTTTCAAGCCAAAGAGACTGATGACTTCTGGTTTGACAGAGCCATTCCCAACAGCATAAGCATTCGCAAGATCTGGATGGAGCATGATTGCCCCAAGAACCAAACCCAATACTGGATTTCCGCCAAAACGCTTGGTCGCAGAATACACAACGAGCAATGGCAGTATCGTAAAGATTCCCGTAGACATAATGGAAATGAAGCGGTTAAACCCTGCGATAGCTGGATACATTTCCACAACGGATTGCGCTCCAAAAATTCCTTTTTGGCTCAGGAGGCCGGTGACACCCATCAATAAGGCGGCAGCCAGCAATCCCGGGATGATTTCAACAAACACATCTGATAAAGCTTTAATTCCTCTTTGGAAACCATTCTGCTTCTGCGCTGTCTGCTGTTTTACATCGCCCAGTGACATCCCCTGAATGCCTGCCTCTTCAGTAAAGACAGCGTATACATCGTTGACAGTACCTGCTCCAATGATGATTTGAAGCTGGTCACCTGCTACGAACGACCCTTTTACATGATCCAGCTGACCGATTGCTTTGGTGTCAGCCTTATCGTTATCGTTCAGGACAATGCGCAGCCTTGTCGCACAGTGCGCAGCACCTTGAATATTTTCTTTTCCGCCGATTAAACTAATGATTTCTTTAACGGTAGGCAGGTATTTTGACTTGATTGCAGAATTAGCCATGTTCTAATTCCTCCCTTTTTCTTGTCGGAACCGGTTCCATTTTTCTTTAAAAAAATATCGCGTTCCCGTTCAGGTGTTGTGTTACGCTGAACGGGAACCGGTTCCATAAGGTCATTCTAATACAGCCTCTCCAGTTTGACAACACTTTTTTGAAAACGTTATCAGTTTTACAATTTTCTCACGCTTTCTCCTTCGATAAAAGTAAAGCCGGAAACCTGCAGCGGCGGGACTTCTTCCCTGTGCGTCATCTTGATGATGGTATTTGCTGCCATCACTCCGGTTGTCTCATTATTAAATTGGATCGTGGTCATGGATGGATGAATCACTTCGGATATATTGTACCCGCCGAAGCCGGCCAGCGATATATCCTCGGGTACCTTTTTCCCCAGCCGCAAAAGAGTTTTCAAGGCTCCAAAGGCAATCGTATCGGTTGCGCCTATGATGGCAGTAGGTTCAAAGCTCAGCAGCAACTCCTGGGTGACCCTGGAGGCATCCTGAAAATTGAACTCGGTCTGGGAAGCCTTCACATTGGTTACCCCGCATTCTGCCAATCCGTCAAATATTCCCTGCTTCCGCTTCTGCCCTACGGCGATGTCACTCTCGGTAACACCAAGATAGGCAACAGCTTTGTGCCCTTTTTCAGCGATGTATCGGCCCATTTCATAGCCTGCCCGGTAGTCATCATTAATGATGCAATTGAATTGCTCCGCTTCCTGGGCAACAATCAGCACAGGAATATCAATCGAACGAATCGTTTCAATATGCTTGTCCGTAACCCCTGTAGCAATCAGAATAATCCCATCGACCTTCTGGCGCGAAAGACTGATCAGACTTTCGATTTCCCTGTCCACATGCTTGCTTGTACTAATGATCAGCGTCGTATAATCCCGTTTCCTCAGCTCTTCATCAATCGCCATCAACACAGTTGATGTCACATACGAATCCAAAGTAGGCGCAATCACGCCAATGAAGTTCGTCTTCTTCGCCTTCAGACTCTGGGCAAACGAATTCGGCTCATAGTTCGTTTCTTCAATGACCTTCCGAATCCTTGCCTTCGTCTTCTCACTCACATTGCCACCATTCAAATAACGCGAAACCGTACTCTTCGCCACCCCAGCCAGCTCCGCAATATCATTAATCGTAACACTCATAACAAATCACCCAACCCCCGCCAAAACATCAATGCCTCCATTATATAGCAACCCTTCAGCCATGTGGAAGCACGGGGACGTATCTTTTGCTTCCTTTTGGTGGAACATGGGGACGGTTCTCCTGTTCCAGATGGAACGCGAGAACCGTCCCCGTGTTCCAGCCTATTTCCCGCTGCCAGTCTGCTCTGTTTTTGCTTCAGAAGATTTTGCCGGCTCCTCAGGCACTTCCTCGACAAAAATCAAAACCAGGACAACTGTCGTGATGATGCCGAGAGCAAATGCCATCCACGGCTTCTCCCGATAGGATATCCCCTTTTGCTTCTGATAAAATAACCAGATACCGGCTAAATAAATCGCCACGCCAATCAAACCAAATGCCGAAGCAAGTGATGAAAACAGCAAAAATAATAACCCAAAAATAATTAATGACCATTGGATAATTTTCATATAATCCCCCTCAGGAATACTTTACCAATTATTGTATTATTAGAAAAGAACAATCAGAGGGTAGCTTCTTCTGCTTGTTTTTCACAGAAAAAACAAGCACGAGAACCGTCCCCCTGAAACATTTTTGCGAGTCAATCGTATAAGATGGCATCCTATCTTTTGGAGGTTCTTGAATGGAGATTAAAGAGAAGCACAGAATTGAGCGTTTTCTTGAAAAAAATATTGCCGTATTGGGGATTACGGGATTATTGGTCCTGGTGGGATCCCTGGGTTTGGTTTGTGCTCATTAATGATATAGTCGCTTCAATATTTGCAGGGAGTGCATTTTTATTTGCTGCCATTACCTATATTGTCATATCCACTATCGTCTTCTCGAGCAAAGCGAAGTCGTTCTGGCACTTTGTTTTTTCACAGGAAATGCTCTCAAATCTTGTCATTATTGCAATAATCGTGCTGGCTGGATACCTTGGAAGAGGGCAGCTAATGGATTATCCTCATTATTTCAAAAAGGAATTCCAGACCTACACCGGAGTCCCAAAAGAAATCGAAATCTACAAACGATCTGGTAAAGGTGCAGGAAGCAGCACGGAATTCACGGTTGATTCGGGCGAAGTCTTGGTTTACTGGGGCATACTCAGGGACCTGGATCCTGACCACAAATATAAAATTGAGTACCTGCCTAACAGCAAGGATATTGTTTACATCACTGATCTTGATACCGGGCAAAAATGGGAGCATAGATAAGCTGCTTGGGATAAAAGATTATCATGGGTAAAGGGTTATACTGGTTAGACTCAATTTTTTTACAGTAGGTTGAAATTTAATACCAGTTGGCGGAGATTTAATACCAGTTGGAAAACTTTTAATACCAGTTGATGCAGATTTAATTCCAGTTGGCACATTTTTAATACCAGTTGAAACAATCTCACTCAGATGGATCTTTCTAAATTTGTTCCGCTGGTTGGATTTAAGTAAGAACTTAGCGTTGGAAAAACAAGTAGAACAAATGCTTAATTCTGCTTGTCAAAAATCAAATCGTACATCTGTTTCTTCATTAGGGTTAAAAAATACCGCCGTTTGGCAGTATCTCACTTACTTAATTCCTAATAAATTTCATAGGATAACTTACTATAAAGGAAAGAACTGTATATAAAATCAGCCAAATGAGGAATGATTCATTGTATACTGTCAACATCAAGACAGCGAATACCATAAATGTCAATAAGGGCATTACAACCCATTTCCTAACCAATAAAAAGCCGATAATTGAAACTACAACAACGACAATAGGAAAAATAAATAATATCAAACTAATTTCCATACATACCATCCCCCTCTATTACCATAATTATACAACAAAAAAGTGTAAATTTACACTTTTAGTTGTATAATTATTTTTGAACTAAAAAACAACATACTTTACGAATACAGCCTTTCTAAAAAAACTACCACCAAAAACAGAGGAGCACAAAATGGATAAACAGCAAACAAGTCTTAAGCCGTTCCTGTCCTTAATTTTATCAACAAACATCCCAAAGGCGGCGCTTTTCACCGGTCTGGCGGCAAGTGTCTTAACGACGATGGCCGGCCTGGCGGTCCCAATCCTGACGAAAAACCTGGTCGATGGCTTTTCCATTGAAGCGATCAGCATTCCGCTCATCATCGGAATTGCCGCCGCCTTCGTCCTCCAGGCGCTGATCAGCGGCGTTTCCATCTACCTGCTCAGCTACACCGGCCAAAAGGTCGTGGCGAGGCTCCGCGAACGGATGTGGGCAAAACTGATCCGGCTGCCCGTCCGCTATTTTGACAAGCAATCGAGCGGCGAAACCGTCAGCCGGATCGTCAATGACACGAGCATTGTCAGGGAGCTGATCACCAGCCATTTCCCGAACTTCGCAACCGGCATCATCTCCATCATTGGCGCAATCATCATCCTGCTTTTGATGGATTGGAAAATGACCTTGCTGATGCTCATTTCCGTGCCGCTCACATTGATGATCATGATGCCGCTCGGCAGGAAAATGGCGAAAATTTCGCGCGGACTGCAGGACGAGACCGCCGTTTTCACTGGACATATCACGCAAACACTTAGCGAAATTCGCTTGATGAAGGCATCTACCGCGGAAAAAATTGAAGAGGATAATGGGTACAGCGGGATTGATAAGCTGTTCAGCTTCGGATTGAAGGAAGCACGGATTTTTGCGATGATTGGCCCGATCATGCAGCTGATGATCATGGTCGTTATTGTGCTGATCATCGGCTATGGCGGGATGCGCGTCGTCAGCGGAACCATGTCGACCGGCTCACTGATCGCCTTCCTGCTCTATTTGTTCCAAATCATCATGCCGATCACGTCGTTTGCAATGTTTTTCACCCAGCTGCAAAAAGCAAAGGGCGCAACCGAGCGGATCATCGAAATCCTTGACCAGCCACTGGAAGAAGGCCAGGGTGGAATCGAAATGGACATCAGCAGCCTGCCGATTACCGTTGACAACGTTTCTTTTGCCTACAGTGAAGAGGAACCGGTGATCGAAGGCGTATCACTTGAGGCCCAGCCAGGACAAATGATTGCATTCGTTGGTCCGAGCGGCGGCGGCAAAACGACGATGTTTGGCTTGCTTGAACGCTTTTACGAGCCGACTGCCGGTGAAATCAAAATTGGCGGCACACCGATTCATCAGCTGTCGCTTGATTCATGGCGCAGCCAGATTGGCTATGTGCCGCAGGAAAGCGCGATGATGGCCGGAACCATCCGCGAGAATTTGTATTATGGCCTTGAGGACGGCGATAAGATTCCCGACGAACGCCTGTGGGAGGTTGCGAAAATGGCTTACGCCGACCAATTCATCGCTGACTTTCCGAAGGGGCTCGATACCGAGGTCGGCGAGCGGGGAGTCAAGCTTTCCGGCGGCCAGAGGCAGAGAATCGCCATCGCGCGTGCCTTCCTCCGTGATCCGAAAATCCTGATGATGGACGAAGCGACCGCCAGCCTTGACAGCCAATCAGAAGGCATCGTCCAGGAAGCGCTCACCCGCCTGATGGAAGGCCGTACCACTTTCGTCATCGCCCACCGGCTTTCCACAATCGTCGATGCCGATAAAATCGTATTTATCGAGAAAGGCAGAGTCACTGGGGTCGGCACACATAGCGAGTTGGTTCACTCACACGCACTGTATCGGGAATTTGCTGAGCAGCAACTGGCCAATTCATAGAAATATAAGAGGTCCGTTCACCTAAAACACGAACGGACCTTTTTTGCTATTTTACAAACTGACAATGCCAACGACTATTTTAAATTTCCTGCGATCCTTTTTACCTTTTTTGCTGCCTTCGGACGAATCCCAGATAAAAACCCTTCTGCCAATCCAAAGCCTTACATATATAGATTTGAATTGAATTGGGCCTTTGATGCCCTCTCTTCATATTCCGTTCCGTCCTCCAGCTCCGTCTCCGTCCTAATGAGCCAGTTGTTGCCAATCCCAAACTCTATGTATTTCACAAGTAACAAACCCCTTAATCAAATTATTATCTATTATTCCATCTTCTTACCGATTTCTCCTTCAGCACCTGGGGTGTGGCTCCAAGACAGTAACGCGTTAAAGCACCAGGGGTCTGACCCTCGGTGCGGTGATGCGGTAAAGCGTCTACATGCTCATTTTTTTGATTTGCACGGTTTTGAGTTCTTGCTGGGCGGGTTTCTTTTTAAGAGCGAACCAATAGGCCATTGCGACAAAAATGCTTCCTCCTACTGCATTACCTAAAAAGACGGGGACAAAATTATGTAAAAACTCGATCCAGCTTAGGTGCCCGGAGAAGATGGCAGCGGGGATGACGAACATATTCGCGACCACGTGCTGGAAGCCAATCGCAACAAAGGTCATCGTCGGAAACCAGATGCCGAGAATCTTGCCGCCCATGTCCTGGGCACCGTAGGAAAGCCATACGGCAGCCGCTACCAGCCAGTTGCAGCCAATCCCCGAGAGAAAAGCCTGAAGGAATGTCGCTTCCACTTTATGTTCCGCGATGCTGACTGTCTTCTCGAGAAAAACCCCTGTCTCAGTGAGGCCCGTTAAATGCCCAAAAAAATACGCGATGAAGATGGCTCCGAGGAAATTGCTGAAGGCAATCAAAATCCAGTTTTTCAGCACCATCCGCAAAGTAATTTTATGCGCGAATCCAGCCAGAGGCACCGCCATCATATTCCCAGTCAAAAGTTCTCCTCCTGCCAGAAGGGTTAGGATCAATCCGATTGGGAAAATGGAAGCCCCAATCAAACCACTCAAACCTTCAAGCGGCCCTGTCAGCGGTGCGGTTACCCGAATATAGAGCAAGTAACCCAGCGCGATGAATGCCCCTGCCTGAAAGCCAAGGATCAAGGTTTTCAGCAGCGGGTACGACGTTTTCTTCGTACCCGTTTGAATCGTCATCTCCATGATTTCTTCCGATTTGTAATATGACATGGCTATCATCCTTTAGTTTTACAATTTGTGATGTTTTTCACATACATCTCTTTCATCATTGTACCTCATAACCCTTCTTCCCCTCTGTGAACATTTCTTTACGTTTTCTAAGGCGATACACGAAAAGCGAGACTTTAACACATTAAAGCGGTGGGGGTCTGACCCCCACCGCTTTAATGCGTTGCAGTAATCTCATATGAAAATTATTTCTTCTGTAGCACGGTAGTCTCTTGGGGTTAATCCGACGTATTTTTTGAAGGTGCCGCTGAAGTAGTTTGGTGTGTTGTAGCCTAGTTCTTCGGCTATAGTTTCAATAGTATGGTCTGTATGCCTTAACAGCCACACTGCCCGCTGCATCCGGACAAAGGTGACGTATTCTACAAAATTACGGCCTGTCTCCTGTTTAAAGATTCGGCTGAAATAGGGAACGCTGAGATTAATCTGGTCTGCTACCTGTTTTATAGAAAGATCTTCGGTGCAATATTGCGCAATATATTCTGTACACTTCAGAATCTGGGAATCCTTTGTGATCTCCTCATAATAACGAAGCGATAGCCTTTCATATGGCGAAGTCCGCCTGGCTTTGCAGCCTTCCTTGTATGAATGGTGAAGCATCAACGGTTCGCGATAGACAGAACCAACTCCCATATACAAGTGGATTCCGTATTCCCTTTTCAGCTCATCAATCGCACTCAAAATCCCGTCCTCTCCTTCTTTCCAGTGTTTCAAAGAACCGTATTCCACAGGAATCTGGAGCAGCATCAGCAAATGCTTGCGATAGGAAAGAAAGGAAATCGGATAGCCTTGAAATTTCGTTCTTAAAAAATCCTGAATGACATTAGGTGCTTGCCAGCCCTCCTGTTCCCTATTCCCAGGGCAGAGGATAAAGCCCTGGATAAAGCAAACCACGTTTGGCATTGAGTGCCCGGCAAGAAAATAGTGAGACTGAAGCAGCTCATCCTCTGACTTCACCTCACCACCCAGAAGCCGCCGAATAAAAGCCTCCTGAAAATGCGGGGAAGTAAGATCCTTCGCCTGCTCCCCTTGGATTTGGCTGTAAAATTCATCACTTTCCATGAAGCTTGCATTCTCAGTATCAAGTTCATCTATTGCCCGTTTCAAGGTGCGAATAAATATATGCTTTTTCACCGATTTAACCAGAAGGTATGTAAGCTTGAATTCAATCGCAAGCGGAGATGTGTGCAATAAAGACGGATCAAGCAGCGGAATGATCCGGCAGCCTCCATTCCGTTTCCGGAATCTATGTATTTTTACCCAGTCATGCCATTTGCTAACTTCTAAAATCGCCATATCAGCATGAGTGCTGTCAGCTTCATCTTCTGCCAGCTGGCACATCTCGCTGAATTCTTCAATTACCCAGTCTGTCAGCTTTTTCAGCTCCTTTTCATCGTCGACTGCAAGTCTGATAGAATACATCTTCTCCCCCCTCCTTTTCAAAGAAACAAATTTTTCAAGTTACATCCTTATACAATTTAAGGTATAAAAATTTATAGTATATTAAATATTTGTATATTTCTGATAATTTATTGTAAGGTATTCGCTTTCTCTGTATCGTACAATCAACTCTATAATATCACGGCTCGCCTGAAGGAGGGAATGAGGAAGCGGCAGCTGTCACAATATTAACAAGGGGGTTGTCAAAATGGCAGGGGAATACAGGGAATATAATTATGTTGCGGCCGATACGATCGATGTCAGCGAACTTGAGCCGCTCGACCCGGAAACAAGGAAAATCATGAAAGGTGAATTTAGTACCGGTATTAAACTTACACTCTTCTATTATCTTTTTATCATGGCAATTCCTGTGTTGAACTGGTTCGCTGAAGGCTTCATGTTCTCCAGGATGTGGGGCGGCATGACTTACAGCTGGTTTTTGACCAGCATTGTCGCGATGGCGATGGCTTTTGTAATTGCTTTCATCCATACTGCTCTTTATGAAAAACGTCTTAAGAACAGCCAATCCGATCACTCCACAAATTCTACGAATGAAAGGAGTGCCGTTTAATGGCCATGCTGCTTGAACCGAAATTCCTTCTAACCATCATCCTGATGGGAACCATCGTATACATCACTTATCTTACAAAAAGAAGTGCGACTGCCTCTGACTATTTCGTTGGCGGCCGAAGCTTTGGCTGGTTTACGAACGGTTCGGCTATTGGCGGTGACTATTTAAGTGCGGCCACCTTCCTTGGCATTGCCGGACTTACTTACCAGCTAGGATATGATGGCGCCTATTATGCTTTTTGCTTCTCCATAGGCCTGACACTCCTGGCCATTTTTGTTGCCGGTCCGCTTCGCCGTTTTGGTGCTTACACAGTCGCTGACTTTTTAGCTTATCGTTTTCACAGCCGCCGAGCCCGTCTCGCTGCTGTTGCGGTGGTCCTGGCCATTTCCGGCTTCTATGCGGCCCCTCAGCTGCTTGGTGCAGCTCAGATATTAAGTATGTTTTTTGGGACTAGTTATGAATTCGGCATTATTTTTACATGCTCAGTCATGATTTTCTATGTAGGAGTCGGTGGCATGAAAGGCACGACTCTCAATCAGGCATTGGAACTTTGGATTCGCCTTGGCGCATTCGTGCTCATGGTCGGTGCGGCCATATATGGAGGGCTTCACTATCAGGAAATCCTTGCATCGATCAATGAATTTAAGGGATCCATTGCTGGAACAGCTCCTTTTACAACCGATGGAAAAGATATCCCATTTGACGGTTCAGTCTGGACTGGTACTGGAAACTACTTTCCATCCTTCTGGCAGACGATCTCCATGACGATCGGGCTTTCACTCGGTACCATTGGACTTCCGCATATCCTGCTTCGCTTCTATACAAATCCGAGTGCAAAGGCAGCTCGCCGCTCAGCCCTGATGGCGATCGGGATTGCAAGTCTATTCTTCTTCTTTGCTGTTTATCTTGGTGTAGTTGGCCGTTCCATTTTCTTGACTGGAAACGCTGACCCAGGAGTAGTGAAAGACCTGATTGCAGGAGGCAACAACATGGTAGTTCCTTCCACTGCTCAGGCTCTTGGCGGAGAGTGGCTGCTGGGTCTTGTTATCGCCGGCGCATTCGCGGCCGTCTTCTCGAACCTTTCCGGTCTGTTCATTGCAAGCTCAGGCGCACTGGCCCATGATTTATACGCAACATTCTTCCGTAAAAATATCACGGAAAAAGAGCGTGTCATCGCAGGCAAGGTTTCAATTATCATCCTTGGTATTTTATACGGTGCACTAGGCCTAATGGTAAAAGAAGCATCCATCGGCCATCTGGTCGCACTGGCCTTCACCGTAGCAGCAAGCACGTTCACGCCGATCTTTATCCTGGGCATCTGGTGGAGAGGCATGACGGAAAAAGGAGCCATTGCCGGCCTGGTCATCGGCCTAGCTGCCTCCATGTACATGATTTTCTTTAAAACCACCCTGCCAGAATTCCTGCAATTCAATGTACCAGGAATCATCACCGTACCAATCGGATTCCTTTCCGTCTACATCGTCTCAAAACTAGACCGCAAAGTACCATCCGACGTAAACGAATTCATGAAACAAGTACACTCCAAAGAATCAGAAGCAGCATAAAACCGGAACATGGAACATGGGGACGGTTCTCGCGTTCCACGGAAGCACGGGGACGTATCTAATGCTTCCAAAGAGCACTGGAAATCACGCCACACGTACCTCCTGCTTCTGTCTAGTTTCACCAGAAACCAAAGAAGCCCTGTTGCAGCTCTGCCTAAACGGCCGCAACTAGGGCTTCTTTTTTATGCTTCTATTAGGAATATACCGAAGCAACGGATACGTCCCCCTGCTCCCTCCCATGCCAGCAATAATATTTTTCCTATCACCCTGTCCTTTTCCCCTCCAGCTTTGTATATAGAAGGTGAAAGGAGGTGAGGCAAGATGGCACTAGCAATCTTAAAGGATTCAAGCATCCGCTTGACGTTCGAAACAGGCATGGACGAGAAAGGCGAGCCGGTTTACAAGGGCAAGTCTTACTCGAATATCCGCAAGGAAGCCACAGCTGACCAGATCGACCAGGTGGCGAAGGCTCTTGGCGGGCTCAGCACAAACATGCTGCACTCAGTTGAGCGTAATGACAGCTTCGAAATCGTCTAACAGCTGACCAAAATCTAAACCTAGCGACAGGAGGTGAAAAACATGGCTAAAACATTAGAATTGCAGTTTGTTACCGACCACGGCAAAAACACAAAGCTGAACGTTGACAACCCGAAGGAACCAGTCGATCCAGCAGCCGTCAAGCTGGCAATGCAGCAAATCATCGCATCCAACGCGTTCCTGACAGCAGCTGGCACACCAGTTTCAATTGCAGGCGCCCGGGTCGTCGAGCGTAACGTAACTGAATACGAAATCGCGTAATGAACACGAGCCGGTCTTCTTTCTAGGACCGGCTTTTTTGTGAAAAATAAACACGAAAGGAGAATCGCAAATGGAACAGCTGATTCCGTTCATCAGTGACGTCGGCTTCCCGATCGTCGTGACACTGTATCTGCTCCACCGCATCGAAGCCAAGCTTGATACCGTCGTCCAATCGATCCAGAACCTGCCCGATCGAATGCAGGAAAAAGCCTAAAGTTTCACACAAAAAACGCTCAGGGGAATTGCCCTAAGCGTTTTTAATTTACAGCTTAAATCAGTAACCAAGTTTTTACTGGTTCAACAACTCCAATGCCTTCGCAATATACTCATCTTCCCCCTTTTTGATCGCCTCCAGTGTCCGTTCAATTGGAACGGTTGGCTTGATGCCTACGATATGGGTTTGCGTTTTATCGGCATTCAGTATTTCCATCCCAGTAAACACACCGGAAAAACCTCCTGGAATAAGATAGTTCTGAATATTTCCGTCTGATCCAGCGGTTGGCTGCCCCACAATCTCTGCCAATCCATTATCCTTGATGTAGCCGAGCAAATACTCAGGCTGACTCATTGCACCTGCATAGGTCACAAAGACGGCCTTTCCGCTGATTAAAGGAGTCAACGGATTCACCACATCACTGCCCTCATCGTACGTAAGCTTCTCGCGGTCAGGATAAATACTCTGGCTCACTCGCCAAACGGGCCCCTTGATTGGCTCCGCTGTCAAATGCCCCAGCACACTCATGGATAGTTCCGGAGATGACGGATAACCTCTTAAGTCAAAAATAACCCCTTTTGCCTTGCTCAATTTATTAATATTCTCATTAAACGTTTTCACGTTACCTCTCGACAGGTCAAAATAGAAAATATCATCCTCTAATTCTATAAAGCTTTCTTTCCGGTTAAATTCATCAAGGTTCGAAAACTGCTCTGCTTTTACATGATGTTCAAGAATTTCATCGCCGCGCTTTACCGTAATATCAGCGGAATCCCCATAGCGGAAATACTTTGTTGCCAAATATTCCTTATACTGTGGCGATCCCGGTATTTCAGTTTTCAATTGTTCAATCCGTTCCATGCCTTTTTGATCATTGATTTCGACAATGATGTCCCCAGCTTTAACAGGCGCATCCTCCGCAGCGACTGTCACGACCACCTCATTGCCAATCACGTCAACGATAAAAGGGAATAAGCTGCTTTTTAGATAATCTTTCATAAACACACTGCTCGCATGGCCGTCCTTCGTTTTTTCAATCAGCGACATTAATGATCTCGTATAATCTTCCCTGTTCTTATCATCTGCCACATCTTTGAATGAAGTCTGCAGCTGATTCTGCCAATCTGAATCTGTCACTTCAAAATAGGGGTAAAAGTGATTGAGAATGGTCCACGTTGTAATAATTCCGGCGAATCGGACATCCTCATCCTCGCTCGTCATGGCGGGATTTAGTTTTTTAAGATTATCATTCAATTTCTTCAGCTCAACTCTTGATTCTTTTTTATCACCGATTGTTGTCCCTTTGTCATCGACGTACAGAACAAGCGGAAAATCGCAGTATATTCCATCGCTGATCTGTTTCTTGAGCCTCTCATGGACTTTAGGATACTGGTCAAATAAACGGTCACTTTCGATCTGGTATTCCCCTTTTTCAAGCGTAGCAAAAACCCTTTTGCTGCTGTAAGGTGAATCAGGATCATTCACACTATTCACGCCATAATGCTGCCAGGCGATTACCTTGCCGTCCTTTCCGTACTTTCCATCCTTTGCCTCAACCTCCCAATCCTCCGGTTTTTCATCCTCCAAGTAAAGGCTCATTTTCGGGGCGATCGGACTGAACAGCTTATTCAGCTTGTCCTTCAGCTCTTCTTGATTACTAGCTTTCTTCACCTCACCCGCCCCATAGACAGCAAAGCGTTCCCAATCAAGGTCCGCCGCTTCATCGCTAGGATGGTAGTATCGCACCAATCCATATAATTTTGCGAAAGCAGCGAGGTTTTCATATTTCTGCTCAGCAGTGACCTCAGCCTGTTCCTTGCTCACAGGCTGATCCTTATCCTTGTATTGTAAAAGTCCGATACCTGCCAATAAACCCGCAGCCAGTAAAAAGAAGATAATCACTTTTTTCATTAGAAACCCTCCTATCCCGCAAAGAAATTTACATATTATTCCTTTATACGGACGGAGAGATTAATAGTTTCGCAATAAAAAGACATTTTTTCTTAATCAAACGTTTGATTAAAAACTGGTGGAACACGGGGACGGTTCTCCTGTTCCATCCTGGAACGAAAGAACCGTCCCTATGTTCCACCTGGATATTTATGGTAGGATTATATTAATCAATTACTTTGGAGGTCTAGGGATGTTAAATTTACAAAATGCTGTCGGGGAGATTCAGGCTAAGATTGACTTTTCAGGTTCGGTGCTGGTTCAGCGCGAGGATGAGATCTTGATGAGTTCTAGTTACGGATACTCTAACCGCTCGGGAAAATTGAATAATACCCCACATACCCGATTCGGAATTGCCTCAGGCTGCAAGCTGTTCACGGCGATTGCGGTTTGCCAGCTGGCGGAGCAGGGCAAGCTCGCTTTTCATACTAGATTAAGTGATTGCCTTAACCAAGAGTTCCCTCATTTTAGCAAGGACATCACGATCCACCACCTGCTGACGCACACTTCTGAGGTTCCGGATTATTTCGATGAAGACATGATGGATGATTTTGAGGAGCTCTGGCTGAACAGGCCGATGTACCAAATCAGGAGCTTGAAGGATTTCCTGCCCATGTTCCAGAACGAGCCAATGAAATCATCGCCGGGCGAAAGCTTCCACTACAACAACGCAGGATATATTTTATTGGGATTGATCGTGGAACAGGCCACCGGGATGGAGTTTACCGACTATGTCCAGGAGCATATTTTTAAAAGAGCGGGCATGACCGATTCTGGTTATTTTTCATTCGACGCCCTGCCTGCCAACACAGCTCTGGGCTATATCGACGGTGAGGATGGCACATGGAGGACGAATATTTACTCACTTCCTGTAAAAGGCGGCTCAGATGGCGGTGCCTACATAACTGCCGGGGACATGGCCAAGCTGTGGATAGCGCTTTTCAGCCACCAGCTATTAAACGAGGAAACTACTAAAAACCTGCTAATGCCGCATGCAAAAGTAAATGATACCGGCTCATATGGCTACGGTGTCTGGATCAAATTCCGCGACGCAGAGGTCCTGAAATACCACGTCATGGGCTATGACCCTGGCGTCAGCTTCCACTCGGCTTACTATCCAGAACAGCAAACTATTGCAGTCGTCTGCTCAAATAAGTCAGGCGGCGCATACGATGTCATGACCTCTATAGAAGAAAAACTTACATAAAAGGAGCGTCCCCCAGTAACTGTTCGTTTAAGTCCAATTCGCCTATGAATTGGATTTTTTTATTTGTTGATAGATAAGTTGGTTGTGGAATAACCTTCTCATTGAAGAATAAATATTAACAGATAAAAATATAGATTCGAGAAAATGGGGGATTGGGGTATGAAAGATAGGAAAGAAAAAAAATTTAATGTTCCAGTTGGTTCTAAAAGTGCCATCACTTTTGGTTCTGCTTTAGCCATTACAATATCTTGGAGTGTCCATAAATCAGTTCTATGGGCCATAATTCACGGGTTCTTTAGTTGGTTCTACGTTATCTATTATGTTTTAACCAGATAAGCTTGGAACATGGGGACGGTTCTCCTGTTCCAGAATGGAACGGGAGAACCGTCCCCATGTTCCGCTTAGTTCTGGTCGGCGTACCGCCACCAAAACGCAGTGCCCACTAGTCCGGCGAGGCTTGTGAGCAGGACGATGAGGTAGCTGACTGGTTCGAGGGCTATGGCTCCGCTGCCGTCGATGCCGCTTGCCAGTGCCGGGACCGACCATGGCACGTACTGCCCGTACCCGGTTGTGGCAATGATTTGCGCGATGATCATCGTAAAGACGACGTATCCCAACGGAGACAAATACCCCTTTCCGACCGTCGCAAAAAATCCCACAGGCGCAGACAGTAACAGCGTCAGAATCGAGCAGACGAAAAACACCAGTGCTCCCTGCTTCAAAAGTTCCCCCGAGTAACCTGGAATATCTACCTGATGCCCCACAGCCAATGCTAAAATAAACACAATCGCTGAAAGCAGCAGGCACCATACAAATACGACGATGAACTTGGAAAGCACAATATATTCCCTCAAAATGGGCAGCGCCAGCAGATCCTTTATCGTCCGGTCAGAATACTCCCTGCCAAAAATCCAGCTGGTCACAAACCCGAATGCCATCAAGCCGCCAATCGAAACCGCCTGGGCGATCAGCCCGAAAAACGAAGGCCAATCCGCCGAGCCCGCCAGCTGTGCCTTCGCCGAAATAATCCCCATTTTCTGCGCATTCACCGGATCCTTCAATATATACATGAACAGCCCGCCAACAAAGGGAATCATCAGCAGGGCAAGCATCGTGATGAACGGTACCTTCGAGCGGAAGAATTTTTTACTTTCAACTGAAACAGCAATCGCCAACTCACGCATGGTTTTTCGCCCCATTCTCGATCATCCTTAAAAAATACGTCTCCAGATTCTCCTTGTTCACCTGCAAATGCGTCGGCGGACAGCCTGCCTCGACCAGCATCGCCGCAACTTGATCTGGCTTCCTGACAGCCTCTTCCCCTAACACTTGGATGTAATCTGGATGAATGGAAAAATCGTACCCGTTTTTCCTCAATATCTCTTTCATCAACTCTCGCTGTCTCCCGTCGACCAACAGCGTCTTTTTCAATTCGCGCTCGAGGCTCGAAGCATCCATTTTCCTGACCATGCTGCCATTGTGAATGATGGCAATATTGGTCGCCATCCGTGATACCTCATCAAGATTATGGCTGGAAACAAGGATCGTCACGCCTTCATTTTCCGCCAGGCTTTTAAGCAGCTCCCTCACTTCCACAATTCCAGCAGGATCAAGCCCATTCGTAGGCTCATCGAGGATCAGAATTTCTGGTTTGTGGATGAGTGCCTTCGCAATCCCAAGCCGCTGTGCGTTCCCGAGGGAGAGATGCTTCGCTTTTACCGACGCATATTTTTCCAGCTTCAACAGTCTCATGATCCACGGAATCCGGCTTCGGTCCCGCAAACCGCGGAGCTTCCAGACAATCTCGAGATTTTCCTTCACAGTCAGTTCAGGATAGGAATACGGTGTCTCCACCATGTAGCCAACATGATTCCAAAGCCTGATATTCCCGGAACTCACTTTTTCACCGCGAACAGAGCATTCACCCGAGGTCGGCGCGACCATACCAAGCAGCATGCGAATCGTGGTTGTTTTTCCCGCTCCATTTAAACCAAGGAAGCCGAAAATCTCTCCCCTTTGCACCTGCAAATTGACTCCGTTAACCGCCTTGGTTTTACCATAAACCTTGGTCAAATCAGATGTAACAATAACATCATTCATCCCTGGCTCCCTCCTCCATCAACTGCAGTGCCACTCCACGGATCAGCATTTTCAATGCCTGGTCAAAATGCTCCTCGCCAACCTCCTTCACATGAAGCATGCTGAGAAAAATCGCCCTCAGCGAAGCCGCGGCAACTTGCGGGTCACCCTCAATGTTAAAATCACTGAATAGCTTTTCGGCAATGACATCGTCAAACGAATGGTGGCGGGCAAGCTCCTCGGGGGGAATTTTCCGCATCAGCAGCTCCATTTCCCCATTCTGGATAATATTCATCAAAAACGAATGCCGCACCCGCGAGTACAAACGATAGAGGAATTCAGTAAAGCCCACAGCATCTGTCGATTTTTCCGACCCCATTCCCTCATCCATCAATGCCCCTTGAAACTCCTCCAGCACCTTAAAGAACAGAATTTCCTTCGAGGGGAAAAATTGATAAAACGCCCCCTTTGAGATGCCAGCCATCTGCACAAGCTGATCGACCGTCGTCTTCTTCACCCCATATTTGCCAAGGCATTCCTCAGCCGCCTCCATCAATCTGTTGCGAATTTGCTCCTTCTCACTTTCGGTAAAAGCAGTTGCCATGACGGACCTCCATAACGTATGACTAAATTTGTTTTTATAGTCATAGGTTAGCACGATTCATATTTTTACTCAAGTTCTAAATCCATTTTTTCAAAAAAACTGTTCTTTTTACGTAAAAAAAGCCCAAAGTCTTAAATCGCTCTGAGCTTGTATCATTACAGTTTTCTATTCTTTTTAAGAGGATTGTTTCATGTCCTTTTTAAAAGCATAAAGAGTTAACATTAAACCAGTAAATCCAGCAGCAAACGATGGCGGGATACTCCAGCCAAGATAGCCCCACTGACCTGTGAACAACGAAATGAAGAGAAACAGAATTGGAAAGCCGATTAATACTGTTAAAGAAACAAAGAGTGCAATTTTGTTGTTACTTTTCATAGCGAACCTCCATTCCTATTAGAAAAATAAACTGTCCTCAACGGAACATCTTCTTGTTTATATTTTAACATAAATTTCCTTTTCTTATTAACCTTGAGGGTAAATTTTTTTCCACATATAAAAAAATCGAGCACAAAACCTTTGCGGTTTTATACTCGATTCCCGATGATAATTTTGCAATTTTTTCAAAACCTACTTAATCGGAATCCAAACCTCTGAATAATAATCATGGTCTGCCGCGTTGCCTGCTGTGTAAACCTCAAGCTCAGGGAGTCCGGCATGCTCGTATCCGCTGGCTGGGAACCATTCCGTGTAAATTTGCTTCCACACATTTTGGATTGCATCCGGCATCGCGCCATGCACCTCGAAAATTGCCCACTTCGATGCCGGGATCTCCATCTTCAAATACCCTTCCAGCGTTTCACCCTCATGGGCGGCAGCCACCCAATAGTCCATTAGTTTTTCACTTTTGCTTAGATCCACACAAACACCCAGGACACCTTTCACCGGCCCGTTATTTTTACTAAAAAGAAAATCACAGGTCCCATCCTGGTTCACTTTGTCCCACAGCTTGGGAATCCCTTCAAGATTTTCGCCATTGCCATACGAAAAGCTCTCCTTGATTCCAATCACATCAAAACTTTCTTTTTCCATGAGTTTATACTGCATCGGTTCCGCTCCTTTCAAACTCACCTGGATTCCCAGGCTGCTGTATGATTTCAGCTTTCCGGTGTACTTGCGCGCCTCACTTGGCGCAATGCCATGCTGCCTGCGAAAAGCCTTCGTAAATGCCTCGGGAGTGTCATAGCCATATTTCAATGCAAGGTCAATGATTTTCACATCGCTGCTGCATAGCTCACCCGCTGCCAGTGTGAGCCGCCTCCGCCGCAAATACTCACCAACAGAAATGTCCGTCAAAATCGCAAACGTCCGCTGAAAATGAAAAGGCGACGAATTTGCCTGCTGCGCAATCTCCTCAATCGTGATGTCCTCGAGCAAATGCTCCTCCATATAATCAATCGCCCGCTGCAGGGCTTCAATCCATGCCATATCGATCACTCCCTTATAAAAACTTTACCAAGGATTCCGTCCGAACTCCTGTCAATTCATGCTCACTTTTGGCAGGATGTTTCTATTTTAAAAAAATTCGTCACAAAACAGCCACAATCCTCCCTGCCCCACCATGTCCTTTCCCCCCTCCCTTTTTGTATATAGACGGTGAAAGGGTGGTGCATTTATATGTCAATTAAAAATGGCAAAATCGATAACTTTGAAAAGTACTCACAATTTAGCGACCTAAAAGAATTCAACAATCATTTTGAAATGTGGATGGCGGATAAGAAACATTATTTTACCAAGGGTGAGCTCATCGGGCTGAAGAGGCTGACGCGTTTTGCGGCGAAGGTTCCAGGCGTAGCGAATGCAAGAATCGGAACCGTGCTGAAGGCAATCTACGAGGAATACGGAGAACTCGGGATGATCTCCCGCTCCACTTTTAAAAGAATGATCATCAAAGCAACCAAAATTGGCATTCTCACAGTCTACGAAACTGAACGCAAAAACGGCTCACAATCCAGCAATCTCTATGTCTTCAATCGCTTTCCTGTTAATGAACTGCTTACCGAGGAAAAATTGAGCCAGCCTAGTAAAACTATCATTCCTTCTGAAACTAACATTATAAAAAATAAAAAACGTGAAACAGCGCCTGTTGGAAATGAACCAGTTGAAGAACCTGCACCTAAAGGACAACCGGAGCCAGAAGACCACCAATTCGTCAGCGACCGCGTGCCCGCAGCCTTCACTTCGCTGGTGAAATATTTCTTCCCAAAGGCAAAAGCAATCGAAGAATACTGGAGAATGAGTCAGATTTCCGCCTACCGCAACAACTACGAGCACGAACAAGAAACCATGCTATCCATATCACTCGACTCCTTCAAACAGCTCGTCCGGAAAATGAAAACAACCAGCAGGCCCATTAAAAACCCAATCGCCTACTACACCGGCATCCTAAATAAAAAATACCAAGAACACTACTTCGCTGAGCTACTCGAAATGGGATTTTGAGTGAAGCACGGGGACGTACCTTTTGCTTCCATCTCAAGCTAGGCGGAAGCGCGGGGACGTACCTTTTGCTTCCATTTCAAGCTAGGCGGAAGCGCGGGGACGTACCCTTTGCTTCCATTCCCTGAATATATGGTAGAAGCACAGGGACGTACCCTGCGCTTCCAGATTCCAGATTCCAACAGAAGCCCCAGCTCCCTGCGCAACCTCATGTTCAAAACAGACGCACTAGATACGTCCCCGTGCTTCTTGTTCCCGGGCTTCTCGTTTGAGTAGCTGCCACATTGGGATGTAGGTGATGCAGAAGACGAGCAGGGCTGCGAGCTGGAGGTTGATGTAATACATAATCCCGCTGCCAAAGAAACTTAGGATAGTTTTGGATTCTGTTGGGCTGGCCAGGTAGAAGAAGTTTGTATCAAGGATGATATTTAGGAAGAAGATTGGCACCGCGACGATGTTTACGACGAGATAACTGAACAGGATGGCTTTGCGGGGGACTCGGAATCGCTCGAAAAGGATAAAATACAAGACAACTAAAGGAATGGCTGAATGGTGAAGGAAGTATTCAATAAAGTGGAAATGAGGAAAAACGTAGGACATTTCAGGCGTAACCATGGCTAAAATCGCGGGAAGTGAACCAGTAAAATAAAGAACATAAAAACCCTTAATACTTTTCCTCAAGAATACATACATCGCTAAAAACGAGCTCATCGAACACAGATGCAAAGGAAGATCACCGACATCCCATTGGCCGGTGAGTATAAGCCATAAATGCGCGGAAATCTCACACGCAGGCAAAGTCCAGAATATCGTCCATTTCAGCACCTGTTGGTGGCGTTTGAGCTTTTTCCGAAAAAGCACCATTACGAGACAGATCGCAAAGAAAATCCCAAGCGTAATCAGGTGCATAGCCGAAAACAATTCAAAGCCCTGCATTCCGTTTACAGAAAACATTATGTCATCACCCCTTGCTGTATAGTGAAATGCTGTTACCTATAATACTATGCATTTGATAATGATTTAGACGCAGAGGGACGGGTCTTATGCTTATTTTTGGGCTGAATCGCTATACTGTATATAATTTTTCCAGTTACTCGTCTTTGTGTAGAACTCAACGCTCAATTTTACCGTGGCAAAACTTAAACATCCTTAAGTTGACCTATGCTAAAATGTAAAACAACCAATCTGCCAAAATATGTTAGAGGTGATATCGCTTATGTCTAAAAGGCTATTTCCAATCATTCTCCTGGCGGCTGCAGCCCTCATGCTTTCGGGCTGTTCTGATCGCCAGTATGTTAACGAGTTAGAAAAGAAATATGGAGTAGAGTTCGAAGCTGTTGAAAATACAGAATTAAGTCAGGATCTTTTCACTAAGACGATGAATACCCTACGCCCGACAAAAGAAAAGATATTTCTGGTTAAGGAGAATCCAGCGATTGTTTTTAAAGCAAGCGGAAGTCCTACTGAGATTGTCTGGGAGGATTATCTGGAAGCACGATGGGGAGAAGAGCTGAGACAGGAGTTCAATGACACGTTTCAAGCGTCTTTGCCTAAAGGGAGTTTATATAGGGTAACGGTGAGGCCGGATATTTACGATAAATATGACTGGACCCCGACTACCAAGGATTTAAGCGCCAGGGAATACCTAGCTAAGTTCGAGGAAACAGCCGTTGACGTCGAAATCGTCATCCCTGTAACCGGAGAGCTGAATTTAGCCGACTATTCCCAGGGTCTGTATGATCTCTTTTATCGTTTTGAGAATGAGGTCGATAATAAATACTTTCTTGATATCGCCTTCGTAGAACAACCCGCCATCAAAGAAGCGGAACAAACCTTCAATTTGCTGTATCATATCTCCGAATATGAGGACTATAAAGTATTCGGCATAACACAGCTCATGTACCGCTACGCAAGGAACAGCGACCCAGAAGACCAAAAATACTGGATCGAAAAACCAGAAGACATCGAACAATACTTCCGCAAATATGGACAATGAAGCATGGGGACGTACCCACTGCTTCTTTCTGACATGGATGGAAGCACAAGATACGTCCCCATGCTTCTCCCCTGGATGGAAGCACAAGGTACGTCCCCCCGCTCCCCTTTGCTTCACATTTTTTTATTCGGGATTCGCTCATTTCCACCTTCTCTATGTGGTAAAATAGAACCAAAAACGCGAAGGGGGATGATGGGATGATTCAATCTTTTGTCCTGCCCGATGGCAGGCTTGATGATCGGAAGGTTTATAAAATCGAGCCGGTTTACCAGGGGATGAATGGTCGATTTGTGGAGCGATTTTACATTAATCCTGCGCAAAGCTACATTTTCAAGCCCTTGACCCACGACGATCAAATCGGGAAGGAATTATGGGTTCACAATCATGTCCTGAAGCAGCTGCCTCCTGTTTATCCGAGATTAAAAGCTTATTCGATTAACCTCGACAGTCATTGGATCATTTTTGAGGACCTGGGCAGGATTGACCACCGGTTCTCTGAAGAATCCGTTTTGGGCGTGACAAAGCTGATGGCGGATTGGCACAGGATTCCGGGAGACATTTTTCATGAGTTCCCGCAAAAAGGTCCGAAGCCTTTCATTGAAGAAGTAGTTGAGCACCTTAGGCAGCGCAAGGACGAAGTTAAAATTCTGGCCAGCAAGCATCAGATTTCTGCAAGTTTTATAGAATCGTTGCTTTTAAAACTGGATAATACCTCTTTTGAACACCAAGGCGTACTGTCCCACGGAGATTTGCATTCAGGAAACTTCGGTTATTCAGGTGAACGACTCGTCATCATTGACTGGGAGCATGCCCATTTGAATTCTCCTTATTGGGACTTATATCATCTGCTCGATATCTCTCATCCAATTTTTCCGAAAAAAATAAGCAAAAACCTTCGCAATGCAGCCCTTGAATTATATATGAATGAATCCGGCCACTACATCAATCCAACCCTCAGGCATATATTCAAACAAGGTTATTATTTATTTTCATCTGCTTTCTCGCTTTGGATGCTTTTACTGATCGAGGCGGATTTGGAGCGGAAGGAAGCAAAATGGTCGAGAGAACAGCTGACACAGCAGCTAACCGAGACCGTCTCCAGCTTCAAACAATGCAGCGGCGAGCTTCAGGCCTCGTCCATATTAAATAAGGTGGTTACGAAATGACAAAAGTAGGACTCGTAATGAGAAAAATCCAGTTCAGCGAGGCGCAAGGTCCGCGAATTTTTGCTGAACGCCTGAGGGCTATTGGAAAGGAGCTTGGTGTAGAAATCGTCTTTATTTCGCCCGAACGCCATGTCAGCGGCTACGACTGGATCCAGGGATATGAGCATGAAAAAGGCGATCTCGTAAACTATGACATCGTCCTCGACCAGCTCCATTCGCAAAAAATCGATCATGTTATCTACACTGTTTCCGGTTTTACATACCTGAAAATGTTCCTGGAAAAGAGCGTCCTCTTCCCTCACAGTTTCCCGGACCCGGCTTTGACCGGCTATGAGATGATGAAGCCCTTCTATCAGATTGTTGACAAGGCTATCGTTCAGACGGAATTTTTAAAAAGAGAAATGGCCCGCAACTTCGGGGTGGATGATATTAGCGTGATTCCAATCGGTTTCAATGAGGAGCTGGCGCGGAAATATTATGACCCGAGTCAGGTCATCGACAATCGCATCCTCTGGATCGGCCGCGACGAGGAAAACAGGAGACCAGATTTGCCAATCGAATACGCGAGGAGAAATCCAGACAAGGATGTGTACATGGTGTTTGGCGGCGAGCGGTACCGCGAGAGCATGAAGAAATATAACATTCCGGATAACGTAAAACTGCAATTCGCCTTAACCCAGGATGAAATCTTCGAATTGATGAACTCCGCCAAGGTTTACTGGTCATCATCAAAGTTCGATACCTTCGCCATGCCGCTGACAGAAGCACTCGCCATGGGAAAAATGGTCGTAAAACCAGAGCACCCATGCTACGACCACATCAGCGCCCAGCACTCCTTCGCCGGCAACGAAAAAAACTGGTTCGAGCTCGTCAACATGGCAGCCGCCAACCCATCAAAAACATCACAATCCAACCGCGAATACGCATTCCAATCCTTTTCAGGCAGCATCATGAAAGAAGGCTACAGAAAGTTCTTTAGCGAGTGGATCTAGGGAAGCACCGGTCGCGAAGCACGGGGACGTACCCTGTGCTTCTTTTTCATCCCTTGGCGGAAGCATGGGGACGTACCCTGTGCTTCCTTTTCACTGCATAATTGGAAGCAGGAGATACGTCCCCGTGCTTCATTGAATGGAAGCAGGAGATACGTCCCCGTGCTTCCTTAAAGAAGGAGTTTAATTGCCTTTACTTGAATATGTATCTAAAAAGAGGTGATGAAGTGAAGAAGTTCGTGCCATTTTTCTTATCCATCTTATTCGTATTGGGTGCCTTCCCTTCAGTTACTAGTGCCTGTTCTTGTGCGGGCGTACCATCTGCAGAGACTGAACTGAAGCGGTCAAAGGTTGTTTTTAGCGGGAAGGTCATTGAAATTAAAGATAAAAAGGTGAAAGGCTACATATCGAAATCGGTCCGCTTTGAGGTAACAAATACATGGAAGGGCATCGAGGAATCGCAAGTCATTATTACCACCGGCCAGGGCGGCGGGGACTGCGGATTTGCATTTCACATCGGCGAGGAATATCTGGTTTATGCGAACGAATCGGATATGTATGGTGAAAAAGCTCTCATCACCTGCATTTGCGACCGAACCGGGTACCTGGGTTCACTGAGTGAGGATTTGAAGGTTCTAGGTGCGGGAACGCCTCCAACACAAGAAGTGGACCTGAGCGAAACACAAACCGGCAGTAAATTATATATATGGGCAGCTATAGTTATAGCTACAGCCATTGGCGGACTCGTATTTTTCCTAATCAGGAAAAATAAAAAATCCGAATAACCTGGGGTGTTTAGAAATGAAACTTATAGTCGGGATCATACTTATTTTCATGAGCGTCGTCCATGTCATTTACGGGGAAAAAATGCAGACCAATATTTTAAAGAAATTAAAGGCAGACAGCATTTTGATAGGCTCCTTCCGTTCGATGTCTTTGCAAGGAGGCCTCATTCTTTTTGCTGTAGGGCTGATGGAAATCATGGTTTACTTGGACATCATTGAACTAATCGGGATCGCTGTATATATCCCTTTAGGCATCGTTTCATTAAATATGATCGCCGTCTTGGTCGTAGCTCTGCTAAAACACCGCGATTTAATCACAGCGACAGTGCCTCAATTCATCATCTTTTCATTCATCATCCTCCTGCAGGCGTTGAGCATAGCTTGAAGCACGGGGACGTACCCTTTGCTTCTTATTTTTGGCATGGGAGCGCAGGGACATACTCTTTGCTTCTTTTTTCCCTGCTGAAATGGAAGCAGGAGAAACGTCCCCGTGCTTCTAAAAAAATCGGAAAAGGAGATAAACTCCAGTGATTAAAGAACTTCGACACTCCATCAAGCAATTATCAGAGAATGAAGCTAAAAGTATATTGTTGCAGACGATGATCAATTTAAAGCAGGTTGGGGATTCCGCTGGAAATCCTGAGCAAAAGATTGAGCACATAGCATCCTGGTACAAGGAAATGGAGTCTCTCCTCGAAGGCGCTAAAATGGTTGAACGGCCTTATAAAACCGTCCATCTCGTATGCGGGGAATCAGCGGCCGGTTCCTTGCGATTTACCTTTGGACGTGAGCATAAAGCAATTGGGTTTCCAGACTTCTTTGCTGTTGGGCCGATTGAAAACCTGCATACAGAAGAGGGACGCAAGCGCCGTTATGAGTGGTTAAGGGACCACCTGAATTTCCCGGATGATTTTATCGAGGAAGAATATGAACACAGAGTTTCAAGCACCCTGAAAGAAATCGGGGCTATTCCTGCCCATACTCCCATTGTCATCTGGACGGCCGAAAACGCCGATGAACAAACAGGAATACGATACCTTGTGAATTTGTTAAAGGAAAAACCAAATGAGATGTACTTGATCAATACGACAACCGCTTACCAGGATTTATTCAACACTGATGAGTACCAATATTTGTACTCCCATACCGGCGGGCCCCATCCAGAGGAGCTTGTGCAAATCTACAAGGAGAAATCTTCTACACCATTGAGTTTAGAGGCACGGCGAGAACTGGAGGATGAATGGCTGAGCCTGGCAGAAACAAAAGAAGTCCTGCGTATTTGGAAAGACGGCGCCATTACACCGATGAACGAGGACTACTTCGACGAGCTCATCATCACCTCAGCAGAAAGACTACATAGAAAACAACCATCAAAGGATTTTATCAAATCAGCCCGGATCATCGGCGAAGTCTACGGACATATCGATCAACACGTAGGCGACACCTTTTTAGAAGATAGACTAAGAACCTTAATATACAAAGGAGTTTTCGAGATCAAAGGAATTCCAAAAACCATGAGATCCTACAGCGTTAAGCTGAAGTGAAGTACAGGGACAAGTGAAGCACGGGGACGTACCCTGTGCTTCTTTTTTCACGGTTCATTAGAAGCAGTAGATCCGTCCCCGTGCTTCTTCAGTGTTAGTGGCCCTTAGGAAAGGAAATTAATTTTATGGATGGAATCGAAAATTCTTCAGCTATTATTTCAAAATTACACTTTTGAATGATAGAATTTAATAGTTTGAGAGCTAGCAGACAGAGACTACTTGTTGATTGGAGCAGAATTCTGATGATAAACCGATTAATTAAAGCAATACTACCCACCGTTATTACGAGTATATTCTCCTTTTTCGGCTTGGTGATGCCTGTAGCCTTTGCGGGTGCTGTGGTTTATTCGATAATTGTAGATACCATTCCCAGTCATAGTAAGAAACCAACAGTCTTAACGTACTTTTTCCATTGTATCCTATATTTTCTTTCTGGCATTTTAGGATGGGAGCTCTATCTCTTCATAATGTATGGTGATTTAGATTTTTCAAACCTTTTAATATGTGGCTTTTTTTCACTCTTGTACTACCATATACTGCTCTTAATCAATCAATATAGAGATTAATAACCTGTTCAATTGCTTTTCTTGCTAAAAAAGGAATTTGATGGAGTTTTGGAAGCGTCACTTTTGAAGCATGGGGACGTACCCTGTGCTTCTCTTTCATCGCTAGAATGGAAGCAGTAGATACGTCCCCCTGCTTCTCTAACAGCTAGAATGGAAGCAGCAGAAACGTCCCCGTGTTTCTACAGAACATTTTCGAAGAAGATTTGTACGATGATGGCGACGGTGGTGATTCGTAAGATTGGTTTTACATAGTTTGGCTTCAGCTTTCCGGCTATCCGAACGCCGATTTGTGCTCCTGTTAGGGAACCCAGCATTAAGGCGATGGTTACTGGCCAAATGACGGCACCGGTGGAGATATAGGTAATGGCGGCTCCCAAACAGCTTGAAAACGTGGCGAGCCGGACATATCCGACCGCTCGTATGTAAGCGATGTTCAGGTAGCCAAATAAGTAAAACATCAATGTCCCCTGCCCTGGCCCAAAAAGTCCATCATAAATCCCGATTGCGTATAAACCTGTGACACCTTTCCCGGAAACCTTCAAAGCTCCATCCCCTGAGAAATTCCCCTTGCCAAGAAAAGACGCAAAAAATGCAAACACAAGCAGGCAGAGCGCAACAATGTACATGTTTTCACCTGAAATATTTGACGCGATGAAGCCGCCGCTCACCCCGCCAATCATACTGACAGGAATAATCCAGAACGATTCTTTTAGAGTTATTTTCTTTTCTTTATATAAATGGTAAAAACTCGAGAGGGAACTGAACGTATTCGAAACCTTATTCGCAGCGATCGCCGAATGAACCGGGACTCCCAGGACAAGCATCGCCGGGAGATTAATCAAGCCCCCGCCTCCTACAAGTGTCCCAATTGCCGTCGCACAAACTCCAATGAAAAAAAGAAAGATATATTCCACTATTTAACACCTCCTAACAATATTATATTCCCGGCCACACCATAAGAATATTTAATGTTTCTAATTAAAAAGGATAAGAAAAAGTTATCAAAGCGCTGAGCTAAAAATTGATTTTAAATCTTCCATTCTTTATATTTAACTTAATAAAGCATTAGGGCCGAGGTGGAAAAATGAATTCATCAAATAATAATAAACTCTATGATTTTATCACTGAAGATCCATCAATCCTCACTAATAAATGGTTAAGTAAGAGAGCAAACAGACCCTCAAGTGTTTACTCCTGTGATAATCATCAAGCTGAAGCCCGGTTAAGGGAGCAAAATGCCCTTTTTATAAAAACAGTAGCCAAAGTCCTCGTTGCAGATGATGAAGCAGTAAATCAAGAGATTAAGAAATGGGCGCAAACCGTTGCATTGGACCGGGTGGAAACAAGGACTCCCATTCATGAAGTGATTCACCAGTTCAAGGTGTTTAGAGGCATCTTTTGGGAACATATTGGCCAGTTTGTCATGGAGAATAAAGGGGAAATCTCCGATTCAGAAATTTTTCAATGGAGTTCTCTGATCCATTCCACATTCGATACAATAATTGAAACGTTCGCTGAACAATATTTTACCTACTACAATGGCAGGCTTTCTGTTCAAAGTGAATTGATCAATGAATTGAGCGCACCGATCATCCCGCTTTCTGATTCCATAGGGGTATTGCCGCTTGTGGGAGAAATTGATACTCAACGTGCGAAATACATAACAGAATCTGTTCTAATGCAAAGCAAAGAATACCGTTTGACCCATCTGTTCATTGATTTATCAGGGGTTTCCATTATAGATACCATGGTAGCCAACCAGCTATTCCAAATCATAGACATCTTGAAACTAATTGGAGTGACTGTGCATATTAGCGGAATCCGCCCAGAAATAGCACAAACAGCCGTGCAATTAGGGATCAACTTTAACAAAGTTCCCACCCAGGCAAACCTAAAACAAGCCTTAAAAGCCAATAACATTCTAATATCAGATATCCACAGGAAAAGCTAAGCACAGGGACGTACCCTGTGCTTCTTCTTTCATCCATCGTTACCCTGCAGACCCTAGTGAAATATAAGAATAAAAACACCTGGATTCACTCGTGGAACCCAGGTGTTTTCCTCTTTTAAACTACTCTTCCAGCTGCTCTCTTCAAAATCTGGTTCCCGACTTTTTTCATTTGTTCCTGGTCGAACATTTCGTCGAACTCAATCTTTCGGTTCCCGTAGTGAATGTGCATTCCTTTTTCAAGAACGCCATCTTTAAACCAGCTTAAATTGTTGACAATCTGATACCTGAATTTATCCATGTAAGCAAGGTCTTTGGATAGAAATAACACTCTCTTGTTGGTAGAAATTAAATATCCTTGGATTTCTTTTTTGCTCGGTTTATCACATTCACAGAAAATAAATGCTGTTGCTTTTTCATCTATTTCGTATACTCTTTCCACCAAGCCGACAAAGAATTCCTTATTGTTCTTTATTGCATTGAATTCATATTGTGAAGTGCCATTCTCCATTACCCTGGAAATCAAGGCCTCCACTTCTTTTCTTTCCTGCTCTTCTTTTACTTTCCGCTGCCGTTCCAGCTCAGTTCGTTTCTTTTCCTTTTCTGCCTTCTTGGCCTCAAGCTTCTGGTCCGCTTCAGTTCTGTATTTAGCAACCTTTTCTCTAACAATCTCGGGATTCTGGCTGCCTGCTAACATTTTCACGAAAACGTCCTCCACTTTTCGGCTCACTGTCCGGTAAATGCCCATAACTGCCTCCTTAACTAATCATTTTCTTTGCGACATAAAATCTTCTACCTAACCAAGCAAGTGCAGCTGCTCCCAATCCGCCAGCTGTTGTTTGTCTGGTCTCGCGCTGTTCTTCTTCGTATTCCTTGAAGCCTTGCTCATAGTAAAACTTGAAGATTGTCTCGCCTTTTTTATAATCTTTCGGAATAGAAAGGTCTGCTCCCTCCTGCCCTAGTGCAAGAGCTTCCTTACTGATCTTTTCTACTTCCTCATTAGACTCAAAGCCTTCTTTATACCAATCTATGAACTTTTCATTATCCAAAGCTGGCTTTTTATATTCCAACATCGTAAAAGCAGCCTCGTAACCCTGCTCCCTATACGTTTCTTTTAATTCCTTCTGCCCTGCTTCATATCCTTCTTGATAGGCAGTGATGTACAATTGCTCCACGTTTTTAGGAGTATCCTGGACATCCTTTTTCCCATCTCCAAGTCCTAGAGCATAGAATTCTTTTTTCTTTGCTTCCTGGCGTTCAGTTACTCCCTTTTTAAAGCCTTCTTCAAATGTAGCCTTTAAAATCGTATGCCCGGCGTATGACTGCGGGATGGCAATCTGATTCTGCTTTTTTCCTAAAGCATATCCAGCATCACTGGCTTTCCCTTTTTCAGCATCAAGCTTCGTCTTTCCTTCTGCATATCCTTTGTTGTAGCCAGTCGCATAACCGCTTTGGAAGGCGTCACTCCCTCGTGCACCCGCGCTATTGCCAGCTGCTCAGATATATCCATCCTTCTGACCCTGGTTATATCCCTGCTGCTCGCCAGCTTTGCTATCCTGCTGGTCCTTGTCGTATTGGATTTGCTCCGGGCTATTGTTGATCTTTGTTTTATCGTATCCACTTGGCGCTTCACATGGGATGCCGTCATCGACTTTCCCATTGCCCCAGCCATCCAGGTTTTCCGGGTCGTATGTAGCTGAATATCCTTTTGAATTCCAATATGTAACGACTTCATCGTATGATGCAAAGTCAGAGCAATCCTTATCATTCCTCGTCGCCGCTGGCGCTGATTGAGTAGATGAAGACCCTCCTGACGACGTTCCTCCACCATTGTGATAATGGTAACCTGAGCATAGCCCTTTTGATTGAGACTTCTGACTGCAATTATGCCCGCCGCTGGAATCCGTCCTGCCCGAGTGCGCAAAAGAAGCAGTTCCAAAAATGAACGTAAATAATAATGTTAAAATGGCAATTCGTTTATACATTCTTCTCCTCCTTTTAATAACATTAGTTCCATTTTCCAGGTGCAAATGTTATTTTCCGGAATAATTTTACGTTAGTTACAACAACCTTACAATACGATTACAACGAAAAAATTTTGGGAAATTACGGTATAACGAGGACGTACCCTTTGCTTCTTTTTTCATCCAGAATGAAACCCACATAAAAGAACCAAGCCCTTAAATATGGACTTGGTTCTTTTCAACACTCTATTCACTTAGCTCAAAATCTCGCTAACCTCTTCAAACCCCTTAGTCTTCTTAAAGTTCATATGATGCTCGAAGTTAGCCAGTGCGTCTGATGGATCAAGACTGGCAAAATTCAGCTTGTCCAGAGTGGCTTTATCGTATTTCACTGAAAGGATTGCCACTTTTCCCTGGTGCCCGGTAGCTGAATTCAATTGATCCTCATAGGCATGGACAAACACATAGTCCACGGGTAAAAGCGCAATCATATCGCGCGCGATTCTCAGCGCGCAGCCGCAGACATAGTCCTGGTATAAATCATAGTAGGCCGTTTTGGACATGTTCTTCTCCGATAGCTTACGAGTCTTCGTTAAGGAGAGCGTTTTTTCAGGGATGGCCTGCTGTGCATTCACATCAAAGGAAACATGAATCAGGTAAGGGTTGTCCGTCCCAAACTCGAATCCGCTCCCGAATTCAAGCAAGTCATCAAGCGGGCCAAACTCATCAATGACCGCGAAGTAGGCATCAATATCCCTCACCAAAACCCTCTTTGCCATCGTATGCATGTACTTCCACTCTTCCATAAAGGCCACATCTTTTTGCTTCGCCTCTTGCAATTCTGCCTCGAGCTTTTGTACCTTTGCTTCCCCTTTTTTAAAAAGGCGATCGACAAAGCCCGGCTCATACGTATCTAGCGCTATTTTTGCCCTCAATTCATTCGGCCCCTCGTGCCCCTCAGGAAAAGGCGGCTCCCGGTGATATACTTCATGCCAATCAACCGGGGCATCACTTTCATGGTGAATCGAACGCATCCTTTCCAGACGATTCTCGTGAAGCTCAACCTGCAGGCGGGCATATTCCAGTTCCTGAAGCTTCTGCTGCTCCTTCTCCCGGCGCACCAGCTCATTTCTTTTTTGATAAGCTGCTGATTTATAAGAACGTGAACCTGACGTAGACGAATAGGAAAGCCCCGTGCCAGGAATCCCGACCGTGGAAGTCCGCCGGCCGCTGCTATGGACCGAATAACGGAGTCCCTTCCCGCCAACACTCATGCCGACCCCACTCTTCCCAACATTCACCCTCACACCAGGCGCAACCTTAAAACTCTTCCGAAAACGCAAACCCATAAAGAACAGCTCCTCCGGTTTCTTAGTCATCTTAGTTGTTTTTAGAATACCATAGGCCAAGTTGGAAGCACAGGGACGTACCCTCTGCTTCTTTTTTATCGATGAACAGAAGCACAAGAAACGTCCCCGTGCTTCTTCCTTTGAATTCCCAGTCAAGTTCTATATGATGGAATTATATTTGATCAACAGGAGGGTTTTACGATGGAATTAACCGTTTATTTAGCAGGACAGATTCACGATAATTGGAGAGAGGAGCTGGCGGAAAAAGCGAGGGAAAGAGGCCTGCCCCTCAACTTTGTCGGACCTCAAACCAACCATGACCGCTCCGACCAGATCGGTGAGGAAATCCTCGGACAGCAGCCAGGCAAACTGTATACGGATGATGCTGCATCCGACGTAAATAACTTCAGGACACAGGTCTTGATGCAAAAATCCGATATCGTCATCGCCCTCTTCGGTGAGAAGTACAAACAATGGAACACTGCAATGGACGCCAGCATGTCAATCGCCATGAACAAGCCAACCATTATAATCAGGCCGGAATCCCTGATTCACCCGCTGAAGGAACTGTCCAACAAGGCGAATGTAACAGTAGAGACAGTGGATCAGGCTTTGGATGTTGTAAATTACATTTTTGAATAAATCATCAGCAGAAGCAATGGGTACGTCCCTTTGCTTCTTTTTCTTTTCATAAAATGGAAGAACGGAAGCATTGGGTACGTCCCCATGCTTCAACAAGATGGAAGCGGGAGATACGTCCCCATGCTTCCGGAAGCAGTGGATACGTCCCCGTGCTTCGGAGAAGTGTCCCCGTGCTTCTATTCCCCCCTCCTCCACCTCCCCAACGCGAAAATTTTAAACTATAATGATCTTAAAGCATTCGCAGAGCGTTAGCTTATTAGCTTCCCTATCTCATTATGTTATAAATAGGTTAGGTTGAATAATATGCTTAGAAAAGGAGAAGCGGATGAGCGAACTTGATATCGAGCTTTATGCGCGTTTGCAGGAAAAAGATAAGCGCGCACTTGAACTCTTATATGAGCGTTATGAAAAATTGCTATTTTCGTTCTCATACAGGCTCACTGGCAGGCGTGATCTGTCAGAGGAAATTGTACAGGACGTTTTTCTCAAGCTTTGGACAAAACCGGGGATGTATGATCAAACAAAAGGAAAGTTCTCTTCCTGGATCCTGACGGTGACCCGTTATACCGCTATAGATTGTCTGAGGAAAAAAGATGAGAATCACGTGGAGCTTGACGACCGTGATAATCTAAAAACATCGGGCCCTTCTGTTGAAGAAGCAACCGAATGGAAGGAAAAACGAGAAGAAATAAGAGCTGCGATCAGCGAGCTGGCTGAGGAACAGCAGCAAATCGTTGAGCTTTTTTACTTCAAAGGACTGTCTCAGCAAAAAATTGCAGACACATTCCAGATCCCGCTTGGGACTGTAAAAGGACGAATACGACTCGCACTTAAGCACCTTCAAAAAACAATAGGCCGGAACAAGGAAGGGAGGGAGCATAGCTATGACAGAATCTAAGCCATGTGAAAATTTACTCGATTATTTTAATCATACTTTAACTGATGAAGAAAATGCCCAGTTCGAAGCACATCTTGCCACTTGTCCGGAATGCCGGGAAGAGCTGGAGGAATTAAATCTGTTGACTGCTGACCTTCCTTTTTCAGCCGAAATGATTGAACCAAATGAAGGAATGAAGGACAGGATTCTTGCTGAAGTATTTGAAGAGGATGAACCCGCCCCGCCAATGCTGGAAAAAACCGAAGAAGAACCTGCACAGAGTAAAGTGGTAAACCGCCCGAACTCGAGATGGCTGCAGCCTCTCCTTGCAGCATCACTCCTTCTATCCTTAGCGGGAAACGCCTACCTTTACCTCAATAAAGAGGAGCAGGACATAAGCCAGGCTCCGCGTGAGGGAACGGATCAAATCGTGAAGCAAGTCCAATTGGCCGTCTCAGAAGGATATGAAGGAACTGCCGAAGCGGCCATGATCAAGAAGGAAAAAGGAATGGCACTTGTTGTTCAGGCCAGCAACCTTAAGCCGCTGACTGGCAATGAAGCCTACCAGGTTTGGCTAATTGACGAGGCTGGTGAAAAACACAGAGCAGGGACATTCCGGACCAACTCCGAAGGCAAAGGGGCTGTCTCTTATTCAATTAAGGACAATGGTGACCATAACTGGACGACGATCGCGGTCACGCTTGAACCAACTCCGGATAGCAAACAGCCAAAAGGGAATATCGTGTTGGCTTCACAACTATAGCAATATTCAGAGTCTGAGCTTCCAAGTTCAGGCTCTTTTTTATTTTTTTCAAAAAAATTAATCCAATAGTGATCCATTTCAAAATTTCTCCCGTTAGCATAGTGAAAACCAAAACGAAGGAGAGATTTTATCATGAATTTAAAAAAAGCAGCGATTGCCGTACCACTCAGTTTATCCCTTCTATTACCTGTTGCAGCGAATTCAGCATCAGCCCATGACCACGGAACACCTACAGCATCTGATTCTGCAGTAGATTTAAGAGCCTCTCTCGATCAGCTCCTTAGCGAACATGTTTATTTAGCAGTTGAAACAATGAGAAAAGGGGTCGATGGCTCGAAGGATTTTGAACAATCCGCCGCCGCCCTTCAAGGAAATACGGAAGATTTAAGTGCAGCGATAGCCTCAGTTTATGGCGAGGAAGCAGGAATGAAATTCAAGGATATGTGGTCCGCACACATTGGATTCTTTGTGGATTATGTAAAAGGGACCGCAAGCAAGGACGAAGCAGCAAAGAAAGCAGCACTTGATGAATTAGCCCAATATAAGCAAGACTTCTCCAACTTCCTCTCCACTGCAACAGAGAAGCGCCTGGAAGCAGATGCGCTTGCTGAAGGCTTGCAAATGCATGTCGATCAGCTGGTCGGAGCGTTCAATGCCTATGTTGAAGGCGATTATGAAAAAGCATACACATACGAGCGTGAAGCGATCCACCATATGTACATGGTGAGCAAGGGGCTTTCAAACGCGATCGTGATGCAATTCCCTGATAAATTTGAAAACCATAAAGCCGTAACTCCAGCAGCAGATTTGCGTTCTGACCTGAATTACCTGCTGTCAGAGCATGCCGGCCTCGCTGTAACTGCCATGCAAAATGGGATTGATGGCTCAAAGGATTTTGAAGCGTCCGCCGCTGCCCTTTCCGCCAATACCGAAGACTTGAGCGCAGCAATTGCTTCTGTGTACGGTGACGAAGCAGGCGAGCAGTTCAAACAGATGTGGGCAACCCATATTGGGCACTTTGTCGATTATGTAAAAGCAACTGGTGCAAACGATGAAGAAGGCAAAAAAGCAGCTTTGACTGCCCTTTCCCAGTACAAAGAGTCCTTCGCGAAGTTCCTTGAAACAGCAACAGATGGCAGGCTGCCAGCCGATGCTTTGGCAGAAGGACTGCAAATGCATGTGGACCAGCTAATCACAGCATTCGATACCTATACAGCTGGGGACTATGGTAGCACCTACCCTGCCGTTCGGGAAGCTTATGGACATATGTTTGAAACGTCAAAAGGTCTGTCAGGGGCCATCGTCGATCAATTCCCTGACAAGTTCGCAGCCGAAATGCCAACCGAAATGCCAAAAACCGGCCTGGGCGGCACTGCGAATCAAGGCTTGCCACTTGAAGGGGTTATCGTTTCCATCCTGCTCGCATTAATTGCGACAGGCTTCGTAACAATGCGCCGTCTGGCTGAGAAAAAATAAGACATAGATTGAGAGAAGGCTCATTCCCTTCTCTCTTCTATTCTTTTATATGAGGTGATTGAGTTGAAAAAAATTTATACTCTGCTTCTGACGGTCCTTCTTTTTATGACGCTGTCAGCTTGCTCCACACAGTCAGGTGCGGAAACGACTAAGCAAAAAGAGCCTCCTGTTGCGAGTGAGAACAAGCAACAAGACCTCCCTCCATCCGCTACCACTACAGATTCAAAGATTGAGATTATCAAAGATCAGCGCGCAGGCCTGGTTCCTGCCACCATTGAAATTCCGGCCATCAAGGTCAAGACCGAGATTGAGCATGTAGGTACCCTGAAGGATGGCCGGATGGATGTTCCGAAGGATCCTGACAATGTCGGCTGGTACAAACCAGGAACCCTGCCAGGAGCTCCAGGCAACGCCGTCATAGCCGGCCATGTAGACGACCTCACCAGCCCAGCCGTTTTTTATGATCTTGATAAATTAAAAAAAGGAGACCAAATCATCGTAAAGGACCAGGACGGCGGAACCCTAAAATTTGAAGTGTACGACAAAAAAACATTCCCGCGACTCGACGCACCAATCGAAGACATCTTCGGCTTCTCCTACGCCAGCACCCTAAACCTGATCACCTGCAGCGGAGAATTTGACCCTGAAACAACAGAACGAGCAGAGCGAACGGTGATTTATTCAAGATTAATAGAAGAAGGTTGAAGCACGGGGACGGAAGCACGGAGACGTACCCAGTGCTTCTTTTTCCATCATAAGAGGTGCCTAGCATTGGGAGATTTCTATTTTTTCTATTTACTGTAGAGATTGGAAGCAGAAGATACATCCCCGTGCTTCCTATTTACTGTAGAGATTGGAAGCAGAAGATACGTCCCCATACTTCACAAATGGAAGCAGAAGAAGCGTCCCCGTGCTTCACAAATGGAAGCGGGAGAAGCGTCCCCGTGCTTCTACGCTGTCTGACTGCTGAACTTTTTTCGGTAAACTGTTCTGGAGAGGAACACGCTAAACTCATATAAAAGCAACAACGGGATGATAACCAGGATATCGGATAGAAAATCGGGCGGCGTGATCAGTACGGCTGTTAGCACCAAAACGAAGTATGCGTATTTCCTGATCCGCTGCAATCGGTATGGGTTCAAAACTCCAAGGCTGGTGAGGAACATGATGACTACAGGGAGTTCGAACAGGAATCCGAAGGGCAGGGTCATGTGTATAAGAAAACTGAAATATTTCTCTGTCGTAAAAAAGGTCATCATCATATCTTCTGATAAGGTCAGCAAAAACTTGAACACAATGGGAAAAATCACAAAATAGCCAAATGATAATCCAAGAATAAACAGGACAAATAATGCTGGGATATAGGCAAGTGTCACTTTGCGTTCGTCCGCTTTTAAGGCTGGTTTTACAAAGCACCAAATTTGATGGGCACCGATGGGTATGACGCCTGCTATGGCAATCACCCCCGCCAGCATAAAATAGACCCATAAAATATCACTCGGCCCCAGTATTGCCAGCTTAACTGGTAGGTCCCTGACCAGCCAGGCATAAATTTCTTCTACATAAATAAAAGACAGGATAAATAGCATCAAAAAAGTGACCATGATGATAACCAGTCTCGTCCTCAGCTCGGATAAATGGCCGACAAGGTCCATATCATGACTTTTCATTCAAACCTCTCCTTTATAAAGAAGATGCAAGCTATTGATGGCTTGCATCCTCAGAATTCATCTACATCGTTTTTTCCTTTTTCTTATCTGTTTCCAATTCCGCTTCCTCTACCAGTTCCCTCGTCGACTTTTTGAACTCTTTGATTGTGGAGCCGAAAGCCCGCCCGATTTCTGGAAGCTTCGATGGCCCAAAAATGATCAGGGCAATGACCAGAACTAGAATCAACCCGGGAATCCCGATGTTTTGGAGCATAAAGTGAACCTCCTTTTCCTCACCTAAATGAATTAGTTAGTGATTTTTTGCTTCTTTTTTTCAAGCTGCTTCTGGTGAGCCCGTCCGTGTGCCTTGTGGCGGTCGTCCTCTGTTTCACTCGAAATATGAATACCATTTGGTACGATGGTCGAGGAAACTTCTTTAATTCCCTGCTCATCCTTCTCAAGCACGAAAGAAGCTCTTGTTGAAATATCCGCACCCGGAGCAGTTACAAATGGAATCACACGATAATCTGCCTGCCATTTATCAGCAGTCACATGGCAGCGCACATAGCCGCGGTAGTTGTTAAAAAACTTGATATTAGGATTCCTTTCAAGCGTAGCTGCCGTATCAGCACGTATGTCAGAACCATCGCCTCCAGATGTGATCGAGGTGCCAACAAATTCCGCTCCCAGGATCTTCGAATTCAGGTCATTGAAATCCTCCATCAGATTCGACGCCCAGCTTGCATGCACATCACCTGTCAGGACGACAAGATTGTTGATACTGCTGCCCGCTGCAAAATCGATAATCCGGTCCCGGGCCGCCGGGTAGCCATCCCAGGAATCCATGCTGTATTTAGGTGCCGTGCTTGTCCCAAATTTTCGCTGCGCAAAGAAAATCTGCTGTGCCAGGACATTCCATTGTGATTTAGATTTGCCGAGCTTATCCAGAAGCCATTTTTCCTGTTCGTCGCCAAGTACCGTACGATTCGGATCCAATGATTCTTCCGAATGAGCCTTTGTTCCATCGCCATTCGCCTGGTCATCCCGGTATTGACGTGTATCCAATACATAAAAATTGGCCAGGTTGCCATAGGAAAAGTCACGGTAAAGCTTCATTCCATCACCATGAGGCATGGAAGAGATGCGCAGCGGCATATGTTCATAATATGCTTGATAGGCGGCCGCCCGGCGCTTGATAAACTCTTCAACAGACTGACCCTTTTCGGGGATGTTGTTGGCATAATTGTTTTCGACCTCATGATCATCCCAGGTCACGACCCATGGAAAAGCAGCATGAGCCGCTTTCAAATGCTCATCGGAACGATACTGTGCATGTCTGTTGCGATAATCGTCAAGCGTCACGATTTCCGGGCCGCTATGTGCCCGCACATTTCCAGTCGGTGATATGTATTCATTTGGACCATATTCATAAATGTAATCTCCAAGGTGGAAGACCAGATCAAGGTTTTCCCTGGCCATATGCTGGTAAGCTGTATAATAGCCGTGTTCATACTGCTGGCAAGATGCAAAAGCAAAACTCATTGCCGCCACACTTGCTCCAGGTGCTGGAAGCGTTTTTGTTTTACCAACAGGACTGAACTCATCCCCGCTTTTAAAACGGTAAAAATAAACCGTATTCGGCTGCAGTCCTGTTACTTCGGCATGGACAGAATGCGCCAATCCTGGTGTAGCGAGTTCTGTACCGCGCTTGATGATCCTGCGGAAATTCTCATCGGCTGCTATTTCCCATTTCACCGGTACCGTCTGCTGAGGCATTCCCCCTCCATTTATCGGGTCAGGTGCAAGTCTTGTCCAAAGCACGACTCCATCATGCAAAGGCTCTCCGGAAGCCACACCAAGCTTAAACGGATAGTCACTGAACATTGGCGCCGCATTCACTTCGAATCCTCCCGCCAATGATTGCGCGATCACAAATCCCAGTGAAAGCCCCGCAATCTTTCCAGCTCCTTGCAAAAAGCTGCGTCGATCCATGTTCTTTTTCAAGCTCTCCTCACTCCAGCTGCTGACCAATTCATCAAACGGTCTCTCAGTCATCGTAAAACCTTCCCCTCTTCGAAAAGAATTTATCAAACAACTAGATTATAAAATCCCTGTTTTAAGCCCGTGTAAATAAATGTAAATCACGGAAATAAAGCCGGTATGCCGTATAGTGAATTTTTAACAGGACAATTTACCAAAACAACTTGCAAGCCCGAAGTGAAAGAGGGAAACAAGACCGATAAGCAGTCCAATCTACCCAAAAACTCTTAAAAATTCCTTTAAGAAAAAATTACAAATTGAAGCATGGGGACGTTTCTTTCGCTTCTAATATTCCTTCAAAAGGGAAGCATGAGATACGTCCCCGTGCTTCACTGAGGCGTTCTCCGCGCTTCACCAATTGGCGTGGTACAGAATGTAGTGGGTATCGAAATTGAAGTTTTGGAGGAGGTCTGCCAGGATCGTTTTGGTTCGTTCGATTTCATAGAAATAATAGAAGCCGTAAGAGATATCACCGAAAAATGGCCCTGGCCTTGTTGGCAGCACATCCCAAGGCGGAGTTTCGCGAGCAAGGACTTCGAGGCACTTATTATAAAGTTCAAAAAGCTGGTTGCTGGTTACCTCATAGTGTGACATATCATCCTCCCCGCCCTGTATAGTCTCTACAAACCAATGATGAAGCCAGTTGGTCTTCCGCCAATAAGCAATGTCCGTAAACAGACTTCGCCACGACATATCGAATTCTTCGAAATGTTTGATATGGGGTTTGATTTTTTTATATACCTCACTGCCCTCTTGTTCATGCTGATTCATTCGTGCATCAGCCATCATCACTTCCTCCAAATCCATCCCCTCAATCTTCGGCAAAGAACGCAAATACATATCAAGTCCCATAATAAAGCCTCCTGATAATTGATAATTTTAGAAGCACAGGGACGTACCCTTTGCTTCTCCTTTAGACCGCTTATCCATTCTCCGGATACCGCTTTTTTGTGCTAAACTTTCTTCTTATACAGGAAAAATTGAATTAAAATTTGTAAGGGGTTTTCAAGATGAGGTGTAATTATGCTTTAAACACCAGACTTGGCGGGATTCCCAAGATTCGGGCAGCCTGGCGCTGGGATAGTCCATCGATGTTCTTAATCTCCCTCAGGATCGGGTCGCGCACGGCCTTGCGGAGACTTTTTACCTGAGCAATTTCTTTAGAACCAAGAATCTCTTTGATTTTCAGCCTTGCTGCATCATCTGGAAGCTTTCTGCGTTTAAACGGAAGATCTTCCAGACACTCATCCTCATTTCTTTGCTCATTGAATTCCTTGAATTTTTCTGCTGCGATAAAACCGTCATCTGAGAACATTCTTAAAGCCTTGGCCTGATCAAGCAAATCCCCGGGAAAGCAGGACTGGCCATAGTATCCGGCACAGCTGCTCCACTTCCACTCATTCGCCTGCTCTACCATCCCTGCCTTCAAAGGATTCTGGTGGATATAGCGAAGCACAATGAGAAAATACTCGTCATTCTCGACTGTTTCGCTGTGATATCGATTTTGAAAGAGGTGGCCGGCAGTTTGATATTTATCGTTGTAATAAGATACATAGCTCACGGCGATCCTCTTCATCGTTACACCCAGCGGTTCCTCTCCCTCTTTAATCAGCAGATGAACATGATTATTCATCAAGCACCAGGCATAAACTTCTAGCCCAAATAGCTCCTTATATTTTTTAAAAATTTCAAGGAACTTCCTGTTGTCTTCTTCATCATGAAAAACCTCCCGCTGATTACCACCGCGATACATGACATGATAAGTACCAGTAGAACTTTTCTTCCTAGCCTTACGAACCACTCACATCACCACTCGTTAAAATTTGATTGGTTTGGAAAATGAATTTTGTTACATTGCAGAATAAAAGAAGTGTTAGTACAAAAAAGAGGTAAAAAGAAGGATTAATAGCGGGTCCGATTCCATCATATAACACTCAGAATGGTTTTACTCTATTATTTAGGAAAGTTCATATAGAAGACATAATTGGAAGCACGGGGGACACTTCTGCTGCTTTGGAAGCACGGGGACGTATCCAGTGCTTCTCTTTTCCAGAATGGAAGCAGTAGGTACGTCCCCATGCTTCATTCCCTAAAATCAGAAGCATAAGATACGTCCCTGTGATTTAAGATATAGGAGAATGATTTTTATCTTCCTTCTTTTAAGGACCCTAAATTCCCCTTCCAGTCTTCCCCATTTGACTTCAAGTTCATTAAGTATTATATTAGTTGACGTATCAATAATTGACCCATCAATTATCTAAAGGCGGCGTTTGCGTATGGAGAATATCAGTATGGACAATAATGAACTCATCATTCAAATGTTGTCCGAGATTAATAAAAGGGCAATGGCGAAGTTTGACCGCTGTACTGGCATCAGCCAATCCCGGCTTGAGATTCTGAGGGAGCTGTATGAATCACAGGAAATCACCCAGAGAGCTCTTCAGAAAAAAATCAATATTGATCATGCGGCAGTGACCAGGCATCTGAAGCAGCTTGAAGAAAACGGGATGGTCCTCCGGAGGAAAAATCCTGAAGATAATCGTTTCACTTTTGTCCAGCTGACTGAAGAGGGAAAAAGGAGAGTCACCGCTTATTGCGCAGAAAAACAGCAGTTCATTTCCAGCTTCCTCAAAGGTTTTTCTGAGGAAGAAGGTTCAGCCCTTCTCCATATGCTTACACGCCTTCAAAAAAATATAGAAGACATCTAAGACAATTAAAAGGAGTGTACAACATGACTACACATAAACTTAACGACTTCAAAGAAATCATTACAGGCCGCCGCTCCATCAGGAACTATGATCCTGAAGTAAAAATCAGCAGAGAAGAAATGACGCAAATCCTCGAGGAAGCGTCTCTAGCTCCATCCTCCGTGAATCTGCAGCCATGGCGTTTTGTCGTGATTGATTCAAAAGAAGGCAAAGAAACGCTTGCCCCTCTAGCAAAATTTAACCAGAGACAAGCCGCATCTTCTGCAGCTGTGATAGCTGTGTTCGTGGACATGAAGAGTGAGGAATATCTGGAAAACATTTACAATACCGCAGTAGAAAAAGGCTTCATGCCCGCTGAAGTAAGAGACCAACAGGTTCCGGCAATAGCGGGACTTGTAAAAACCATGACACCCGAGCAGAAAAAAGAAATGTTCCTGATCGATGCAGGACTCGTATCCATGCAGCTGATGCTGGCAGCTCGCGCGCACGGCTACGATACCAACCCAATCGGCGGATACGAAAAAGACCAGATTGCTGAAGCTTTCGATTTGGACAAGGATCGTTTTTACCCTGTCATGCTCATCTCAATCGGAAAAGCCGCTGACCAGGGCTACCAGTCAGTCCGTTTGCCTGTAGATGTAATTGCACAGTGGAAATAATATAAAAGGGGAGAAATGAATCATGATTATTATTCATGCAGGTTTTCAAGTAAAAACAGAATTAGAACAGGAATTCTTAACGGAAATCAAACCATTAATCGAAGCATCAAAAGCCGAACAAGGCAATGTCTCCTATGACCTTTTAAAAGACACCGAAAAGGCTGGAGCCTACACAATGGTTGAGCTATGGAAAGACATGAATGCCGTCCAAACTCACAACAAGGCAGACCACTTCACAGCCTTCATGGCAAAAGCACCACAATACATGGCCGCGCCAACAGAAGTAAAACTATTCAACGCCGAACCAATCACAAAATAGAAACACTTAGAAGCACAGGGACGTCCCCTGTGCTTCTCTTTTTCACCCAGAATGGAAGCAGCAGATACGTCCCCAATGCTTCTGGGAGCGCGGGGACGTACCCTTTGCTTCTCTCATTCACTACAATGCATAGCACCCGCCCTAACCCAACCAGTCATAACCAAGATTACACCAAGTAACCTCCCTATCAAAATGGGAGCATAAGAAACGTCCCCATGCTTCCAAGAAACGTTCTCATGCTCCCCTCCTCCTCCAAAAAAAGAAGCACTAGGTACGTCCCCATGCTCCTGCAAAAAAATGAAGCACGAGAAGCGTCCCCATGCTTCACTCAACTGATATCTCGATGACATGATCTAAATATCTTGTTGTGCTATATCCAGTGATATCAATTCTTATTGGGATCACCTTGTTGCCTTCTAGCCTAATGGTTTGTTCGGTAACGAAATGGCGGGGCTGGTCGGTATTTTTGTAGTCGAATGGGGTTGTAGCTGGATCAAATTCGACTCCTTTCCGATCAACGAATATTCCTTCTGAATCCATACTCGTTGAGAAATGTTCATTTTCATTTTCGCCCACTATATTCACATGGAACATCTCATATTCTCGGTCCTTAACTTCATGATCGCTTAGGACGACGGTTGTCTCAAACTCTCCGATGTCAACTTTATCGATACTGATGGTACTTCCGATATATTCAAAGGTCTGCGGAAATTCCTTTGTCATGTCCAGCTCGATGCTTTTATCATCTTCAAATGCTAAACCTGCTGACTTAAAATGAACCTTTATTCCCTCTGGTTTTTCTCCATATAGCGGGTCAAATCGTGTTTGGAATGAATTCCAATTCACATCTTGATAGGAAGTTGTGAAATCACTGCCAAACAGGTCAGCTTTCAATTTTTCATTGTTCACTACCAGATCGCCAAAATTAAGAAAGTCTAGCCTTTTCTCTGGATTTCCAATATTAATACCATAATCCAAAATCGTCGTGGTTGGAGCAATGGTTATCCGATTAAAACGGACCGGTACTCCCTCTATTTCTGTTTGATCATTCAATTCATATTCGGTAGAAGGCTGCTTGGTTACTGGGACCTTGAATTCCCAATCACCTTCTTTGAATTCCGTGTTCCTGAAACTTAATCCAATCGGGTCAGAGGCATCCTGGCTCAATTTGATCAGCCTGTTAATTTTAATGTCAACTGTGCCTTTATCTTTGTTGATCGGCAGCAGTCCAATCTTCCCGTAAAATACATTCTTATTTTTTTTATTCATTTCCGCTTTTAGGTCCGGGAACTGAAATCGTGGATATGACACTTGATTCATGATTTCACTTTCGTTTTCGACAATTAGTCCATCGCCATTATTCACGTAATATTGATTGCCATCCCCGGTATCTTCTATTTTATAAAAAACAAGCGTCTGAAAATCATCCGCAACCACGCCTGTGATTTTAATTTTCACCCCGTCGTTTTCCGCTTCCAGGTCCACCCTCTGCCCCAGGTCCTTTTGCAAAAACATACGCAGTTGCTCGTCTTCCTCCGTCAAGCCATAGTACGCGTAGCTTATGGCACCCGTAAAAACACCGATCGCAATAACAACGGCAAACACACTTACAAAAAGAAGGGCCATCTTCATACGCTTTTTGTTCTTCTTCTGACTGTGTTTCTTCTTTTCCATAAGCCTCATTTTTAGGTTTTCCATGAAATGAGGAGGCACGTGCAGGTCATTCATATACTCAGCAAAACTCAATCGGGAGACGGCCACTTCTTGAAAACTGGCCAAATCCTCCTGGCAATCGCGGCAATGGTAAATATGCTTCTCAAACTCGATCTTTTCCAGGCGAGCCATCGATTTCTCCAGGTAATCCAGGTAATTCTTGCGGTACTCCTTACAGCCATTGTAGGTTAAGCCAGTCAACTGTGCTCTGACCGACTCAATTCCGGAGTATAAAAGCTCTTTCATTTTATCCATTGAAACTCGGAGAATTTGCGCCGCTTCCTCCTGAGAAAATCCTTTTACATAGATCAGGAGCATCGCTTCCTTCTGGGCAGCCTCAAGCTCATCAAGCGCTCTATAGATATCCTGATTTACCTTAGGGAGTTGCAGCCCCCCAGCATAAGAAAGCTCCCGGCAGTGATCAATGAAAACGGAAGTAACCCACATATCAAATGACATATCACTCTTAAAACGCGGCAGCTTCTTGTGCACCTTTAAAGCCGACTGGTAAAATAGCTCTTCCATTCGAGACTCATCATGAAGGTAAAACCACCCCAGTGAATAAAAAGATTCCAAATTTCGCTCAAACCAATCCACCACAGACTCAATACCCTTTTCCCGTATAGAAGCAGCAGCCACCGAATCTATTTTCGCCTGCATCATCCCCGTCCCCCCTTTATCCGCACTATCTCTCCAACTCTATTTTACCTTTAATTTACTATTTTGGAAGCACAGGGACGCTTCTTTTGCTTCCATGGAAGCACGGGGACGCTTCTTATGCTTCCATGGATCACAGAAAAGTATGGGGACGTTTTTGCATAAAACCTCTTAGTTTAGTTTTGGCATTGGAAAAACAGAAACGAGACGTGGCATTTGCTCTAGTTTTTGAACTACCTTCAGGGGAACTCTCGAAAAAGTTCAACGCGCTTGCGCTGTTGTTCCGCGAAATGTGGCAAGAATCACCACAACACAGGCTAATCAACACTTCCTGTCTACCCTCTCCAAATACCTCATCCCTGCCTCGGTGATTTTGGTTCCGCCCCGCCCTTTCCGCTTGAGGATCATGCCTTTTTTTTCCAGATCGTCAAGTCGTTTGCGAACTTGCTGGGGAGTAAGGGGGACCATCCATTCTTTTGTTTTTTCTGAAATCCAGTCTCTGCTCGCTGGTTTTCCGCCTTGGTTGCAGTCTTTTACCATCGCCAGGGTGGCGTCGTGTTCTGACTGTTCATGGCTTGCGATGTGATGTACTTGAGGTACATTAGCAGAAAACGAATGAGGCAAGTCTCTTATCGTTAAAACTGAGCCATCGGAAACTGTAATCATATAATCGACCGTATTTTTCAATTCCCTTATATTCCCGTCCCATTCAGCTGATGCCAGCTGGTCCATTAACGCTGGATCGACCTTGAGCCATTTGCCGTTTTTCGTGATGAAGTGGTGGATGAGCAGCGGAATATCCTCTTTCCTTTGCTTCAGTGATGGAATGGAGAGGTTAAGAACATTCAGCCGGTGGAATAAATCATTACGGAAGGTCTGTTCCTCCATTTGCTTTTCGATGCGTTTATTTGTGGCCGAAATGATCCGCACATCAATGGGAATGATTTTGGTTCCGCCAATTCTGCGGATTTCCTTTTCCTGGAGAACTCTCAGCAGTCTGGACTGCATCGAGAGACTTATGTCGCCGATTTCATCGAGAAAAATGGTGCCGTTATCCGCAAGCTCAAACAATCCTTTTTTCCCTCCGCGTTGCGCGCCGGTAAAAGCACCTTCCTCGTAGCCAAAAAGTTCACTCTCTAGCAGGCTTTCGGACAGGGCACTGCAGTTGACCGGCAAAAATGGTCCGTTCTTTCTCATGGAATGCTGATGAATAGCGTGTGCAAATAACTCTTTACCAGTTCCAGACTCCCCCTGTATTAATATCGGATGTTCTGAAAGAGCCAGTTTTTTCGCGATCTGCTTGAGATTTCTCATTCTCTCGTTTTCGCAAATAAGATCATCAAAGCTGTATTTGGCATAGAACCCTTTCTCACGCAGTTTTCGCTGGGCAGTCTTTTCAATTTCATGTGCCTGCCGGACACTTTTAAAAACAGCTACAGTCGTTTGTTCCAAAGCCATTGAATAGCGGAAGACAACAACTTCGACACCGTGAATACTGAACAGGCGGCTTTCTTCAATGCCATTTTGAATAAAAGAAACTACATCTTCCTGGAGGTTCGCTGCTTGTATCGGGGTGTTGATGATGTCTGCTCCATTCACCAGAAACAGCGCTTCAAGTTTTTCATTAAAAACAGTAAGTTCATTTTTGTCGTTCATGGCAAGAATGCCGTCGTCCACCGTGTTTACAACATTCTGCAGATGCTGATAAACCTCTTTTGTCTGTCTTTCTGCAGCCATCAGCTTCTGCTGCAGTGCAATCATGCTGCGGATGTACCTCTCTGAAATGTGCAGAGCCGCATTTTCGGGCAGGCTGCAGTAGTCGGCTATTTTTAAAATTGTCGTCATATCAAAAAGCCGCACACCGATATCAAGGGTAAGCGGAACATAGGAAGGGACAAGCTCGATTTCGCCGGGCGAAACAGCTGCATCAATATTTTCGTGATAGGATTGATCTTTTTTAAACGGGAGAAAACGGACATGCATAATTCCGAGCTGGTAAAGCGACCGGATCAGCTCCATCGTGACATTGTACTCATCGTTTACGACGAGAACATTAGAACCCGCTGGAATGGATAGAAGCTTGTCGAGATACTCATGATGAACGGTACGCTGACCAGTTATAAATTTTTTTGCATTTATATTCCTTATGTGGCCCAGTTCCTCTTTGAGAGCTTCAGAGGAATAAAGAATTATGTCAGCCTCCAGGCCTGAAGGAAGCCCTTCATCAGCAGAATAGCTCCTGATGGTGAGATAATCCCCCAAAAGCTGGCTGAGCTGTTGATGAAGCGTTTTCTTTGTTTTTATACCGCCTGTCAAAAGGATAAGTGATTGTTTCATAGATTCACCTCTTTTTGGTTCTATTGGTTTTATCATATCATATTAAACCGCCAATTAAGACCAAACAAAATATAAATTGTTAGAAATTTTAGATAATTTTTTCCATATGCAAAAAATTGAATACGGCCTTTTGAGGGGAATATTAGTTTGAATGAACCTTACGTAGATCAAGCAGCGAGTTTTTCACACAGGCCTTTCTCTCCTTTTTTCGTCTTGGCACAAATATTGCATTCACCTTAACAAACGCATCAAAAAATAAAGGGGAGAAAAGATTATGGCTCAGGCTGAAACCGCTTATCAACCAAACAGGAAAGAAAAGAAAGAGAGAAAGATCAATGTATTTGCCCTGCTGCTGGGTGTATTGGTTGTCGCAACTCTGTTAACCTATGTACTGCCTGCAGGAGACTACGCAAGGATCGAAGTGGACGGAAGGACTGAAATTGACCCAAACACATTCCAAAATGCTGAAAGAACCCCGGTAAATCCGTTTGAAATGGTAAAAGCCCTTCATACTGGAATGGTCGAAGCGGCAAACATTGTTTTCTTTGTGCTGATCATTGGCGGATTCTTCGGTGTATTAACCGCTACCGGCACGATTAATTTGCTGATTACCACGCTCGCGAAGAAGCTTGCTTCCAGGGAAAAGCTCTTGATTCCGGTCATGATGCTGTTTTTTGCAGTCGGCGGATCGCTTATGGGAATGGCTGAGGAGACGCTTGCTTATATTCCGCTGCTCATTCCGCTTGCACTTGCTTTAGGTTTTGATGTACTTACGGGTACGGCAGTCGTCATTCTCGGGGCAGCAGCCGGTTTTACTACAGCGGTAATGAATCCATTCACTGTCGGCGTGGCTCAGGGAATCGCAGAGCTTCCGATGTTCTCGGGAATGGGATACAGACTGATTTTATTCGTAATTGTCTATGGAGTATCGGTGATTTTCGTTTACCGTCATGCCATGAAAGTGAAGAAGGACCCGTCAAAAGGTTTCTTCGGAAAATACTCAAGAGAAGAAGCGGATGTCCTTCTTCAATCAAAGGAAAAGCTTGAAAAGAAGCATAAGCTGATCTTAGCCGCCTTCCTTCTTAACTACGTTGTGCTTGCTTTTGGAGTGATTAAATACCAATGGTATATTACGGAAATTGCCGCTCTTTTTGTTGTTTTAACGATCCTAATCGGAATTATCGGCAGACTTTCGGCAGACCAGATAGCGAAATCATTTGTCGAAGGGTCTTCCCTATTAATTGGCGGAGCATTGATTATCGGGGTGTCGAGAGCAACACTTGTCGTTTTGAATGAAGGACACATTATTGACCCCATGCTTTATGGTGTTTCCGAAACACTTAAGCATATTCCTGCTTTCTGGAGTGTGGTCGTAATGTACAATTTCCAGGCTTTCATCCATTTCATCCTGGCTTCAGGCAGCGGACACGCGATGCTCACCATGCCAATCATGACGCCGCTTGCAGATTTGCTAGATATTACGCGTCAGACAGCTGTTCTCTCCTTCTCGTTTGCAGATGGAATCGGAAATATTATCTTCCCGACAGCCGGTACGCTGATGGCTGGCCTTGCGATTGCCGGCATTCCATGGACAAAGTGGGCAAAGTGGGTGCTTCCGCTTGTTTTCATTCAATATCTGATTGGCCTCGCAGCCGTTGTGATTGCTCATTTAATCAACTATGGACCCTTTTAGAAACCCGGATCATCCCAGATAAACAGGAGGTTTACCATTGCTTACACTCATAAAAAATTCCGAAGTTTATGCGCCGCACTATTTAGGCAAAAAAGACGTTCTCCTCACGGCAGATAAAATCGGCTGCATCCAAGACAGGATTGACCTGGATCTATCATCATTGCCCGTTCAAGTGATCGATGGCACAGGGAAACTTCTTGTTCCGGGCTTCATCGATTCACACGTCCATCTAATTGGCGGAGGCGGAGAAGGCGGTTTTAAAACCCGCACCCCTGAGCTCAACTTGACAGATGCCACTAAAGCCGGTGTGACAACAGTAGTAGGAGTACTTGGAACAGATGGAACAACTAGAAGAATTGAAAGTCTGCTTGCAAAAGCTCATGCCCTGGAAGAGGAAGGCATCACAGCGTATCTGCACACAGGCTCCTACCAAATCCCTGTAAAAACGCTGACTGGAAAAATTGAAGAGGATCTTATTTTCATAGATAAAATCATCGGGGTTGGAGAGATTGCGATAGCTGATCACCGTTCCTCAGAGCCGACATTTGAAGAGCTTGCCAAAATAGCGGCTGCCGCAAGAAACGGCGGTTTGATCACCGGAAAAGCAGGCGTGCTTGAAATCCATGTCGGTGACAGCGAACGTAAACTCGACCTTCTTTTTGAAATCGCCGAGAAAACGGATATACCTGTCCATCATTTTCATCCTACTCATATTAACCGGAATCAGGAGCTGTTTGAAGAAGGCATCCGCTATGCAGAAATTGGCGGATATGTGGACCTCACCACGAGCACAATCCCCCTCTTCCTTGAAGAGGGAGAAGTGAAATGCAGCCGGGGCTTGAGACTGATGCTGGAAAAAGGGGTACCTGTTACTCAAATCACCTTTTCATCAGACGGTCAGGCAAGCCTTCCCTATTTTGATGAAAACGGGGATTTTGCCGGGCTGCAGGTCGGAAAAGTGTCTTCCCTATATGAGGAGGTAAGATCGGCTGTTCTTGATGAAGGAGTGGATTTGGAGACAGCACTGCAGGTCATTACCTCAAACCCCGCCCGGATTCTAAAGCTGAAGAAAAAAGGCGAAATCCGTGAACAGCTTGATGCAGATCTTGTCCTGCTTGATAAGGAATCTCTTGCGATTGACACGGTCATTGCCAAAGGAAGAGTGATGGTTGAAAAAGGAGTCCCTCTTATTAAGGGCACCTTTGAAACATAAAATGTAAGTCGGCCTGTCTTGAAAAGAACGATCAACTTTAAAGGAGGAATAGGAGTGAAGAAACGTATCAGTATGCTTGCAGCTGTCTGTCTTCTGGCGTCAAGCTTCAGTATTCCGGCTGAAGCCGGCAAGGAGGAGATCAGCGGAAGTCTTGTCATTGCCGGAGGATCTTTAGGAAGCAGCAACAAAGCCGTTTATGATGCTTTTATTGAACGTGCGGGTGGTGCAAAAAACGCTAAAATTGGAATCATACCTGCAGCAAGCGGAAAATTAAAATCATCGAATGAATTTAAAGCAGACCTTGTCAAATACGGTGTAAATCCAGAAAATGTTGAAATTCTCCCCATCTCTAACCATGATTTCAGCGACACAGACTTTAATGAAGAGAAGTGGAAGGCAAATGTAAATAAAAAAGCCGTTGCCGCTCAAATTAAAGATCTATCGGCCATTTGGTTTGTCGGCGGAGATCAGCTCAAGATCACCAGCACTCTTTATCAAGGACATGGAAAACGGACAAAAGCACTTGAGGCCATCTGGGATATCTATAAAGAGGGTGCAGTCATCGGAGGGACAAGCGCCGGCGCTGCCATCATGAGTGATGTCATGATTACAGGCGGCGACAGCCTTGGCGGCCTCAGAGGTGAATTCACAACGAAAGACGAAACTGACCCAGATCAAGAATATGCACCTGTTTACATTGAAAAAGGACTTGGATTTTTTCAATTCGGCATCGTTGACCAGCACTTCGACGAGCGCGCAAGACTGGGACGTCTGGCAGCAGCTGCAGTGAAATATGAAAAACAAAAGGAAGCAAATTATTCATACGGAATTGACGAAGATACAGCGTTAATCGTAGACAATCAGGCAAAAACAGCAGAAATTGCCGGCCGCGGGGGCGTAACGGTTGTTGATACAAGCAAGGCAAAGCCGGCGGGCAAGAATCTGCATCCGGTGAACCATGTAGAGCTCAGCTTTTTGTCACCCGGTGATCAGATTGATTTAACAACAAGAGCTTTTACCTTCAGAAGTGACAAGCTGGATACAAAAGGCTACGAATATTATTCATTTAAACCGCTTGATGCTACAGGTGTTTTAACGTCCTATGGAAGACTCAAACCATATCTTTCCTACTCCCTCGTTGACAATGAATCAACTGATTCAGTGAAAAGCTACTTATATGACAGCGAAGGCAAAGGTTTTGCTTTAACCTTCAGCAAAACGGATGGAACGAATGGCTACTGGGGCTATCAGGACGGGCAAAAGGATGACTATTCAATCGTGAAGGTCAGAATGGATGTCTCACCAGTGAGTGTCGATTTTACGAAGGACGATCAGGCATTCAAAGACTATAAACCTTCTAATTTTGCTGTTCCAACAAGGCAGGATCATGAGGACATCAAAGGGAATCTGGTCATTGCCGGCGGTGCTCTTGGATCAACAAACGCGTCGGTTTACCAATCGTTCATTGACCTGGCAAAAGGAAAAAACGGATGCTGAATTCGGAATTGTCCCGGCAGCGAGCGGATCGTTAAGCTCATCCAATCTGTTTAAAAAGGATCTGATCCGTTATGGAGTCAAAGAAGAAAATATTCATATCCTGCCAATCACCGTTTCAAATTACAAAGATACTCCCCAAAATGATGCAGCACAATGGGAAGCACTGAAAAACACAGATGAAACATATGCACGAATCAAAGAACTCGATGCCATCTGGTTTGTCGGCGGAGATCAGACAAAAATCACGAAAGCTATGTTTAACGCTGACCAGTCTGAATCCAAGGCATTAACTGCCATCTGGGACGTCTATAAAGAGGGTGCAGTCCTTGGAGGAACGAGTGCCGGAGCTGCGATTATGAGCGATATCATGCTTGCTGGAGGAGGCAGCCTTGACACTCTTGCAAAAGGATTCACTGACACCTACGATGGCATGCAGCAGCAGGAGGGCGGTCCAGGCTATCTCGAGCGCGGACTTGGCTTCTTCCAATACGGACTCATCGACCAGCATTTTGACAACAAAGCCCGCCTTGGCAGACTGATTGCAACAGCTTACGAAAAGGGTGACCGCAATCAGCTCTCATATGGAATTGATGAAGATACAGCCATGATTGTCCGCAATGGCGAGAAGAAAATCGAAGTAGTCGGACGGGCAGGAGTGACAGTAGTTGATCTATCCAATGCAAAAACCAATCCAAACGTCCAGAGTGAATACAAGAACATTCACTTATCATCACTAGCAGAAGGCGACTCGATTGATCTGCAAACGAAGGAATTCGCGATCAGTGACCATAAAGTAAGCACAGCCGGCTACGAGTACGGAGACTATCATGCAGCACCTCACTCCGGCGTTCTGACGCCACATGGAACATTAAGCAAGTTCATCTCATACAACCTTGTTGATAATAGCGGAGAAAAAGAAGTCAGGAGCTATGCATTCGACCAAGGAAAAGGTGTCGAGCTGACATTCAGAAAAACAGAAGAAACGGAAGGATTCTGGGGTTACAAAGATGGCGGTAAAGACGACTATTCTTTTGTGAATGCCGTTCTTGATATTACTCCTGTTTCTGTTAGTATAAAATAAATTTGATAAGCCAAGCCCTTTGCGGTTTGGCTTTTTTTGTATGAGTACAATGTCAAATACTTTTCCGGTTCTTTTTGGTAACTCAAACACACTTCCTCTATCTTTTTTTGCCAATAATAATATTTTTAAAAAACAGATACCCTCTTCTTGGTTCAAACTTGCTTCTTGGTCTGCATTAATGCGATCAATCCGGCATTGAGTACAAAATGTCAGCGAGTTAGATTATGCCGAGAGCTCCGGTCTACTAAGCTTGGTCTTACAAGCAACATTCACTGTTTTAGCGATAAATTTAAAGAGGATAGGCAATAATCCTATCCTCCAAAATGGCCTGCTCTACCCACCTTTAAAAACAGCCCGGAAACAAAGATTAACTTAATGGTGCTTTTTTAGTGGTCTCAGACCTTGCCATGCCCCACTTACTTTATTCTTCGGTTTCAGTAGTATCTTCTTCTTGATTTTCTTCAGTGTCGGGATTGTCAGAATCTTCGCTGCTGCAGCCTGTAGCTACGAATGTTACCATCAATGCTGCCATGAAAGTCATAAGCCATTTTTTGAAATCTTTCACTTGAATTCCTCCCTCAATAGATCAAATTTTTTACTACAGTCCCATCATACATTTTTTCATTTTAAAAAATGGTTAATTGACAGAATATTAACAAACATTATCATTTCTTTTATCTTATCTTTATATTTTTTACTTTCGTTATGAAAAAGATCAGGGCACGAGAATTTCCTCGTGCCCTTCCTAGTACCGTCTCTGGCTTCTGATTGATTTATCAACCGGGCTTTTCTCCCAACCCCATTAAAACTGCATCGGCAACCATCTCATACCCAATTTCCTGATAGATTTTATTGGAGGTGGGATTGCTGAGATCGGTATAAAGACTCGTTGATTGGTAGCCTTGATCTAACATCATTTGCGAGAGGGTTGCGACGCAATCAGAAGCAAAGCCTTTCTTTCTATGCTTGACGGGTGTGTAGACAAAATTGACGGTTATGTTCCTTTTCGTCGGTCTTGTTGCATTGGCCATGGAAACAATCTCCCCGCCAACTTCCCATCCCATCACGTTTCCTTTCCGAACCAACTCACTGGCTTTGGCGTCCGCTTCATCCATTGCAATCGGCAGGTTCGCATCCTTGCAAAATTCATACACCCACTCTTTTAAAAAAGAATCATCTTCCCTTAACGCCCGAAGCTTCCCTTGTGAAACGATCTTCCGCTTCACTTTTTCCAGTTTGTATAAGCCCTGATTCATTTCCACGGTTGATGACACCCCTCTTCGACTTGAAAGGTGCCCAGAGAGTTCAACAACCAGCTTCCTGTCCCCAATAAGACCAGGAATACTCTCAAACGACTGATGCATCTGTTCTGCGATCGATTGGACCTCGTCAGGTGAAAAAGAGGCAGCTTTGGATAAAATGATCTTGCTCGGCAGGGTTTGAAGCATGGTCAAGGATATTTCTTCATCCTTAAGCACAACAGCCATCAACAAAGGGGTTTTATCGATCGATTGCAGCAAACCCAACGGTAGGTTGTTGACCACTTCATCCTGTTCCAAAAAGCTCATTACATCTTTTTTAAAGAGCATAAGATCTTCATACTTCACCAGCCTGATCATCCCATCAATCCCCCATCTTTTTAAAAAAATGCCAAGTTACTCATTTCCCCCTAGTTCATACCGATAGCACACGACCCCTTCCACCTGCTCGAACCCTTCCTGCAGGTAGAGAGCCTTAGCCTGTTCATTGTCGGCATTCACGCACAACACGCATTTTTCGTATCCTTTTTCCTTCGAAAACTTGATCGATGCTCTTAAGAGAGCCCTGCCTAATCCCTTCCCCTGAAACTCTGGTAAAATGGCCAGGGGTCCGATATTCATAATCGGTGAACCTTCATATTCATCGTCCGCGCCTCTCACGACTCCAACTGGCTGGTCGTTTTCAAAAAGGATCATCATTCCGCCCTCAAGATAATCAGATTCCGAAGGCATTTTCGCGACCATATCCGGTGTAATCGGTGTCTCACTGCCCTTCAGAGTCGAGAACGCTGCATTCCTGACCTTACACCAGGCATCCTCATCCACTCCCGGCCTGAAACTCCTAATCTCAAATCCTTCTGGAATGGCAGGTTCCTGTACTTCCAAATCCCCTCTGACCAGCAAAAATGTGTACCTTTCCACATCAAACTTCAGCTTCTGCATAACATCCTGCAATATTTGATTGAGCAGGGGTACAAATAGAAAAACATGATCCAATGAATCTGTATGCTTCAAAATCTCCGCAAACAGCTTCTCATAGCTTTGCGCGTCATCCGACTCACAATGAAAAATCCGCAACCTTGCCCTTTTCCCTCTTCGATGATAGTCATCGAGAATTAGAGAGACAGCTCCCTTTATTTCTCCACTTGCGTCAGTCAATAGATAAGTTGGATTCTCCGCATCAACCTTAAAACTCTGCAAATCCTCATCATACAAAAAAGAATCATCCAGTTCCCTACGGTGTTTTTTACAGTATGCTACAAAGTCTCCAATATGCTCATTTGTTAGTGCCTCGACCTTCATTCTTTTCCCTCCTCAGGAACACGGGGACGGTTCTCTTGTTCCAGTTGGAACGCGAGAACAGTCCCCATGTTCCACATCCCCGTGCTTCCACTTTAATCCTTAAACAAAAACCCAAACTCTGGCTGGTCTTTGTATTTTTCTTTAATTGCATCCAATGCTTTCTGCTGGGCAACTGACAGCGCTTCTTCTGCGGTTGTCTCGTAATCCGGCTGGACTCCCTCGCCTTCCCAGTTATGGCCAGTAAAGGGGCTGATGGATCTACCGGATGGAATGAATAGCCGCAATTTCGGCGTGACCTGATGATAGTTGCCTGGCTGGGCACCGCCACCCGTGCTTTCACCGATGACAACCGCCCGGCCGAGATGCTTCATGGCATAAGCAAACAGCTCCCCCGCGGAAAAAGTCTTCATGCTCGTTAAAATGAATACCGGCTTATCGAGATATAGTTTCCCTGGCACATATGGCTGCGTCCACACCTGGGACGTCTTATTATCGCTGCGGTTATAAAAGCTCTCGATTTGGGTTGGCTCTTTTAAAAGATAAGAGGCAATCAGTGCCACCATATAAGGACTCCCACCGATATTCTTCCGCAAATCAATGATCAGAGCATCCGTGTGAGCCACTAAATTCATCGCATGAATCCCCGTCTCAGAAGCCTCCGGCACACTATCCATATCATAAAAAACCCGCAAATCAATGTATCCAATATTCCCAGAAAGGCGCTCCACCTTATGAAAGCCATAATTATTCTTCTCGGCAACCCGCTTGTACTCAGCCATCACTTCCTCAGAATCATCCGCACCCTCCCCCTGCAGCCAGATATGCAAATGCTTATCATAATTAATCGATTGGATATCTTCTTCAAAAAGCTTCTTGAAATCCTCGTAGCTCTCAGCATCAAAATAGCGGCCATCCCTCATCCGCTCCTCCAAAAGGCTGCAAATCTCCTCCGCTACATCAGGAAAAACATAATTCTCCCGCAACAGCCTCAAACTCCTATTCACAAAAAGATGAAATTCACCCGTCAAGCCATTCACAAAAATCAAAACCTCCCTAAAACAAGTACTAATAAATTTAATTCTATTAATTTATCAATAATCCTTCAGAAGCACAGGGGCCGTTTGGGAGCACGGGGACTGGGAGCATGGAGACTTATCTACTGCTTCCATGAAGCACGGGGACGTATCTCCCGCTTCCATTACATAAGAAAGAAGCACTGGGTACGTCCCTGTGCTTCCTTCAGAAATATTCTTCTTAAGAACCAATTAAATGATTTACATCACTACTAATTTTTCTGCACCGTGTTACTTTTATCCTGAGAAGCATTATCAATCCAATTACATCTGTTTTTAAACTCTGGAAGGAGCATAGTTATGAGCGAAATAATCAATAATCGTGAATTGAAAGCTATAGATTCCACAAAACGAAAGGTAATCTTGAAACAGCTTTTCAAAGATTTGCATGATGGGAAAAATCCACAAGAGGTCAAAGCTCATTTTGACGCTCTTATTGGAAAAATAACGATTGAGGAGATATCTCAGCTTCAGCACGAGGAGGGAGACCTTTCTGTGGATGACATGAAGCGGCTGTATGACGCCCACTCCTCCATTTTTAAAGGGGCAATTGAAGAAGATTATTCCGTTAAAAGACCAGAAAACCAGCCTGGACATCCGGTCCATACATTCGAACTGGAAAACCGTGAAATCGAAAAGCTTTTACAAAACAGGCTTCAGGTTCACCTTGAGCAATTTATATTAGAAGACAGTGGTGAAAATATCAATCTTTTACTGGAGGATTGCAATCTGCTCTATGACTTGGATAAGCACTACAGCCGTAAGGAGAACTTAATCTTCCCCTATCTGGAAAAGTACGGTATTTATGGTCCAACGACAAATATGTGGCGGATCGATGATTTCATTCGGGATGGAATCAAGCTGGCAAAGCAGAAGCTTGCCAAGTATGCTGGGGACAAAAATGGAGTGGCCCAAGAAATCCACTTTGTCCTCAGAGAAGTAAGTGAAATGATTTACAGAGAAGAAAACATCCTCTTCCCGATGGCCGTACAAAACTTTACGGAAGATGAATGGGTAAAAATCGCCCGTGAAAGTGACGAGATCGGCTATTGTCTGATAGAAGCTGTACAGGAATGGAAACCTGCCCGTAAGGCGATTGACGCAAACGCCATTTCTGAGGGCTATATCAAAATGGAGACGGGCATCCTTTCCTTGAAGCAGCTCGAGCTGCTCATGAATCACCTGCCTGTCGATCTCACCTTCATTGACCAGGATGATGTCGTCCGCTATTTCTCCCATGGAAAAGAGAGAATCTTCGCGCGGACAAAAGCAGTCATTGGCCGCACCGTCCAAAACTGCCACCCGCCACGCAGCGTCCATGTGGTTGAAGAGTTGCTGGCAGACTTCAAATCCGGCAAAAAAGATACGGAAGATTTCTGGATCAGGTTCGGGGACAAATACGTGTACATCCGATATTTCGCTGTTCGCGATGAAGACGGGGAATACATGGGCACACTCGAATTTACCCAAAACATCGACCCCATCCAGGCCATTGAAGGAGAAAAACGGATCTTGTCCTAACTGAAGCACGGGGACGTATCTACTGCTTCCATCACAAAAAAAAGAAGCACTGGGTACGTCCCTATGCTTCACTCAAATGTGTTCCCCTGAAGCATGTGGACGTATCTTTTGCTCCCATTAGACGAAAAAAGAAGCACAAGGTACGTCCCCGTGCTTCCCAATGGAACCCTCCCCTTTTCCTATTGCCCGAAATGAGCAATCAATTGTTCCGTTGAAAGGATGGTTGCGAATTCCTCATGAAGGGTAGCTAAAGATACATTATGGATTTCCTCTGCTGAATAATGTTTACCATTATGGTCGTAAAGTTCAAAAGCAGCGATGGCGTCTGATACAAGATAAGTTTTGAAGCCTAAGTTCCCACTCATTCTAGTCGTCGTAGACACACAATGTTGTGTAGTGAGTCCAGTGATCACCACAGTGTTGAGTTCAGTCGTCCTTAAGATTTCTTCTAAATCCGTTCCAATAAACGCACTGTTCACCGTTTTTGTTAAGACTAGTTCATTAACCAGCGGCCTAACGATTTCTTTAATCTTGAAGCCTTCCCCGCCAGGATGAAAAACTGATTGTGGGTTCTCATTCAAATGCTGAATAAATATGACCTTCCAACCGTTTTTTCTCCAAAAACCTAATAATTTTGAGATGTTCTCTTCGGCCTCAGGGTTATTTCTTTCCCCCCATTTTTTATCTTCAAATGCTTTTTGGACATCAACAACAATTAACGCTTTGTCTTCCATTAGAACACCTCCTGATATTCGTTTCGATTATAATGGACAGCTGATGACTGCTCCTGTCCTCCTCGGCCTCTGCACTAGTTCTCCTCCGCAGTTTGGCCCAAGTATGTGCCATATCTTCTGTGCAGCCTTGGCAGAAAGTACATTCATGCACACAAATATAGGCAAATTCAGTTTCCTGTATTGTTTTCGTGCACTTTTCACACTCTGTTTTCATTAATAAAGCCATATTCACCGCCTCCTAGATTTTACATATTTTTCTTGTTTCTAAATAATATTTTATTTTACCCATTGCATTTCTTACATGAATTAATTACTGTATTTTACATAAATACCTTAATATTCATTGTATTTCACTCGTTTCACTTAATAATTAAAAGAGGTGTTAAATATGGATGAAATCGACCATGATATCATTTTTCATTTGCAGGAGAATGCTCGTATCTCCTTTACAGAGTTAGGAAAAAAAGTTGGATTATCTACTCCAGCAGTGAATGAAAGAGTAAAGAAGTTAGAAGATAAAGGGGTAATCGAGGGTTACAGAGCGGTGATCAATGCCGAAAAAATTGAAAAACCAATCATGGCGATCATCCTCTATGCCAATACAAAATGTGACCAGTTCATCCAGTTTTGCAAGGATCACCCAGAGGTATCGGAATGTCACCGCCTGGCAGGGCAATACAACTTTGTTGTAAAACTAACGACAAGATCGGTTCAAACCTTAGAATCCTTTATTGACGAATCAATGAAATACGGCCAGCCCTCCACAATGATCAGATTGTCTTCACCTGTAAAGAACAAACCGATAAGCTGCTAGAATGGGAGCACGGGGACGTATCTTCTGCTTCCATGTTTCAAAAAGGAAGCACTGGGTACGCCCCTGCGCTTCCGCTCCCCTGTATCAAAAAAAGAAGCACCAGGTACGTCCCCGTGCTTCACTCAAATGGATATTTGAATCCCCACTGTGCTCGGATTTCGTCCATCATTTTCATGATTTTTAATGATTCGTCCAACGGTATGACGGGGCTTTCTAACAGTCCTTGATTCAGGCATCTGCCTACTTCTTCTATTTCAAACGCATAACCAGCGGATTGTCTGTCGTCATGAAATGTTTCTGCTTCTTCGCCATCCTGATACAAGGTTGCTGACTTTGCGCTGGAGAAGGAGGGAATCCGGATGTATCCTTCTGTTCCATGTATGTAAGCTTCGTTCGTTAACCCCACTCGTAAGGCGCCATTAAGGGTGGCGGTTTTTCCTGAAGGGTAGGATATGATAATAGAAAACTGTTCATCAACGCCCGTTTCACCAATGTGAGCAGTACTCATGATCTTCTCCGGGTTTGTTCCAAAAATCATGGAGGCGAATGATACCGGGTAGATTCCTAGATCAAGCAACGCTCCTCCCCCAAGCGCGGGATTAAGCAATCGCCATTCTGGGTCCCAGGCTGCACGGTAGCCAAAATCCGCTTTTACTAAAAGGACTTCGCCAATTTTTCCACTGTCAATCCATTCCCTGGCTTTAACAATTGCAGGCAAGAAGCGTGTCCACATTGCTTCCATCATGAAAACCTTCTTCTCTCTTGCAACTTGAATGATCTCTTCTAGCTCTTCACTGTTTATGGTAAAAGGCTTCTCGCAAAGCACAGCCTTGCCAGCACGAAGACATGCCAATACATTGTCCTTATGAAAAGGGTGTGGCGTGGCAATATAAATGGCATCGACATCCGGGTCCTGTACCAGGTCTTCGTAGCTGCCATACGCACGCTCAATCCCATGCTCTTCCGCAAACTTTTCAGCACTCTCTTTAGTACGTGAGCCAACAGCAGTCTTTTCCGCATTCCCAGCAAAGTTTAAATCCCTCGCGAACGCACTTGCTATTAAACCGGTCCCTAAGATTCCCCATTTGATTATTTTATCGCCCATCGTCTCATCCAACTCCTTAAGTTACTAATTGACAAGAAAAAGAACAACCCCTGATATTCCAGTGATCTTTCACTAAAATGCATTTTCCACGTTTTGTGGAACGCCAGAACCGTCCCCGTGTTCCTGTCCCTCTCATCCGTTTATTTCCCCGGTCACCTGCCCGGCTACCATCAAAAGTATGAAACCGTAAAAGAGGAAAGCACTTATTCCGTATAATAGTTTGCTATCTTTCTTGAATAAGCGGATCCATTCTAGGATGAAAATGACCAACCTAAAAGCAGAGAACATGGCAAACATGAATAAAAAAGGACCTGCAAATACATAAACTAAACCATCATCCCACTCATTGAACGTAAATTGGTTATTGATGATGAATCCTACGATTTCTCCAGACGCAAACAGCAGCATCAGCTGTAAATACAGAACCCACATGTATAAGCCCCATCCATACGCTTTCATATAAGAAGGTGTCGACATCATATAGAAGTTAGGAAAGATATACTTAATTCCCATAAAGCACGTTAGAATGGGGTGTTTCCAGGCAAAAGAAAAGTTTACCTTCTTCTCGTTAAAATAATACTCATCACCAAAAGCCATTTTTAAATATTCGCTTCCGTGTTTCTTTACAGTTGGCTTTTGCCTTCTCTTTATTTTCCCCACAAACATCCCTCTTTTTGTGTAACGTAACATTTCTATATTATAAGAAGGTTCGAATAGTTGACAAGAATTGACTATTTTAAAAGAGTGAATGAGACTGGCTTGCCCTCTAGAAGTTCATAGAAAAAGAAGCACCAGGTACGTCCCCTTGCTTCGGGGTTTTCATCGGGCACCTGACATGTCCCTGTTCCACAGCTTTTCTCTCTCCCAAACAAATGCGGATAATTCACTAGCCCACAACTCATAGGTAAGCTTTGAGGGATGGACCCCATCGCTAAAAAAAGCCCTATCCTCCACATTAAATTTTGCTTTCCAATCCTTTACCCTCATTTTCGCATCACTGTAATGGACTCCATCAAATTTTGAAGCTGTAGTCAGCAGCTCATTTCCCAATATATCAACCAAATTGCCGATGAAAACTCTCATTAAAAATGGAAATGCCGGAAAGTCTTTAATCGGCGGCATATTGCCAAACACGATTGGCACATCCTCAAATTTAGACCTCAAACCGGAAACCAGCTTTTCAGATTGCTTTTGCCAGGACCATGGATTATTCAGAGTAAAGGCATCATTTGCACCAAGGCCTACCACTACCAGGTCCACCTTCTGATCAGGAATCCCCGGGACGATCCTTTCAGTCACCTTCTTTAGCGTATAGCCGCTTTTGGCATACACTTCCCAATGAACCGTCGCATTCATTTTTGCTGCTAATTCTCTTGAAAAAGCACCAGCGAACCCCTCTTCATGATGATCAACCCCCACACCGGCAATCGAACTCTCTCCAAGGAAAATGATACGAAACTCCCTATCTCCCTCCAGCCTAACACAGCCCGTACATCCTTCCGCTTCTGGCAACACGGGTGTACTGGCCCTGACTCTTTTCCCTTGAAAATATAAAAATGGCAAGAAAGGGACAATGATGACACTTCCGAACAAGTATCTTAATCTCAATTTTCCACAATCCTTTCAGAGATGGATTCGCTTTTAAGTTTAGTAAAAAACATATTCCACAAAACCGTGGTTAATCCTTTACTTTTTTAAAATCGCTTTAGCTACAGCGACGGTCATCCGCTAGTAATTAGCGTGTGACATTAAAGAATGCCAGCCTTCCTTTCAGTTCCCGCTTCATCAGCCCCAGGTCCTACAGCAATTTCAAACCTAAGCGTGACGATTCCACTCTGCGCCTTCCCTATACTGTAAACACAAGCAAAAATCATAAAGGAGAATTGACTTGGTCTCACATAGAGTAGAAGTGCAGGAATGGATTCTGCATCTGTTTATAAGCATAGTGTCTATTTATTTTGTATTGTTTCAACTGCCTACAGTCCTGCCACTTTTTAAAGTGATTTATTTAAGTGCTCTGCTCCTGGTTTTAGCAGCAGATGGATTTTTCATAATGACGAAGCGGAACCATCTTTTAAAAATAAATAGGATGATCCTGTTTTATTTTGGTGCAGTATTACTGCTGGTTTTGGCAATTTTTTATGTAACAAAAGTAATGGTTTTTACCGATGCGTATGGATTTGAAGGTTTGTTAAAAGAACATCTGGAAGCCGCGAAATATATTTTCTTTTTCATCAGTTTCGCCCAGCCGATCCTCCTTCCGATTCCGGAAGCTGTTACCATCCCGGGTGCGAGCGCGGTATTCGGGCCCGCCGTTGCCGCAGCCGTTGCTTTTCCAGGAACACTCCTTGGGATTTCAACCATGTTTTTTGCCGCCAGATACGGTGGAAGGAAATTCATATCCAGGTTCATCAAGGCTGAGCAGCTGGAAAAATACCAGCATTATGTTGCAAAAAATGAAACCCTGATTATGTTCCTGCTGTTTATCATTCCGATTCTCCCAGATGAAATCATCTGTGTAGGAGCAGGCATTGGGCAGGTATCTCCAAAAAAGTTCTTGCTCATTGCCTCGATCTCAAAGTTCCTAACGGCAACGTTGCTTGCATACTCAGTAGTGCTGGCTGAGAGGCTTTCATTATCTGCACCGCAATTGATGTTCGGATTGTCTGCTATTGTTCTAATTCTCTTTGGGGTTACCGTTGTAACGAAGAAGCTTTTAAGTAGGGAACGTGGATTGTAATGGAAGGAAGATAAGAGGATGGGGACGCATGGACACGTCCCCGTATCAAAGCATTAAGGCAGGTTAACACCACGTGAGCTCACATACAATGTATACCATTCGTCACGGGTCAGAGTGACATTGACTGCATCAGCGCTAGCCTTGATCCGGTCAGGATTTACCGTGCCTATGACAGGCTGAATGCCAGCAGGATGCCTCATCAGCCACGCAAGAACGATGGCTTCTGTTGTCGTTTGCTTCTCCTCGGCGAGCTTTTGTACCAATGCTGCCGTGTTCTTGACACTTTCGCTTTCATTTTCAATGTTTTTTCCGGAATAGAGCCCTTTTGCAAGCGAGCCCCATGATTGAATCTGGATATTCTCCATCTGGCAATACTCCAGCGTTCCTTCCGGGAAGACGTTTTGGCGTGCAGCTTCCTGATTGACATGGACACCCGTGTCGAGCCAGCCAATTTTATGCAGGCTCATTTCCAGTTGGTTGACGATGATTTTTTCATCCATATGCTGCTGCAGCAAGCGCATTTGTCCTGCACTCATATTCGAAACACCGAACGAACGCACCTTGCCGGAAGCCTTGAGCTGACGGAATGCTTCTCCAACCTCGCTTGGCTCCATCAACGGATCAGGACGGTGCAACAACAGGATATCCAGGTGCTCGATTCCAAGCCTTGAAAGAATGCCATCCACACTATTAAGAATGTACGATTTTGAAAAATCATACCTTCCTGGCAGTCCAGACTCCTGCTCAGCGAAACGAATGCCGCACTTCGACTGGATGATGATTTCATCACGAAGCCCAGGCCTTTCTTTTAAAACCTGTCCGAAGACCTTCTCCGCCTTACCCCTTGTATAAATATCAGCATGGTCAAACATATTGATTCCTGAAGCCAGCGCCGCTTCCACCGCCTCATGCGCCTGCTTCACATGTGCCGGCTCAATCGGCTGATCATCCCAGCTTCCCCCAAGCCCCATGCAGCCAAAAACAAGCTCCGAAGCATTAAAACCATTTTCATTAATAGGCAGCTTTCTCATTCCAGACTCCTCCTTATGTAAACTCAAAACCTTTGCAAGCCATTCTACCATATTAGAAGCACAGGGACGCTTCTCAAGCCTCGAAGCATGGGGACGTATCTACTGCTTCCATTTTGCAGAAGCACGGGGACGTTTCTTGTGCTCATGTCGCAAGTGGCCGAAGCATGGGGACGTATCTCTTGCTTCCAGATGCATGGGGACGTATCTCTTGCTTCCATATGGCAAGAGGCCAACCAGAATAATAAGAGGGCTTAACCTTTTAAAAAGCTAAGCCCCTAACAACCTATGCTGCACTCCTTCTTTTAAAGCCCGCCACAGCCAGGAGAAGTATTGCTATCTCCCGCTGCGAAATCAGTACCCTTTTCAACCGATTCCAGCCCGTAACCAGTTTCGCTAATCTCGAATGACTCTTCGCTTTGGACATTGTTTCTATTGTCCGTAGTCTTATTTCTTTCTTTATTATCTCTCATGGCTTACCTCCTGAGTTTTTACTGGTGGTATTTTCTTTTTATGTTGCTCAAGAACAGGAAAAGTATGTAATCTTGTGTGCCGGTTGACGCGGGAGCACGGGGACGTTTCTCCTGCTTCCATCCTCGCCTCAAGACAGAAGCACCAGCTACGTCCCCGTGCTTCACTGTTGTGTTACAATGCTTAAAAAGGGGATTATTGATGGAGGAGGCCAGGCAATATGGTGACTGTGTTTACGTATTTTGTTTCCCTTGTATTCATTGTGATATCAGTATTCATAACCCTCACTTTTAAAAATGAACTGGAGCGGATGTTTCGCGAGGAAAAAGAAGTATTCGTCTTCCATATCTTTAACGTGCTAATCACCCTGACCGTCGCTTTCGCATCCCAGGCAGTCATTACGATCTATGTAGCTGGCCATCAGTTTCACTTCATTAAGAGTGCAATCATTCTTTTGGCCATCACCCTTCCTGTTTACTTCCTTGGACACCTCACATTCGAAAAATATAAAATCGTTTACCGTAAATATGCAGCTACAGAGAACCGGAAAGTATTGGTTCTTAACGAGAAGTATATGAAGAAGAAGAAGAAGCGGTTTAAGAGTCTTAGGGATTATAATGCAAAATGAGACAGCAATAAAGCACGGGGACGTTTCTTCTGCTTCCATAATTATTAGCAGCAAAAATGGAAGCACCAGGTACGTCCCCGTGCTCCCGGCAGTCCCCGTGCTCTCTGATTAACGAATCCGATAAATCCTTGCTTCATAGGGCTTCATCGATATAGAAGTGGTAGGTTCTGATTTTTCAACTGGATAGTTCCCTAATACGAGCTCGCTTGGCTTAAGGTTATATTGATTAGGCAGGTCGAACTGGGTATGGCTGTCTGATATATTCAACATCACGAGCCAGCGTTCGTTTTCGAGTTCTCGTGTAAAAGCATAGATCTCTTCATGATCGTCTAATAAAGTTTCATAGGTTCCGTAGATCATTATTTCGTTTTCTTTGCGGAGCTGGATAAGCTTTTTATAGAAATGGAATACGGAGTCTGGATCGGCAAGTGCTTGCTCAACATTGATTTCTTTGTAGTTCGGATTGACTTTGATCCATGGCTGACCTGTGGTGAAGCCGGCGTTTTCCGATGCATTCCACTGAACCGGGGTTCTTGAATTATCACGGGAGAGAAGGCGCAGACTTTCAAGAACTTGTTCAGGATCTCCCCCTTTTTCAACTTCCTCCTTATACTTATTCTTCATTGCAATATCATTGTAATCGTCGATTGAATCGAACCGGACGCCGGTCATTCCAATCTCTTCGCCTTGATAAACATATGGCATGCCTGGCAAAGTATGCAGCAGGACTGCAAAGCATTTAGCACATTCCACCCGGTAAGCCGCATCATTGCCGAACCTTGTTACCAATCTTGTATGGTCATGGTTGTTTAAGAACTGCGAGTTCCAGCCTTTTCCCCACATGCCTTCATACCATCTCTTTTGTATCTCTTTAAATTTCTTCATATCCCATGCAGCCATATAATCACAAACCTCGAAATGGAAGAGGGTATGAAGCTCGTTCCGGTCCTCACCGACATACAAAACACCTTCCTCTGGTGTGACAAATGGTATTTCTCCAACGGTGAATACATCATAATGCTGCAAAACCTGTTCATGCATTTCTTTCAAGTAGTCATGAATTCCTGGATTATTGCCTAAGTAGGAGATATCCTGCGGATTATCCGCATACGGGAAACCATCGATCTTTGCCAGCAAATTGATGACATCCATCCGGAAACCATCGATTCCTTTTTTCAGCCAAAAATGCATCATTTGATAGATTTCTTCCCGGACATTTGGATTTTCCCAGTTCAAATCAGGCTGCTCTGTCGCGAATGAATGGAAATAGTACTCTCCCGTTTGGTCATCAAACTCCCATGCAGACGGAGTGAAATATGACCGCCAGTTATTCTTTTCTTTTTTCCAAATATAATAATCCCGCTTCGGGTTGTCCTTTGAAGAGCGCGACTCCAAAAACCAGGGATGCTGGTCGGACGTATGGTTTATGACAAGGTCGATGATCAGCTTCATACCTCGTTTGTGCACAGCATCAAGCAAACGGTCAAAAGTGGCCATATCTCCTGCTCTTGACATCACGGACTGGTAGTCAGAAATGTCATAGCCATTATCAACATCAGGAGATTCATAGAAAGGGTTGATCCAAATCACATCAATCCCGAGTTCTTTAATATAATCCAATTTATCGATGACGCCCTGGAGATCTCCGTAGCCATCACCATCTGTATCGTAAAAGCTTCGCCAGTATACCTGGTAGACAACAGCTTCCTTCCACCAAACTTTTTTCATCCGTATCTTCCCCTCTTCTTTTAAAAAAAACAGAAGAAGCGCAAAGCAACTCTACGCTCCTCCCCCTATATCCCGACAGCCGTACGAGACACAAGAACCGTACCCATGTCTCTGTCCTTATACTGCATAATTAACTGTTTTTCCATTCTCATCAATATAATTGATGATGGTCTCGTTTGTTTTAAGGTCTATATACAGCTGGCAATGCTTATCTTCTTTCTCCCATGAAAGCCGGATTTCATCATCCTGAGAATCCAGTACTTCGAAGGTTCCGTTGAACGCATCGTATTCATTCCTGAATCTTATCAGGGTAAGAAGCCTTTGGACTGCTTCTTTTTCGAGTGATTGCTCAATTTCATCCAGTGTATAGTTATGGCGGTTGATTTCGCGCCCTTCTCCAGTTTTCTCAACTTGCTCGACGTCATTTTCCCCTGCCAGCAGGCCGACATAATAGATCTGAGGGATACCTGGTGTGAACAATTGGATTGCCCTTGCTGCGAGGTAGGCATCATCGTCTGAATTAAGGACCGAATAGTAGGAGCACCTGATCTGATGGACATCGAACCCATCCTCAGCCTTATGCTCGTCACTCATAATCAAGCTGAGATTTGAGCCGCGCTCGAGAGCAACATCGACCAGCTTCCTCGCTTCTTTCGTATCAATCAAGTCATCCAAATCCGGCTTCACAGGGATTCCATCATGGCAATCCAGCATCGTGAATTGCTTATGCGGGCGATCCTTCAGGTAAGCCTTCAAGTCCCTGCTTGATTTGTTCACCAAAGTATCAAGGACTCTGTATGGCAAAATGAAATCGTAGATCCAGAAGCCATGTTCCGCGAGCTTATACTGGATGGAATAGTGTGAATGAACCTCAGGAAGCAGTTCGATATCTAATGATTGAACAAGCTCCCTGATCCAGTCCAGGAATTCATAAATTTCCGGCTCAACAAAGAAACAGCTTGTCCCTAACTTTTTCACGATATAGCCAACCGCATCAAGACGGACTATTTTCACATTATTATTTTTAAAGTTCTCAAAGAACGCTCGAAGCAGCTGCCTAACCTGCTCCGACTTGATATCAAGGTCGATCTGTTCTGATGGATCAGTCTTCCCGAATGTTGTCCATACTGTTTCTTCCCCGCCGGTTTCTTCTATGGTAAAAGTGGAGTAAGGAAGCGGGCGGCGCAGGAACATTTTGTCGATATCCTCCTGGACTGGCTTGCCGTCTTCCCAGATTTTATCAAGCGTAATGAACAGATCAGCATACCTAGAACGGCGACCTTTTTTCATAAAGTCCTGGAAATACTCAGACTTCTGGGAAATATGGTTTACCATCAGATCAACGAGTATATCAAAATTCTCGCCAATCCTTTTGATATCCTCCCATGTGCCAAACTTCGGTTCTATGTCCAGATAGGTAAGCGGTGCAAACCCTCTGTCTCCTGAAGAAGGAAATGGCGGCAAGATGTGCACTCCGCCTGTGAATACATCGGAGAAATGTGTTGTTAACACTTCATTCAATGTTTTGAGGTCACCCCCCAGGGAATCGGGATATGTAATTAACTGAACTTTATTTTTCACTCCCATCGATAAGACCCTCCTCAACTTTGTATAATCGTTTCAGCTCTTCCACTGCTGGCAAATCTACAACAGCTCCTGTGTGCCTGAGCTTGTAGGCGCTGACGGCAGAACCGATTTTCAGTGCATCACGAACAGTTTCTCCTTTGACCAACCCGGTATAAAACCCTGACCAAAAGGCATCCCCTGCACCCGTAGTATCAACCACTTCTTCTGCGAGGGATGGAATCGAAACCGTTTCACTGCCATTCGAAACAATAGCTCCATCTTTTCCGAGTGTCATGATCACTAATTTAGCCCCAAGATTCAGGAACTTGCTGATCTGCTTTTCCGGGGTATCCTTGCCAAACAATCGTTCAGCGTCATCTTCTGACGGTTTCACAATATCCGACATGCTGATAATCGACTTGATATAGGACAACCCGTCCTCATCCTTTGGCCAGATCATTGGGTGATAATTAGGGTCAAAACCTACTAAAATCCCATTTTCCTTTGCTTTTTCAATTAACCGTTCAATCGTAGTCCTCGCAGGAATCCTGGAAATAGGCCAGCATGAAAAATGGAATATCTTCGTATTCACCAAAGCTTCCTCTAGTTTCGGTGAATACTCTAAATGATAATCAGCATCCCGATAAAATATCGGTTCAGGTGTACCTTTACTCTTCGTGACGACCACCATGCTGGTTGATTGATCCGCCGATGTTTGGATAAGTGATGGATCAATACCTTCATCCTGCAGGTGATGAGTCAGGAACCTTCCTAATCGGTCCTCCCCGACTGAAGAGGCAACACGCGAATTGATCCCGAGCTTTTTTACATTCATCGCGATATTGGCTGGAGATCCTCCAAAGAATTTCCGGTAAACATTGGATTGGCCGTTTTCCTCGTATTCTTCGGATATCATATCGATCAGGATCTCACCAACTGTCAAAACATCATTCACTTTATCCATAAAATCAACACTTCTATCGAAATGAAACAACATGCTTCCTCCTTTACAACCTCTCAGATAAAGAAAAAAGATGGAGACCAAAACCGGTCTGCATCGTAATCCTGGGTATGTTTACACTCATTTTGTACAATTCGACACACTCTCACGCTCGATGAACAGATGATCAACCGTGACATTCCTGTCGGTTTTCTCATCATTCATGATCTTTTGGAGCAGCAGTGCCGTCTGCTTTCCCATTTCAAAAAAATCCTGCTGGATGGTTGTAAGCGGAGGCTGCGTAAACTCACTGATTAATATTCCATCGAATCCCGTTACGGAAACATCTTCAGGGATTCTAAGGCCTTTCTCCTTAACCGCTTTCATGACACCCAATGCCATAAGGTCACTGAAGCATAAAAACGCAGTAGGAGCTTTTTGCTGTAAAAGTTCTTTTGTCGTTTGGTACGCCTTTTCCTCGGAAAAATCGCCATGGATGATATTTTCTTCACCTAGTTCGAATCCCTGTTCGCGTAATGCTTCCTTAACGCCAGACAGCCGTTCTGCGTTCACCCACGCTTCTGCCTTGCCAGCGACGATGACAATGTCTTTATGGTTCCGCTCCAGCAGGTAACGAGCTATCTCTTTGCTGGCTTCGAAATTGTCGATAGACACGGACCCCACTAATGCGCTTTCTTTCTCTAATTTCACATCCAAGACAACACAAGGTATATTAGAATCGATCAGTTCAAGAAAGAAGGGATCATCAATTCGGATACCTGACAAAACTGCCCCGCCTATATTCCGTTCCTTGCAAAAGGCTGCATAGCTTTTCTGCTTCTGCTTTTGCGAATCGATCATGTAGATCGCCAGTTCATGCTGGGATTGTTCCACCGCTGCATAAACACCTTTAAAAAGCTGGAAGGAGTTCGTGTTGTCTTTGATGCCACTCTCAAAAAAACCTGAAGTGATCAGGCCGATGGTATTCTGTTTCTTGGATGACAAATTTTTCGCAACCAGATTAGGAGAATAGTCCAACTCCTTCGCAACTTCTAGAATCAGCTTTTTTGTTTTTTCACTAATATCAGGGTAATCATTAAAAGCCTTTGAGACCATGCTGACCGATACCCCTGCTTTTTTAGCCACATCTTTAATAGTAGCCATCTACAAACCATCTCCTGCTGTTCCCTTTTCCTTGATTATCAAAGACGCCTAACTCTCTGTCAATCATCACTGTGATCTTGAGTTGAACATACTGCTCAATCGTTCCAGTGTTAATTCTGCTGTGCTGCCAAGGACTAGATCGGCTCCTGCTGCTTTCATGATTTCCAAGGTACCTACCCCAACAGAGAACATCCCGGCATCGCGAATGGACTGCAATCCTGCAACCGAGTCCTCAATCCCAGCACAATCAAGCGGATTGACTGATAGCTTCTCTGCTGCTGCAAGGAAAATATCAGGTGCGGGTTTGCCCTGTGCGACTTCACCGGGATCGACCACCACTTGGAAATAGTCTGTTATCTGCAAGGCATCAAGAATGGATGGGGCGTTCTTGCTTGCAGAAGCCAGCCCAATCTTGATTTGATTGTTCTTCAGTTCATCAAGAAAACTTCTGATCCCCGGAAAGATATTCTCCGGTGTCATTTGAGCCAAGAGGCGGACATAGTGCTCATTTTTACGATGTGCAAGCTCCAGTTTCTCTTTTTCAGTAAAGGTATGTGCGATTCCGCCCAGTTCAAGGATCCGCTCAAGGCTTTCCATCCGGCTAATACCCTTTAATTCCTCATTGAATTCTCTGTCGAAGCTGATCCCGATACTGCTCGCCAATTCCCTCCATGCGAGGAAATGCCATTCCGCGGTATCAGTGATCACGCCATCCAAGTCGAAAATAACTGCTTTTAAATTCAATTTCCGTTCTCCTTTAACGATTTATTTCACGCCTGCTGTCTGATTATTCGTCTGAATGAAGTATTTATTCAGAATGATATAGATAATGAAAATCGGGATGATCGAAATCAGCGATCCTGCCATGATGACATCCCATGCAGTAGCATTCCTGAATTGTTTTGCCAGCGCGTTCAATCCCTGTGTGAGCATGTAACGGTCTGGGCTTGAAATGAACAGGAGCGGTTTCATGAATTCATTCCATACTCCCATGAAAACAAATACTGCCTGCGTAGCAACCGCTGCCTTGGCATTTGGGAGGACAATCCGAAAGAACGTTCCGATCCGGGACAGCCCATCCATCGTTGCCGCTTCCTCCACATCCCTCGGGAAGTTGACAAAGAACTGGCGCATCATGAAAATATAGGCAATATTGAACATCGTCGTAAGGATAATAGACCAATGGCTGTCCACCAAGCCCAGTTTCGAAACCACAATATACAATGGGATCATGGTTACCTGTGACGGAATCATAATCAAAGCCAACAGAGCGCTGAACAGAGCTTTTCGGCCTCGGAAATCAATTCGTGCGAGTGCGTATCCAGCCATCGTGTTGACCACGAGATTGATCAGAGTGGTTACGAGAGCTACGATCAGTGAATTCATTACCCATGTTGGAAGCTGTGAATCAAATACTTTTTCATAGCCGGCAGTGCTCCATTCCTGTGGAAAAAAAGTACCGCCGCTTGCAATTTCCGCTGTTGTCTTAAAGGAAGTCAAAATACTCCAAAGAAACGGGGCAAGGGTCAAAAGTGAATACCCTATAAGCAAAGCATACACAATCGCCTTCATTTTACTGCTTTTCCTATTTCTCATCACCCATTCACCTCATCAGCTTTGAGTAGTTTGTTTACAATGTAAGTTACGGTGAAGATAATCGCTCCCAGGACAAATGCCAGTGCCGTGGCGCGTCCCATATCATTGCTGTTGAATGCCAGCTGATAAATATAGAGGGAGAATGTCAGCGTTGAGTTTTGCGGTCCGCCTGTACCATTCGATAAAATAAATGCCTGGTCAAATATCTGGAAGCAGCCAACCAATCCCATCGTCACAACATAAAAAGTGATTGGCATTAACTGTGGGACAGTGACATGGCGGAATTGTTTAAATGCCGAAGCACCATCAAGCGAAGCTGCCTCGTATAAGCTTTCAGGGATATCCTGCAAGCCTGATAGAAATACGATCATGAAGTGTGGGACTGTTGAAAAAATATTCATGATCATAATGACCGTCAATGCCAGACTAGGATTGGTCAAGAATTCCAGCCTTATGCCAAACAGGTCCTCGATTGTATTGACGACAAGCCCGTTATTGTTAAACAGCCACATAAAAATCAAAGTCATAGCAGAAGATGACGTCAAGGTCGGAATGAACATGACCGTCAGGAAGCCGCGGCTGAATTTAACTTTATTATTCAATAATGCTGCAAGAGCCAATGCAATGATCGTCTGTATTGGGACTACGACCAATACATATCGGAATGTATTATAGAATGAAGCCCAGAACTTTGGGTCTTCGAATATTTTTCGAAAGTTATCCAAACCAATGAAATTCCTTGTCCCCGCAAGCATATCAACCTTGAAAAACATCAGGAAAAAAGCATAAACGACTGGGACGATCGTAAAGAAAAGGATGGCTAGAAGGGCAGGCATCATAAAGGAATACCCTTGAAGATTGTGAAGGCGTTTGCTGTTCATTTCGTTCACCTCTTTAAGTAGGCTCTATTCTTTTTAAATTTTTGTTTTCGTTCCATTCTTCGCTGTCTGACCAGGAACTTCATAAGCTCCTATCCTTTCAATAGGGATCCGCCTTAAACAGCAACAATCCATGTGAAGCAGCAAAAACTAATGACACTCGAACTAACTGTAAAACTTGTAAATTAGATTCCTTAATAAAGAAAGGGGGCACTAAAGCCCCCTGCTTAGTACAATCTTTTAAGCTTTCCTGCTGAAAATCGTATCCTTTTTATTCCTGGCGGGCAATTTCATCATTTGCTTCTTTTTCCGCATCCTTCATCGCCTGCTCAACTGACTTATCACCGTTCAGTGCAGCCATGAACTGGTTATCGAATGCCTGTGAAATAACTGGCAGGTTCACACCTGAAGACCAAACAGTTCCATACTCTGCACCTTCAACATGCGCTTTCAGAACTGAATCTTCATTAACCTTCATTTCTTCCGCTGTAGAGATTCGTGGAGGAAGAGTTCCAGAACCTTCGCTCCATTGTTTCAGGCCATCACCAGTCATATAGTTAATGAATTCAGCTGCTGTTTCTTTGTTCTCTGAATCTTTGGCAATTGCATAGCCAACAGTAAAGGTCATTGTTTGCTCTTTTCCATTAACCGTAGGGGCTGGAAGAACCTGATATTTGACGTCACTGTAATCTGTTTTCAAGGCGCTCAATACCCAGTTTCCTTCAATCATGAAGACCGCTTTATTCGTACCAAATGCTGCGCCTGCCCAGTCAACACCAAGATCCGTCTTTGGATTTGCCAGATAGCCTTTGTCCTGTCCTTCTACAAGAGATTCAAGATAGGAAATTGCTTCAGGGCTGGAAGTGAAATCTGCTTTTCCATCCTCTGTTACCGGATTTAAGCCGCTTGCAATCATAGCACTAAGGTGACGTGCCATTGTGTTATCAAATACCATTGCAGCCTGGCCTTTATCCAATTTTGCCTGTACTTTCTCAGAGAATCCGAGAAGTCCTTCCCAGTCAGAAGGGATATCTTCAACCTTGAATCCTGCCTTTGTTAATAGGTCCGTATTCACATATAGTGATAAAGTTGAATAGTCTTTCGGCAGAGCGTATAGCTTTCCATCTTCCCCTTTGAACGAATCAATCAGAGGCTCATAGAAATCTTCCTGGTTCTTTGCTTCTTTTGAAATGTCTGCGAGGACACCACTCTTGATGAACTTAGGTGCTGCGAAAGCTTCCATATAGAATACATCCGGAGCATTTTTCGCTGCAAAACGTGCAGTCAGGGCATCCTGGAAATTATCCTGGATTACTTCCACCTTCACATCTTTGCCTGAAGCCTTCTCAAAGCTGTCAATTGTTGCTTCAAGTGCTTTTGTCTCAGCTGGTGAAGAACCCCATACTGCCAAGGTTATTTCGTCTCCGCCTTTCGCATTGTCAGTCTTCTCCGACGAAGAACTGCATGCTGAAAGTCCAACCATCAAGGATGTTGCCAGTGCAAATACCGCTAACTTTTTCATAGCTTTAAACCTCCACATTTTGGTTTATATAATTTATCTTTGTTTCACCTGTTACTTCATACTTCTGTCCAAATACTTCAATAACTAAAGAGACTTCTTTTTCCGTTTTTATGGTCAATGTAGAATGATCCATGTACAGCTGCAGCTGGCTGCCCTGCCAGTTGATTGTAAAGCTTAAGTCATTCCAGTGCTTTGGCAATCTTGGATTGATTCTCAACTTTCCATCAACCATTCTTACTCCGCCGAATCCTAGGACGACAGATTGCCAGATGCCGCCAAGCGATGCTGCGTGGACACCATGGTCAGATGAATTCATGGCAGGACCCAAGTCAATTTCCGCTGCTCTCCTGAACAATGAGTAAGCCATTTCTTCTCTGCCCAGGTCGTTTGCAAGGATGGCATGTGTTGATAGGCTAAGCGATGAATCATGCAGCGTTTTTGGCTCATAATAATCAAAGTTTGCCTGCTTCACTTCATGGCTGAATCTATTTTCAAGCATCAGGAACAGGATCATGATGTCTGCCTGCTTGGAAACCTGAATTTCATTTACCTGATCGAGATTATAGTCATGAAATAGTGTGCCTACTTTTGACTGGTTCTTATATTTTTCAAGATTGATGACCTTCTTGTTCAGGTAAGTATCATCCTGAGGAATCACCATATCTTCTTTTCGCGGCTGAGGCAGATAAATATTCCCGATTTTTTCTTCCCATGATTTATATGAATCTGTCAGGCTAAGCTTATCTTCCAGACCACCGAGAATTGCCGGATTCGTTTCTTTCAACTCATCATAGTATTTCATTGCCAGGCTTATATTGAAGTGAGCCATATGGTTTGTAAATGCGTTGTTGTCAACATGCTCTTTATACTCATCTGGCCCAACAACATTATTGATATGGTACTCCTGCTTCTGCTCATTCCACTCCAGTCGGCTTGCCCAGAATCGAGCTGTATCAAAAATGATTTCGTAGCCGTAGTGATCCATGAACTCCTGGTCATTCGTGATTTTATAATATTGCCAAACAGCAAATGCAATATCTGAGGTAATATGCTGTTCAATAAATCCTGACCAGATTTTGGTCTGCTTGCCTGTCACAATATCGACAGCTCCCCAGACTGGCGTTACTTCGCCATCTGTCGGCCAGGCCGCTTCCCATGGATACATAGCTCCCTCATATCCATTCTCTGCCGCCTTTTTCCCAGCCCCTACAAGGCCGAGGTAGCGGTATTTCAGAAGGGATCTTGCCACTTCTGGATTAGAATAGATGAAGAATGGAAGGATGAACACTTCAGTATCCCAGAATGAGTGGCCTTTATAGCCCTCACCGCTTAAAGCTTTTGCCCCTATTCCCATTCGCTCATCATGTGCTGGTGTCATCACCGTCAAATGATAGATGGCAAACCTCAAAGCCAGTGCATCAAATGGATCTTCGCTGTTTACCGTAAAGTTGTACTTGCTCCAAACTTTTGCATCCCAAGCAGCAACATGCTCCTTATATACATTTTCATATCTTTTTGAAGAAGCTTTGCGAAGATTTTCCATCGACTTTTCACGCAATAATTCAAGTTGATATTCTTGTGCAGCATATTCTTTATCACGGCTGGTATGAATGGTTGTCAGTTTCTCCATAGCCAGAGTGTCACCGGGCTGCAGCTCCAGGCTGTATTGAAGCCAAACTTTCCGGCGATCCATACCCATTATCGGCTCAACATCGGTTTTACTGCCATTTACAGTAACATCATGGACCGTGTTCAGCACAATATCTACTTTTGATTCAGTCGTAGTTTGCACCAGCTGGACGAATTTCTTATCAAAAATTCTCCTGTCACCTTCATGGAAGTGCTGGACTCCGGAGTTTGTCATCTGTGAATCGATGCCTGAATCAAATGAAATCGAAACCGGGTGCGTAAGCGACTCTACCTCCATCTTCATGCCGACTAAGTGAAGATTATCCAGTGAGACGAATCTTCTAAAGTGGAAACGAAGCGCTTTCCCTTTTGGCGATGTCCATTCAAAACTTCTTGATAGTTCAGCAGTTTTTAAGTTTAGCTGTTTAACATAATCTTTCACAGTGCCGAATTCCAAACTGAAACGCTCACCGTCAACCCTGATATTCATCCTGGTGATGTCTGCGATGTTAGGCAGCTCAGTCACTTCATTCAAATCGAACTTGTTAAAGGTCCCCGCAATGAACAAATTCCTCGTTTCCTGCAGATACGGTTCCTCAGCAGCTGACCGAAGCCCCATATACCCATTGCCAAGATACATAATAGCCTCTGTCTTGCCAAGAGTGTCAGCCGAGAAAGCTACATCCGAAACAACCCAGTTTTCAAACTCACCTTTACCTAAAGAATAATCCATCATAAAACAAAACCTCCTGTCGAAAACGTTTTAGATTTGGTCTAAAAAAATAAAACGCTTCCTCTATCCGTCAAATCTCGTTGTAAAATTGATAACGCTTGCAGAAAACGTTTTCGTAAAACACTAAAAAAATATTTTCCCAGAAGCACGGGTGTGCATCTAGCTGAAGCAAGGGGACGTACCCACTGCTTCCTTTTTCTGCTGTTGATAATATGGTATAGACTTGGAACGCTTTTATTACTATAAAAACATTTTCCGAAAACGTTTTAGGTCTTAACACTTCTAAGTATATTCCGTCAAAATTGTAAAGTCAATTTTAAATTTGTGAACTTTTTTTGTAAATTTGAGCTCAGCTGTGGACTCTCATTTTTGAGACTGGTGCTTCAAACTAACTGCTCCGGTCCACTTTTATCTATAGCACTGAAATAAGGAACACGGGGAAGCCACTTGCACCAAGCCAGTTGCTGACACTTCATTACTTTCTCGAAGTCACGTAAGCATAATCAGCATACGAGGCATTTGTTCCAGCATCTGCCGTAGCGTAGTTGCCTGCTAGAAAAAGACCGCAAGCATAAATTTCTAATTTGTCTTTAGCGATAACGGTACATTCTATACCCAAATGCTGGATGAAATTCATGACCAAGAACCAGCCAAAGGACACCGTTTGGCTGCTTCAAGATGTGGTATATAGAAAAGATGATCCTAGCATAAAGGGGGAAGAGAAATGAAAGAGCATAAAGAAATGCCAAAGGAGACAGGATTGCTTGAAAACTTCCGCCTCCTCAGGGAAGGCTATCAATACATAATGAACCGGAGTGATAAGTATGACTCTCCAGTTTTTGAAACAAACCTTTTGGGGGAAACCGGCATTTGCCTGATTGGAAAAGAAGCGGCGGAGATTTTTTATGACAATGACAGTTTCAAACGGGAAAATGCAGCCCCTAAACTCGTCCAAAAAACTTTATTTGGTGTAGGTGGCATCCAAGGTCTGGACGGCGAGCCTCATTTGAACAGAAAAGCGATGTTTATGTCCCTGATGTCAAAGGAGTCCCTTCATGACATACAGGCCATCTTTGCCGAAAAGTTAGATCGTTATAGCAAAAGGTGGGAAGCCGAGGAGGAAATCATCCTTTACAATGAAGCGAAACAAATGCTGACGGAAACAGCCTTCGAGTGGACAGGAGTCCCGCTTCAAAATGATGAATTGAAGAAGTGGACAGACGAACTGGGCGTCATGTTTGAAGGTGCGGCGAGTATGGGCTGGAAGCACTGGCAGGCACGGCAGTCCCGCTCAAAAGCAGAAGAATGGCTCGAAGAATTAGTAGACAAGGTCCGTGCAAAAGAAATTCATCCTGATGAGCAGCGGGCTCTTTATCAGTTTTCTTTTCATAAAGATCCTAATGGTGAATTGCTGGATTCAGCTGTTGTGGCTGTTGAACTGTTAAATTTGCTCCGGCCAATTGTCGCGATCTCTGTCTATATAGATTTCACTGCTCTGGCTGTGTATGAACATCCAGAGGAAGCCGCGAAAGTGAAAAATGGCGGAAAGGACGAGCAACAGCGCTTCATTCAGGAAGTGCGTCGTTTCTATCCGTTCTTTCCTTTTGTGGCTGCGCGAGTGAAGCAGGATTTCGAATGGAAGGGCTATAAGTTTAAAAAAGACACCCTCACCCTCCTGGATTTATACGGCACCAACCATCATCCGGAAGAATGGGATCAGCCCGAAGTATTTGCTCCCGACCGTTTTCTCTCATGGTCCGGCAGCCCGTTTGATTTCATCCCTCAAGGCGGAGGAGAATATGAGATCGGCCATCGCTGTGCGGGAGAGTGGCTGACCCTGGACATTCTCAGGGTAGCGGTGGATTACCTCGTCAATCATTTAAGTTATACAGTCCCGAAGCAGGACTTAAGCTACAGCATGAACGATATTCCAAGTCTGCCCGAAAGCCGATTGAAGCTGGCAAACGTTAAAAGAAAATCGGCTGAATGAAGGCAGACGGCGAAGCACGGGGACGTATCTTCTGCTTCCATGGAGCACGGGGACGTATCTTCTGCTTCCATGGAGCACGGGGGCGTTTCTTGTGCTTCCATCATCATTTGCAGCAAAGAAGGAAGCACTGGGTACGTCCCCGTGCTTCTTCATTTGATGTTTTTTACGGCTTCATAATCAGCTGGAAGTTCTTTGATTTTCTTTTCGTCGAAGGCTGCTTTCAGTTTTTGTTTATTTTTCATAAAATGATATTCAATCTTAATCTGCTTAGGAGTAGCTGGAGAGCCTATTCCATCTTTCAGGAAGATATAAAAATAAGCAACGCCGCCTGCGCCAGGCTTTCCGCAGAGCATATATGATTCTATATCTTCCCATCCAATTTCAATATTTCTTCTATCTCGATCAATAATTACACCTGTTTCTGTCACAGTTATTAGCAATGTTGGATTAATTAATTGTTTAAACGAAAAAACAACCCCATATAAGAAAAACAGCTCACCTAATAATAGAACAATCAGCCTCGCCCAAAGCCGCCCAGTCATTTCAACCCCTACACTTGAATAAATATCCTCCCCAATCACAACCACTAAAGGAGTAAACAAAACCAGTATGACAAACAAATAAATTCTGGAAACATAAAACTTCAACTGTTCCACCCCATCAATTCCCTTTGTATAGATTACGAAGGAATATACAAGAAAGTTTCAAAGAAGCACGGGGACGTTTCTTCTGCTTCCATCATCATTAGCAGCAAAAAAGGAAGCACTGGGTACGTCCCCGTGCTTCCTTCCTTCCCCTGTTATTACATAGAAATTGCCTTTTTATTTGTGCTAGTCAACTTTTCTATTAATCTTGTACATGCCTTGTAGGCAGCCTGGAAAATAGGACTCTGGATAAACGTATAAATGAAGGTGAAAATAAAGACCGGCCCGCCCAGTACAAGGGCAACCACCAGCACAATACTCTCAACAATCATTCGCACTCTGCTGATTGAATACCCGAACTTAACTGAAATCGCAAGCATGAATCCGTCTCTTGGCCCTGATCCGATTCGAGCGGCGTTATACATTCCCCCACCAATACCCATGATCAGAATACCGAGCAGCAAGACGAAAACATCAACCAAGAGCGTGGAAGCCTGGGGCAAAACATCCAGCCAGAGAAAAAAGTCAACCATCGGGCCTACCATCAGTGCATTAATAAAGGTACCAATATTAACATAACTGCGATCAATCAAAAGCGTTACAAGAACTAACATGAGACCAAAAATTAAGCTCCACGATCCGATTGACAAACCAAACCGATCATAAAGTGCAAGATTCAATACATCCCACGGGTGGACTCCTAAGTACTTAACCTTAATGGCCACAGCTATACCGTAGCTAAAAAGCAAAAGCCCGACTAAAAAAAAGGGAACTTTTATTTTAAGATTCATTCTCTCACTTCACCTCTTTCAACTTACTTCAAGGAAGCATTAGATACGTCCCTATGCTTCTGCGTCCCTTAGTCTCTGTTATCTCCCACAGCACTTCTTATACTTTTCCCCGCTGCCGCATGGGCAGGGATCGTTTCGTCCTGCCTTCTTCTTTGTAGCTATATCGATGACATTGGAAGCATTTTGCGGCTGATTGAGTGGAAAGACAGACTTTGCTTTTGTATGCTTTTCCCTTTCTTTACGTAATTCTATCGGAAAATAACCTTTCAAGGCCCACATGCGAGTATGGTTGTAAACCTCCATAATGAATGCAGTCAGCTGCTCAAAATATTCTAAGGAAGGAATCTCCAATCTGCTTTGCAGATACTCTAGCAACTTTGCTGGCTGGGAATCTGTGTTGATCAACTCAATCAATTGTTCTGCGATCTCGTCTTTATCCTCAGCTGTCAGGTCATATGACTCTGATAAAAACTGCAGGAACTTCACCATTTCAGGGGACTTATCAACGAACCCCGGTTCTCCAGCTTTTAAAAGCTGTTCCTTTGTAAACGGATAGTATGGAATATCAGGTCTCGCCTTGTGTTCCTTGATTATGCTCTCCGTATTAAGAATACTGTCGGCGGCGATATATCCACCATAGGAATAAGGCAATATCCTTAATCGTCGATAATAATCACTGGCACCCGCAATGACATCGTAATATTTCCTGATATCCACTTCGCCCTTCGTAAAAGCTTCAATTTTATCCAATACTTTTGAAGACTCCATCGCACCATAATAATAAATCATCCCGTGAACAAGCTGAATCCACTCTGTATTTTGGCGGATGCTTTCCTGCAGCTTGACTTGATCGATTTCAGCGAATGAATCAATAATTTCCACCGGCACCATTAATTGCTTATGCCCACCCTTTAGGACAGGATATACAATTCCAAGATCCCTGAGCGATGTAATCTTGAAGCTCGGAAATTGATCATCAACAGGCAGTATTCCCCCATTTTTTATGATCCTTTTTATTAATCCGTACCTTTCCTTGTCAAAAATCGATAAAACCTTCTCGAATCTGGTTGGAATTACACGAGACAGTTCCACTGCCAGTTCTGCTTTTTTCATGGTACTTACTCCACTCAGTCCAAGATGCTTACGGATATTGTCTAATTCATTTTTTGTCAGCATTGGCAAAGCATCGATCAGCCGGTATGGTTCATCAACTTGTATCCAGAGTTTTTCATCCCTTTTCCTCTCTAACTCTTGGTGATGCGCCTTTGCGTGTTCCATTGCTTTTATGAGTTCATTCATCGTTTTTTGATCCATAACTACTCCTTTACCAAAAATCTTCTCTTCCCAGACCTGTCCATGCCAGGAATAATCTGGATCTTAAAAATACTAGTCTTGTATTAACTACTATACCTATTCAATTAACTGTTTTATAGAATCAACGCAACAGCGGGCCCGTTCTGCCGCCTCTTCAGAAGCACAGGGACGCACACTGTGCTCCATCTCTAGTGTTAACCAAATAAGAAGCATAAGATACGTCCCCATGCTCCTTGTTTTATGAATAATAGTTTCATTTGTTTGTTTTGAAATTTTTGGTAGAATTATTAAAACTGAAAATAATAGGGGTAGAGAAGAATGGAAGTGGAGTATTTTATAGGAATTGTCCCACCAGAAGAATACTTAGAACGAATCGAGCATTTTCAAAGTAAATGGATTAACCAATCAGGTGTTGAGCCTCATATAACTTTGAAAGCACAAGGCGGATTAACCCCAGATAAAAAGTGGATAGACAATGTAAGAAAAGTCTGTGATAAATTCAGGCCTTTTCAAGTGTCAATTGATAAGCCACAGTACTTTGGAGCTAACATTTTATATTTGAGTGTTAACTCAAATAATTTACAGAAATTGCATCAAAAAATAGTGCAAGAGATCTCTCCTTCAGAAGACTTAATAAAAAAGTATTTTGAACTCGATGCCTATGTACCTCACTTAACTCTGGGAATAGAACAATACGGTGGAAACATTTCTACTGGACTCTATAAAAAGGAACTAAAAGAAATGGAGGAATTAGCAGATAAAGAATTGACACCATATCCAAACTTTGAAGTGAATTTTATTAGAGTTTATGAACTAAACCTTGAAAAGCAAAGATATGAAAAATATTTAGATATCCCTTTAAACAATTGACCACATTACAAGAAGGAGCACAGGGACGTACCCTGTGCTCCTTCTTTAGTAGTTAACCTGATAGAAGAAGAAGCACTAGATACGTCCCCATGCTTCTACAAGAAAGTTCCAATGATACACGTGGACATTTCTTCCGCTTCCATCATCATTACCTGCAAAAAAGGAAGCACTGGGTACGTCCCCATGCTTCCTGGCTACCTTAAAAAAACAGTAGCAATAGACACGTCTGTTATTACATAGAAATCACCTTTTTGCTCATTGAGCTAGAAATCTTTTCAATCCATCTCGTACACACCTTGTAGGACCCCTGAAAAATAGGACTCTGGATAAATGTATAAATGAAGGTGAAAATAAACACCGGCCCGCCTAGTAATAGGGCAACCACCAGCACCATACACTCAACAATAATTCGTACTCTGCTGATTGAATACCCTAGCTTAACTGAAATCGCAAGCATAAATCCGTCTCTTGGCCCTGATCCGATCCGGGCAGCATTATACATTCCTCCTCCAATCCCCATGATCACAATAGCAAGCAGCAATACTAACACATCAAATATGAGCGTCGAAGCCTGGGGCAAAACATCCAGCCAGAGAAAAAAGTCAACCAATGTGCCAACCATCAATGCATTGATAAAGGTGCCAATATTAACATAAGTACGATCAATCAAAAGAGTTATAAGGACTAACATGATACCAAAAATTACGTTCCATGTTCCGATCGTTAAGCCAAACTTATCATAAAGTGCAATATTCAATACATCCCAGGGATGGACCCCTAAGTACTTAACCTTGATTGCCACAGCTATACCGTAACTAAAAACTATAAGTCCGACAATAAAAAAAGGAATTTGTATTTTAAGATTCATATTATCACTTCATTTCTTTTTACTTGGAATGAACTTAGTTTAAATCAACACGGAAAGCATTTAAAGCAGAAGTTTCCATGAATTAGAAAAAGAAATTAAGTACAAGTGACAGCATAGCACCAGACAGCGAGGGACATCGAGACGGCTCTTGTGTCCTGAAAATCCCTGCTTACGGTAAAAAAAAATCCCTCCTGCCATTAAATTTAAAGGGCCTGCTTTATTTAGCTTCCCTTAAGTTATCTAAGCATCATCATCCAGCTTTATTCCGACTCCCAAATAGGACAAGAATTCCATCCCACTGTTTTCCATAAGTCTAAGGAAGCCTCTTTTCGGAGATAATTTTACTAAAAGTTTAATGAGGTTTTTGGTCATGTATCTATTATTGGTCATTGTTGTTTATATCGTGTTTGCAGTAAAATTCGTTAAATGGAAAAATTGGAAAGAATACTACCCTACGATCCAGTTCTACATAATATGTAATTTATTGTATAACTTCCTGTTTTACCAACACACTTTATGGAAGTACAAAGCCGTTACAGTAGCTTGGTTAAATCACACACTGATCGAAATTACCTTCACATTTTTCATTGTCCCTGTCGTATTGATGCTTTATCTTCAGTATTTTCCAAAAGGTAAGGTACGAGGATTTTTTTATTTTATGATCTGGGTAGCATATTTCTCTGTCATAGAATACCTCTTTGAGGCAAAGGGTCTATTTATTTATGAAAACGGCTGGAACGCCTGGTGGTCTATCTTATTCAACCTCATTACTTTTACAATCATTAAAATCCACTACAAGAATGCATTAGCAGCATTCCTGGTGTCGGTACCCATTATTGCCGTCCTCCTACTGTTTTTTCACCCTGCGTTACACGACTTGAAATAGAAGGTGATGCGATGGATTCACTATCCACTCCATTATTCATATTTTTACTCTTAAGCATATACGTAGGTATGGCCATGTACTTACAAAAACTGAGGAAAAAGAAATAAAAAGGGCTACAGGGAAATTGCAGCAGTCCCACTTATTGCAATTTGCACTTTTTGGGAAGCATTCTCTGCTTATTTAGATAGAACACAGAACATAGTTGAATTCCAAGTGGACTGATTATGAGATGATATGGAATATCTCAACAAGCCAGCAAATCTTAAAGCTCTTCAAAATAACGCTCCTGGAACTTCACCTTCAGGATTTCAGTGAAATAGGCTGCTGGTTCCTCTTGCACGCTCTGAACAAAGCAAAAGGGAAACATTATTTGCTTCCCTTTTCAATCAATAGTTATCAACCTATTCTGGCTCACGGATGAGACACGAGAACCGTCGCTATGTCTCTCCCACACTAAAAATCATTATAAAAAGGAAGCACTAGATACGTCCCCATGCTTCTACTCCACTCTCCTAGCCGCCTGCTGAATAGGATCCCACACCCCATTATACGGGGGAGCATACGCCAGATCTAAATCAAGCAGCTCTTCGGTGGTCATGGAATGGAATATGGCCGTCGCTAGTACATCGATCCGTTTATCGACGCCATTTTCTCCAATAATTTGCCCGCCAAGGACCTTATGTGTCTCATTATGATAGACCAGCTTCACTTTCATTGTTTTATCATCGGGATAATAACCAGCGATATCAGTTGCTGTAATGGTTACAGAGCCACAGGGGATATTCAGCATGTTTGCCTCTTTTTCTGATAGCCCTGTTCTCCCCAGGGTTAAATCGAAAAACTTAATAATGGAAGTGCCTACAATTCCTTTAAAGGTTTTATGTACATCAACCATATTCAATCCGGCGATTTGTCCTTGCTTATTGGCATGTGTTCCCAATGGGACATGGTCATCCTTTTCTTTTACCCGGTGATATTGTGTGGCACAATCTCCTGCAGCGTAGATATCCTCGATACTGGTTTGCATATAGGCATTTACCTGGATCGCACTATTTCCAATTGTTTTGATTCCTGTTCCTTCTAAAAAGGAAGTATTCGGCTTCACACCTACAGCGACCAGCACCAAATCTGTTTCATATTCTCCTTTATCGGTTTTCACAGATTCCACATGGTCACTTCCGCAGAATGCTTCCACGGATTCACCCATTTTTAACGCAATGTTTTGCTTTCCTGCCTCCTCATGAATCAGTTCGGCCATGTCTTTATCAAATATTTTGGCTAATTGCTCATTTCTTTCAATGATCGTTACCTTCTTGCCGAGCTCCGCAAAACTTTCGGCCATTTCAAGCCCAATGTATCCGCCACCAATCACGGTCACATTCTTTATATCTCTTTCCAGATAATCAATTATCGCTTTTGCATCAGGGATGGTTTTTAGTGAGAAAATACCCGGAAGTGTCACACCTTTCCACTCTGGAACGACCGAGCTTACACCAGTTGCAATCAGAAGGCGGTCATATGGAAGGCTAAACGTTTCACTATTACTATGGTTTATTCCACTTACCATTTTATTTTCCACGTCTAACTTTTGGACTTCATGAAATACACGTGCATCAATGCCATACTTTTCTTTATAAGTATACTGAGTGCGCGCGATTAACAGATCTGTGGACTCAATCTTCCCACCGATCACATAAGGCAGACCACATTGTCCGTATGAATACACGCCTCCCTTTTCCAAAACAGTGATTTCATGCCCAGAGCTGTTCCGGACCATTTGCATCGCAGCACTCATACCTGCCGCATCTCCACCAATAATCAGTATTTTCATCTTCATCCCTCCATTCCTTGTGTATCCATTTATTGTTGAGTTTTAAACATTAGGTTTTATATCCATTTATAGGATGTTTTATCTCCTCTTCTGCTTGAACTAATAAACTTTCCGTTTCCATTAAATATTTACAAAAAGAGCATAGGGACCTCCCTATGCTGCTCACCTAACTATCTTTCTATCAACTTAGTTCTCAAATATTGACCCGTTAAAGATTTATCTACCTTTGCTACTTCTTCCGGTGTTCCCTCCGCAACGATATTTCCCCCTGCGTCCCCACCTTCGGGACCTATATCAATTATGTAATCGGAACATTTGATTACATCCAGGTTATGCTCTATTACGATTAATGTATTCCCCCTATTTACTAATTTATCAAAGATGGATATTAACCTTTGTATATCATGGACATGTAGACCTGTTGTTGGTTCATCAAAAATAAATACATCATTTCCAGAATCTTGTAGATAGAGATAACTTGCCAGCTTAATTCTTTGAGCTTCACCACCTGACAAGGTAGTTGAGGGCTGTCCTAGCTTAATATAGCTAAGGCCAACATCAACAAGTGCTTGAAGTTTCCTTACTATTTTCTCTTCTTCCTTAAAAAACTCCAATGCTTCTTCCACAGACATCTCTAGAACATCTGCAATTGATTTGCTTTTATAGGTGATTTGAAGTATTTCCTTTTTATATCTGCTACCCTTACACTCAGGACAAGTAATATAGAGATCAGATACAAAACCCAAGTCAAATTTTAAATATCCTTCACCTTTACATTCATCACATCGTCCACCCTCGACATTAAAACTAAAATCACTCTTTTTATAAGATTTTTTATTAGCTTTAGATAATTGTTCAAATAAATCACGTATATTATCAAATACACCAGTATATGTTGCTGGAGTGGAACGAGGTGTTCGGCCAATAGGTGATTGAGTTACTCGAATAACTTTTCCAACTTCATCAACACCTTCGATTCTGCTAAACCCACTCGGTTCGACTAAATAACCTTTTCCGGTACCAACTGATAATGCTTTGAATAGTAGCTCATTGACCAATGTACTTTTTCCAGATCCTGAAACACCCGTTACCGCTGTTAGAACCCCTAGAGGAAACTTTGCATCAATATCTTTTAAATTATTTTCTTTACAATTATAAATGGTTACAAATCCATTTGCTTTTCTTCTACTTTTCGGTATTTCTATATTTCTTTGATGTGATAAATACTGACCTGTTAAAGAGTTAACATTATTACTAACTTCATCCGCAGTACCTATTGCTAGAATTCTCCCTCCACCATTACCAGCTTCCGGTCCTATATCAATAAGGTAATCCGCAGACATCATTATTTCTTCATCATGCTCTACTACTATTACAGTATTGCCACCTTCCACCAATCTTTTTAACATTCCAATTAGTCGTTCATTATCCCTTTGATGAAGACCTATAGATGGCTCATCTAAAACATATAAGACACCTGACATATCAGAACTAATTTGATTTGCTAATCTCAGCCTTTGAATTTCTCCACCCGACAAGGTTGAAATTGATCTATTTAAGGATAAATAGGAAAGTCCAATTTGTTTCATGAAATATAATCTTTTTTTAATCTCATCTATAATTAAATCTGCAACTTGTTTTTCGACGTCGTCTAGATACTTGAATATTTGTTTATCAAAGAAATCGAATACTTTTCCAACTGATAGGCTAGAAACTTCTCCTATGTTGAGCCCTCCTATAAGGACCTTTAAACTGTCCTTATTAAGCTTAAAACCTTGACAACCTGGGCAATCTTTTTCAATCATAAAACTTTTTAATTTTTCTTTCTTGCTATCTGAAGGAGTTTCTTTATATTTTTTCTTAACATCTTTTATGACACCTTCAAATAAAACAGTACGTGTTCTATATTTCCCCTGATAATTTTTATAACTAATTTTATATTTTTTATCCGGAATTCCATAAAGAAGCTTCTGAATAATATCTTTTTTAAGGTTGCCCACAGGTTTATTCATGTCTATTTCTAAATCTTGTGAAACTTTTTCTAAAAGTTTTATATAATACTGACCTTTTTCTTCACTCCAAGGTAAAATCGAACCTTCATTTAAAGTAAGAGTAGTATTAACTAAGAGACTAGGTTCAACTTCTAAAGTAGTTCCTCTTCCGTTACACTCTTTACATGCACCATAAGGACTATTAAAGGAAAAGTATTTCGGCTCTAAATTTGTCTTTTGACCACTATCATCCTTACCAATCCTACTGAATAATAGTCGAGTATAATTGTGAATATCTGTAATTGTTGCAACCGTAGACTTTGGATTCCTATTAGTATTATTTTGACTTAGGGAAATAGCCGGAGATAAACCTTGGATAGAATCTACATCTGGTTTTGGCATTTGATCAAAAATCCGCCTATTATTGAACGATAATGCCTCGATAAATCTCCTTTGCCCTTCTGCAAAAATAGTATCAAAAGCCAAGGATGATTTACCAGATCCTGATAAACCAGTAATTACTGTTAGTTGATTTTTAGGTATATTAACACTGATGTTTTTTAAGTTATTTGTTCTCGCCCCTTTTATTTGAATAAAATCATTATTATTCACTGCGATTAACCTCTTTTCTCTAGGTATCTTCCATTCTTCCCACACCATTCACAATTAACATCATGTGAAATACCCATATATTGAACATCCATAGAATAAATATCAAATTCGCCACGCCTATTAATATTTGCTGGTTTTATAACTTTGCTTAGTACCTTAATTGCTTCCATTGAAGCTATACTTGCAGAAATAGCACACATAGGTCCAAAACTTCCTATTTTACGATTCTCTATATATAACTTCCTTAAATTAGAAGTTTCAATTTGATTTATTTCTGATAGCTTAGTTTCAAAGCACTTTACACAGGCTGACTTAAAGGGAATAATCGTTTGACCTATTAAAGATAAATGTAAATTATATCCTCCTGCAATAATATGTGGTATTTGATATTTCATACAACTTTCACCAATCCACAATGCCGTTTGATCAACTGTAGGTTTATCTGCACAATTAATAACCAAACTTGCATCTTTAACATATTCATCTATACCAGTTTCATCAATATATTTATAGACCTTATTCACTGAAATTTGTGAATCTATTTCTAGTAAATTTTGTTCCACAACATCTACTTTATTTTTACCCACATCATTTAGGCCAAAGCTTAGTTGCCTATGCAAATTAGTCTTTTCCACTTTATCAGCATCTATTAATGTAAAGCTTTTGACCCCAGACTGTGCAAGTTGAAAAGTCACCCATGTTCCTACGGCACCAAGGCCCACAATTACCACATGGGACCTCCTAATGTTGTTCCATACTTTTATCTTTTCTTCATATACTGAAACATAGTCCTCAATAAAATGTAAAACTCTTCTGAAGCGTTTGTACTCTTCTTTGTTCCATTGTTTATCATTATCGATGATCACATTTTTTCTTTCTAAAAAATTTAACATCTTAATCATGGTTTCTTTAGCTAATGAGTCCATATTATATTCTTGGCAAATTTCATCAATATCTCTTATCCCATCTAATGATAAAATAAGTTTGATAATATTTTCATTTGGAACTTTCATCATAACTTGCCTTCTTGTATTCGTTAGAAAAAACTCTATCACATTATTATCATGAACCACTGAAGAAACAGATGATCTAATTTTAGGCTTCTTCATATACAATCTCCCCACAAGTTTTACATTTTTTATCCCTCTCTACAGATAAATAATTTATATCAAGAGTATCATATAGAAACTCCCCTCTTGATTTACTGTAAGCTTTAAAATCAGTTAGTCCCGCTATGTACTTAATGATTTCGATCACGCCAAAGCTTGCAGAAAACAATGACATACTAGATAACCCACCAATTTCTTCGTAACGTTCTTTTACTGGATGAGGTTTGGGTTTCCAACCTTTTAACGCCTCAGTAAAGTAATCTGCATAACAATCTACACATGGAGTTAAGCCGGGGATGATTAGCTCCCCTGTACTTGCTAAATGTGCATCAAACCCTCCAGCTATATAATGTGCTTTCTTTTGTTTAATACATTCACGAGAAATTTTTAATGATGTATGACCAATATAAGGCTCATCAGCAGTATTAACAATAAAGTCCGACTTACTAATTAATTCTATTATGTCTGTATCAGGTTTCAAAAATTCACGATACTTCTCAACTTTAATCTCAGGATTAATATTAAATAAGTACTTCTCTAAAGCATCGACCTTTGAAATTCCTATATATTTTTCTTTAAAGAATATATGGCGTGATATATCACATTCCTCCACAATGTCTCCGTCAAAAAGTATGAAGTTTTCAACACCACACATTGCTAATTCAGCAGCCATCCATCCTCCCACTGAACCACATCCGAAAATTAAAACACATGATTCCTGAACTTTTTGTTGAGCTTCATATTTTCTAGAAGCTCCTGGTAAAAAATCACCAAAAAAATTAATTTGACGGTCATATCTTTCTTTTACTTCATCCGAAATAAATGGGGCATGAAGACTTGGTTTATTTTCTACAATAATTCCCTTTTGAAATAAAAGCGAAAATACCTTTTTGATAGCTTCTAAATCTATTTCAATATTTGTCTTACCCTCAAGTCTTTCCCTAATATCTAAAATAGACTTTTTCCCATCTATACATTCGATTAATAGTAATGTAAATTTATTCGCTTTAAATTGAAGTTGCTTTCTCGTATTCATAAAGTATATTTGAAGTATATCTTCACCAATTAAATATATGTCTACGGCATCTCGAATTTTAAATATATCCTTTTCCTTTAGCATACCTTAATGTCCTCCCTAAAAGCCCAAACTAATTCATTCTAACTAAATATATAAGAAAGCCTTTTGTATAAATACAAAAGGCTTTCTTAATCAATATTTATTAATATTGAACTACTCCTGAGTTAACCTCTAAAAATGCGCCCCACTCAGCTTCTGTTGCAACTTGACCATTACGAGTACAAACACGTGTACAACAATCAGAACGACTTCCAGAACATCCGTCACTATACTCTGCTAACATCATTGTTTCTTCAACTTCCTCAAATAAGAAATCTTCTGCTTTTAGCATCCCTTGTACCTCCAGATGTATAAAATAATAACTTTATAGGTAAATAGTTACAATTACATATTATGACAGTTTACAACAATAATCAATACTTTCTAACAAGTTCGCAGGATTATTTTCCCTTTAGCATGCCCTTTTTGTCTATATTACTTTTTTAGGTTAACGGTTCTCTTCAACAAAATGCAGTTTTAAAGGATAATCTGATGGATAGAAAAAAAGCGCTACAGCGGGACGGTTATGACGACGCAAAAGCAACATATCTTTACTTATTTCGAGACAACGGAACCGTGCCCTTGTCGCTTTAAAAGAAGCAGAGCGTATTGTCCTAATGCACCTGCATTCCCTTCAATACCTCATCCTCAATCCTGACCTTCTTACTCGGCACTATAACACTAGAGGCCAGTTCCTGCTTTTCTACCAAGATTCGATGAACTATTTGTTCTACGGTACCCTCACGTAATATACCCTGCTGATCTGTAACGATTGGATAATAGACGGTCACCGGCTTATCTTGTCCAATCCGATACACACGATCTGTTGCCTGATTTTCAACTGCAGGGTTCCACCATCTTGTATAATGAATAACATGGTTGGCAGCAGTGATAGTCAGTCCCGTTCCTGCCGCTTTTGGCGAAAGGATCATGGCATCAAAACCTGGTTTGGAGTTAAACATATCTACCACTTCCTGTCTTCTGCCTGTCATACCATTAATAATCAATGGATTTATTTCGAACTTTTCACGAATATATCTACGCAGAAGTTGCTGCATGTTTAGATATTCTGTAAAGATAAGTACCTTTTCCCCTTTTGCCTGGACTTCCTCTATTATTCTCATTGTCTCTTCTAATTTTGGTACTTCTTTAACTGACAGGTTCAAATAACTATCGTTTATTAATGCGGGATGAGAGGATAATGCTTTTAGTTTTTGGATTGCCTCTAAACCGCTCAACATTTTTTGTTTAACAAGCGTGATTACTTCTTTATATAGCTCCATTTGGACAGGTCCCATTGGCACTTCTCTTACCACAATGCTCTTTGGAGGTAACTGATCGCCTAACTCTTTAGATTTAGTCCTTCGTTTGTACACTCTTGAAAGCCTCTCCATTAAGAGTTCTTCAACCTTACCCTCTTGGTCTCCCTCTTCCAACTTGTTAACAAACTCTTTTTTAAATTCACTCAGACTTCCCAGCAATCCCGGCTGGACATAATCCATAATCGACCACAGTTCACTTAAACTGTTTTCAACTGGTGTTCCTGTCATTGCCAAACGGAACCTGGACTTCATTGCCTTAATCACTTTGGAGGCTGCAGTCGAAGGGTTTTTAATTGCCTGCGCTTCATCACAAATGACAGCCTGCCAATCAACCTGGCCAAAAAGCAATTGATCTTTAACAAGCGTTTGGTATGTGGTTAAAGTAATTCCAATACCCTTTAAGAATGAAGGATTTTTTGAACGGTTGCTTCCTGTATGAATGTAAAAGGAATGGAGCAACTCCGGAGAAAACTTTGATAGCTCTTTTTCCCAGTTTCCTATCAGTGTTTTTGGGACAACTATCAGGACAGGTGTTAGCTGACCAATTTTATGCAAATAGGACAGCAATGAGACTACTTGTATGGTCTTTCCCAGCCCCATATCATCTGCTAAAAGCCCTCCGATCCTTCTAAAGTGAAGAGATTTCATCCAAACAAATCCATCCTGCTGAAAAGGCTTTAAGGTTGCCTGAAAAGGATAAGGTGGTAATGGATTTAGAACATCTAGATCCTTAAGCTGCTGCTGCGCTTCCAAAATAGGCTGATTAAATTCAAGGTGATTTATGTTCTCAAATATCTCTAGCACATATGGAAGTTTAGTAATATCCACTACATTATTTAGGTCGCCCACTTCATTTTGGAGTTTTTTAGATGAACTCAAAAATTCCTCAGAATCTTGTGGAACTTTTAGCCATTGTCCGTTCCACTCAATGTATTGATCACCTTGTTCCTTGGCTTTTTCAATCAGACTTTCAATCTCTCCAAAACCAAACGTACCATGATTTTCGCCCTCTTCGTCTAAAACGTTAAAGCCAAGGTCCAATTCAAACCATCCACGCTCTTTCTCACTTGCGTGCACGAAAGGCTGAGCCTTGTACACTTGAATACCAAGATTTTTAACTCGTTCGCTAAAAGCAGTTAGATCAAGATCTTCAATATCAGGCAAAAAAGACTCCGGATTTTCAATGAACCTGGGGATATCCGTTCCTCTAACCGGCTCTAAATCCTTTAATTGTTTTACCTTTTGCTGAACTTCCTGCTGGACAAAGACTTTCTTATTATCATTTCCAGCGGCATAGATACTGGCATTTTTGCTCATTTCTTCCAGAAGGCCTTCTGGAATTTCATCAGCTGATTGATATTTTGGTTCAAAGCTTATTTCTTGATCTTCATGGGATATATCTAAATCAAATTCATTTACAAATAAATATTCCTGCTTTTGAAGATAGTCATCCAAAGGAATATTCATTCGAAGCGCTTTATTCCTAATTTCGGCTACATAAGAAAAGATTTTATTTTTATCTTTCGGATCAGGCATTTCCTCAATTAAAAGCTCTAAATTATAAGGCTCTTCTGCTATTAAAAGTTCTGTGCCATCGTGGAGATTAATCCATGGGCCAATACGGGGCGCACTTTTCTCTATATGCTTCCATTGGCCAAAGCTTTTTTCTAAAACAAATTTGAAATTCTGTAACCCGACAGCTCCTTCGTGGCCAAGCTTCAATTCCAAAGTAGCAGGTTCAGGTATGCCAAGAACTCCCTTCACCTCTGAAGGAAGTTCTTTAAAAACTGAATAAGGCAGCAAGTATCCTTGATTGCTTTCTACCAAAGCTTCATCCAGCCATAACTCTTCTAGTATTTCGAGCAAATCAATGCTTTGTTGCATTTTTAATTCTAAAATGGATAGCTTAAGTGGCAATGTTAATTTGACATTCTCCCGTTTTAGCAAATACTCTATTCCAGCGATTACCTTTTTGGTCTCAATAGTAACTTGCGGGATAATATCATTTTTATTTTCTTTTCGTAAAAAATTGAAAAGTCTTGGCATAATTTATCCCTCATCAATCTACGCTATATAGGTATACCTGCATGTATTCCTCAAACTTTGGTTCCCAATTTCCTCGATGGTCTAATTTGTTAATATAAAGCCTGGTCCCTTGCACTTCCGGTCTTCTATCTTTTAGCATACTTTCTCTTGTTGATATGCTTCTTGTGTTTCTGAATTTATAGCCTTTTTTGAGAGGGAGAATATACTCCTTAAAACCTTTTCGGTGATAAAAATAAGCAGCACCGATATTCCCAAATTCAACGACAACGAATTGTTTAAAATATATAAATGCCACTTTCGGTTCTTTAAGTAATTCCACATCGTCCATATATCTAATAAATCTTTTCCAATAGTTAAAGCGTTTGTTATCCGCGTCCTCTGCAAAGATTTCTTCTAGGTTCTGTCTCAATACCCATCTCTTCACCTGAGAAAATGCTTCTTTTGAGAGAAAACTCCATTCCTCTTCTCTTGTACGTGGATCACCTATCCGGAATTTTATTGCATCATTTATAATGCTTGGGTGGAATTCATCAAAATCCCTTGGTTCTATATATACTTTAAGCATTTCTTTGTAATCATTTGTAGGAAAATGCTCCAACTTACTAGAAACGAAGCCTTCTCCATCTCTGTTTATTATAAAGTTCTCCTGCAGTCCTCTCAGGAACATTTTCTTCGTTATTTCTTCTTCAAGTAGTGACCCTTCCTTTACTTTAAATCCTTTTAACAATTCAACTGCTCTAAACTTTGAGTTAAGAAAAATAGGGGCCAGTCCATCAATAATACTATTAGTGCTTTCAGAAACTGTTTTGAAGACCTTAAGAAATCCATCACTCATTCCTACAAATGTCTCGGTTTCTTTTTGATATGCATTTCGAATTAAGTCTTGTAAAAACTCATCCGAAGTATCATGTTGGAAAAGCTCCCAGGCTGTCCTGCCTACTAAACTAGTATAACGAGCTGTTAATATTTCATTAATTTTATGGCGGGTAGCTTTGCTCTCGTTGGCAAAAGGGTATTCATAGATAAGTATACGTATATCAATTTTTGTCAGTTCTTCTACCAAAGAAGGAAGTTCTTCAATAGAAGTTAATCTTATTCTTTCGAGCAGGTCAGGTAGACGCTTCTCCCCTATACCGGTTGCAATATCTTTTTCAATATTTTTAAACTTTTTCTCAACTTTCGTCCGCTCTGTCTTCAGTTTAGTCGGTGTAAATGTGAAATGGAAAAAGAAATTACTATTTTGCATCTTCTTTTACCATATCTTGAATTTTGTCTAAAAGCTCATCATCTTTAAGTCGGAATTTAAATTCTACCCTTCTAGATTTATCGGCATTTATTTTGCCATCCTTATTTTTTATCGGCATGCTATAAGACCGGCCATTAGCTGTGATGATTTTTGAAAGATCTTCTTTATGAGTGAAATCAGGAAATTCCGGATCATAAATTTTTTGAACAACAGAAAGGGCTCGATCTTGAGATAGATTGAGATTAAAAAGATAACCTCCATCAGTATCGGTATGCCCTTCCACTATGATTTGAGCAATTTCTCCTTTAAATTGGTCAGATAAAAGAACCCCAATATACTTAGGAATAAATTGTTGTAAATATAACTCCCCTGTATTTGAGACTTCACTGCTATTTGATTCAAAAAAAACGCCACCAGAAAAACGAATCGCTCCTGTTTGCCTATCTACTTCCATATTTAAATTTGAGTCTTTGAAAGCTTTAACGAGCTCACTAATAATTTCTGCTTTTACCCCAACTATTTCTTCAATCATCTCATTCTGTTTCTTCAAGGCTTCTTCTTTTTCTGCAATTTTAGCTTTTGATTCTTCATAGCTTGATTGCATATTAAACATTGCAACCATAAGGACCAGTGCAAAAATTATGACTAAAGCTGACATCAAATCTGTATATGATACCCAGAAACTTTCTTTTTCTTCTTCATAGGAGTGAGAAAGATGTCTATTTGCATTCCGATATCCTCTTGCCATAGTTCATCATTCTCCCGTCTTAACCAGTTCTCTAGCATGTTTATTTATTTCTTTAATTGAGTTTTTCAGGGTCCCAACAGCATCAGGTAAATCTTCCACGCCTTCCCGAATGGCCGAAACGCCATTGGACAGATAAGAAACAGATTTAGATAATTCTTCGTCAAACAAAGTAAAAGTTTTCTGCAACCCTAAATGCATGTCACTTGTAAACTGGTTCATTGATTGACTTAGCTGCTTATTTAATCCTTCCATAATTCCTTTTTGAGAATCCCAAGTGTCATTAAGGATTTGAATTCTTTCATCGAACTGTTGAAGTTGGTCTGTTAGCCCGGCATAAAGATCATCCATCATACCGTCCACTTTCTGTCTTTCCTTAGTTGCATAGTCCAAAGTATCTTTGAGATCAGCCTGTAGCTGTGTAAATAGTGAACTATGATTATTAACCTGTTGTAAAATACCATCAACAGCAGTATTAGACTCAACGGCTAAAGCTGACTGATTAGATAGTAATTCTGTCAAATTCTGTTGTTCTTGAGTCAAAGTATTAATCTTTTCTAAATTAGCTTCAAATTTATTATGTAATTCTGTATGAATACCTGTCTGTGAGATAACCAGATCAACATTCGAATTTAAAGCTGTGATATGTTCACTGAATACCTTATCAAAAGCAACTCGCTCTTCAGTCATCCGCTCAAGTAAATCAGATATGGCTGTATGAAGCTGGTTGTTCTTTTCAGTGGTTTCGTTCAATTGAGAAATTGTGTTTTCAAACACTGATTGGTAATCAGTTAATCTCTCTGTAAATCCATGGACTTGTTCAGTCAGAGCGGTAGTCTTTTCTACCATCAGTGATTGTCCCTTGGCAGATTCTTGCATGGATTCTACAAGATCACTCATTTCATCATGAACACGTTTTTGCCATTCGATCGTAGTCTGAAGTGCCTCACCAAGACCCTTCATATGGTCTCCGGTAATTTCGCTTAAGGAAGAAACAAAGTGGTCAACCATTGAATTTATGCCTTCAACTTGATTAGCAGTAGTGTTTTTCATCATATCGCTCATCATAGCCTGTGTCTGTTCCAAGTGCGGTGTTAACGATTGATTAATCGTTTGGGAAATGCCAGAAACCATATTAGGAATCATCACATCACTTAAGAACAATTGAAAATCAGTTATTTGTTTCTCCTGATTTTTATACATTTGGAACAAAACCGTGCTTTCTTCCTGGGTAGGGAACGTTTCATCCATCACTTGACGTATTTCTGAAAAGCTTTTTGTAAGCTTTGGATAGTACATTGTTTTATCAAGTAATTGCCAGACAGCAGACAGCGAAATACCAAAAATGGAGGAGGCAAACTTGATTCTCATCCCACCAAGCAGTACTCCAATCCCCTCTTGCATATCTTCAGATGTCCCTGTTGTGTCTAAACCAGAAACACCAATAGCTATACCAAGAAAAGTCCCAACAATTCCTAAGGCTAAGAATATTCCTGGAATAACCTCAACAAGCTTCCTATTTCCATACTTATTAACAAAAGAGTCTTCTACAAAAAAATCATAAACATCAGGAGTAAAAACAACACCGTTTTGTTTTAAGTTAAGAAACTTTTTATAATAACCATTCCAAGCCGGAATAAATACCTTTTCCAGATAACTGTTTTTCGGCTGGCTTTCGAGCCATGTTTCAAATTCTATAAATCTAGTTGATATATCCCCTATTTGATGAAGTTCGGTAAGCTTATGGATAATCTCCTTTTGGGTTTTTTTTATAGATCGATTAGGAATAATAATATATTTATAACCTACACCAATAAAAATACATACCATCAGGCCAATAATTCCATAGGATAAAAATTCATTCGCAAACTGCATTTATTAAAGCTCCCTCAAAGTAATTTTTTTACATTCCAAGGATAATTATACTGTCGAAAATAATAGTCGTATACAGAAAAATGCAAGTCCGGGATTGGGAGATATAACCAAGTGTTTCTATGAGTTTGGCGCCAGTTACTAGTTGCAAATATAATGATCCACTCACTAAAAAGCGTGGAGTGACAGTTTTCCTATTTAGGCATCTAGCCCAATTCACTAAAATCAATCGGCGGCTACTGTTAAGGCGGTAATTTGCTTATCACCATTCCCTATAATGCCACCCCACTTTTGAAAATAAGGCTGCTCACAAACGAAAGCAGCCCTTCACACAATTAACTATTCACTCGAAATTAGACTTATTCTCTATTAGCAAGTTCATTCGCATTTTATCTCGGCAAATGAATGCAGACGTAGAGCCATCTACATGTTTCTTCAATTGAATCTCTATCATCTATTAAAACCTGCACTATTTATACATTTATAGTCATCTATTTCTCTTGGCGAAATTGTCTGTAACTACTATTACTTTTTGATGTACGAACACTTATAATTGTAGTTAATGTTATCTATTTTGACAGATTAGTAAGTGATATGAGCGATAAAATGAGTTATGCATCATAGAAATTGCTCAAATTATTTCAATCTAGCTGCATAAGAGGTAGATTACAAAAAATTATTAAATGAGGTATATGACATGATTAACTTCCAAGATAAAGTAAACTTCATTTGGTCAATCGCTGAGATTTTACGTGGACCATATAAACCAGAAGACTACGGTAAAATCGTTTTACCATTAGCAGTATTACGTCGTTTTGACTGTGTATTAGAGAGCACAAAAGAGGAAGTATTAGCAAAGGCAGAGCAGTTTGCTTCAATGAATGAAGATGCTCGTGCACCAATTTTAAATCGTGTGTCAAAGCAAAATTTCCATAACACAAGTAAATATGATTTCAACAAGCTATTAACAGATTCAGATAACATCGCTGATAATTTACGTGACTATATAAATGGTTTCTCAAAAGTGGCTCGTGATATTATGGATCACTTTGACTTTGATCGCCAAATTGATAAGCTCGATCAAAATAATTTGTTGTACTTAACGATTAAACGCTTTAGTGAAATCAATTTACATCCAGAAACAGTGTCAAATATCGAGATGGGCTATGTATTTGAGGAATTAATCCGTCGTTTCAATGAAAATGCCGAAGCAGGGGATCACTATACACCACGGGAAGTAATTCGGCTGATGACGCATTTATTATTCTTACATGACGATGCAAGCATTCTAACTAAGCCAGGTTTAACACAAACATTGTATGACTGTGCAGCTGGTACAGGTGGAATGGGTTCTGTAGCACAAGAGTATTTACTTAGTCAAAACCCTACAGCACATTTAGAGTTTTTCGGCCAAGAAATTAATCCTGAATCATATGCAATCTGTAAGGCAGACTTACTCATTAAAGGTGAAGATGCACGTAACATTCGTTTAGGGAACACGTTATCAAATGACCAGTTCCCACGTGATAAATTCGATTACTTAATTTCCAATCCACCGTACGGAGTGGATTGGAAATCATATGAGAAGCGAATTAAAGAAGAACATGAGAAACAAGGTTTTGACGGTCGCTTTGGTCCAGGAACACCAAGAACGAGTGATGGACAGCTACTATTCCTAATGCACTTACTCTCAAAAATGAAGCCAGTCACAGCAGAAAATCCACAAGGCTCTCGTTTAGCAATCATTATGAATGGTTCGCCGTTATTTACAGGTGATGCTGGATCTGGGGAAAGCGAAATTCGTAAGTATGTGCTTGAAAGCGACTTAGTAGAAGGCATCGTGGCACTGCCAAACGACCTTTTTTACAACACAGGTATCGCAACGTACATTTGGATTCTGACAAATAATAAAGCACCCCTTCATAAAGGGAAAGTACGTTTAGTTAACGCCATAGATTTCTCGAAAAAAATGAAAAAGTCTATGGGTAGCAAGCGTAACGAAATTACAGAAGAGCAAATTAACGAGATTGTTCGTTTATACGGAGACGCACAGCCAAACGAGTACGTGAAGATTTTCGATAATGAAGACTTCGGCTATGCAAAAATTACGGTTGAACGACCATTACGCTTAAACTTCCAAGTAAATGAAGAACGCCTTGCACGTGTCGTAGAGGAAAAAGGTTTTGCGAACTTAGCAACATCGAAGAAAAAAGGTGATGCAGGTCATTTTGAAATTGAAGAAGGTAAAAAGCTGCAATCGCAAATTTTATATGTGTTACGAACGCTAGCAAGGGATAAAGCATATAAAAATCGTGACGAATTTACGAAAGTACTAAAGGATGCCTTGAAAGAAGCGGGCATTCCAATTGGTGCACCTGTAATAAAAGCGATTTTAGCTGGTTTATCCGAAAAAGATGAAACAGCGGATGTATGTATGAATAGCAAGGGAGAAATAGAGCCAGATTCTTTCTTAAGAATGTTTGAAACAGTTCCCTTGAAAACGAGTCTGGCGGAGTATTTCGATGAAGAAATTAAGCCTTTCTATAAAGATGCTTGGTTAGATTTAAACTCAAAAAAAATAGAATATAAAATAAATCTTATTAATAAATTTTATAAATTTAAAGAAGATAAATTTGATGAAGAGGCCCTGCTAAAATTTAAAGATGAGTTTACAAAAATCTTATCTGAATTGGTAACTTTGGATAGCAATTTTAAAAGTGTAAACAGAGACAATCAAAATTATTGGGTTAATTTGAAGAATGAAGATTGGACCTTTATTAGAGCCAAATATTTATGTAATGAAAGAACTATGAAAGGATTTGAAGATGAAACATTACTTTCTGTGTTGAAAGGAAAAGGACTTGTTCCAAGAGATGAAATGGAAACAGGAGCTGTAATGGCTACAAAAGACTTAGATAATTTTAAATTAGTTGAACCAGGAGATTTTGTAATCCATTTAAGAAGTTTCCAGAGTGGTTTTGAATTATCTGAAATAAAAGGGATCGTAAGTCCTGCCTATACAGTGTTCAGGCTTAATGAAAATTTAAACTCAGCATTTTATAAATACGTGTTCTACTCAAAACCATTTATTGATTATATTTCCAGCACAACTCAAAGTTTAAGAGATGGTAAACCTATTTCGTTTAAAGATTTTGGAGATATGTATTTACCGGTGCCCCCTGTGCAAACTCAAAATGAAATTGCAAATTATTTTATTAATTTAGATTCGAAAATTAATGAAATTGAAAGAAGGTTATCAGAATTAAAAGCTACTAGAAATACTCTAGTTTCAAATGTCGTAACTGGTCGTTTAAACATTAATTGATTAAGTGAGGTGATTTGTGATGGCAGTGGATACTTCAGAAAAAGGTTTTGAAACGAATATCGAAAGGGCCTTAATTGAAAATGGCTATAAAAAGCGTGTACTTGAAGGAGAAGCAAGTGTTACTTTTAAACAGCACGCTATCGATGTAGAAGAGCTATTTGCTTTTTTAGAGGATACACAGGAAAAACGCATGCGTGCTCTAGAGAAATCGTATGGTCCTTCTTATAAAGAAGAAGTTTTGAAACGTATTAAAGACCAGCTGCATCGTCAAGGTTTGGTCGAATGTTTACGTAAAGGTATCAAAGACCGTGGTGTGACATTACAGCTTGCGTATAATAAGCCACCTACGGATATGAATAAAACATTAAATGAGCAGTATGGGAAAAACCGCTTTAACGTTGCTCGCCAAGTATATTACAGTGATAAGCATAACAACAGCTTAGATATGGTGCTGTTTTTAAACGGTTTGCCGCTTGTTGTGATGGAATTGAAAAATCCATTAACAAATCAAACAGTTGAACATGCGATGAAACAGTTAAAGATGGACCGTGATCCACGCGAGCAGCTGTTCAAATTTAATGAGCGTGTTGCCGTTTACTTTGCTGTTGATCCAGACGAAGTATTTATGACAACAAAGCTTGATAAAGGCAAAACCTACTTCCTACCTTTTAACAAAGGCAATAATGGTGGGAAAGGTAATCCGTTAACTTATGGTGACAATTACCGTACTCATTATTTATGGGAAGAATTTTTAGCTCCAGATAGCTTGCTCGACATTTTATACCGCTTTATCTTTATTAAGAAAGACGAAATTAAAGATTCAACCGGTGAAACGATTGGTGAGCGTCAAATGCTCATTTTCCCCCGTTTCCATCAGCTTGATGTTGTACGTAAGTTAGAAGCAGATGTAGCACAAAAGCTTGTCGGTCATAATTATTTGATTCAGCACTCTGCGGGATCGGGCAAGACGAACTCGATTTCGTGGCTTGCACACCGTTTAGCGAAGCTCCATAACGAGGACAATGAATCAATTTTTAGTAGTGTGATTGTTATTACCGACCGCCGAGTGCTAGATAAGCAATTGCAAGATGCGGTGTATCAGTTGGAGCATAAAGCAGGGATGGTAGAGCCGATTGATAAAGATTCAGAGCAATTAGCACGTGCCATTAATAATGAGACTCGTATTATTATTACCACGCTTCAAAAGTTCCCGTTCATTCTAGAAAAAGTAGCGGGCTTAGAGCGAAAAAAGTATGCGGTCATTATTGATGAGGCGCATTCATCCCAAGGTGGTAAAGCTTCAACAGCATTAACAAATGTTTTATCAGATAAAACATTGGAAGCAGCTTATGAGGAAGACCGTATTGCAGAAGAAAACTTAGATGATCCGGACGAAAAAATCGTTGAATCAATAATGAAAAGTGGTAAGCAAGATAACGTATCTTTTTTTGCATTTACGGCGACACCAAAGCCGAAGACAATAGAGAAATTCGGTACAGTTGGTGTTGATGGCAAGCCAGTAGCATTCCATCAGTACACAATGCGACAAGCGATTGAAGAAGGTTTTATTTTAGATGTACTTGAAAACTATACCACCTATAAAACGTTCTGGAAAATTGCAAAGACAGTAGACGATGACCCAGAGGTATCACAAAAACAAGCAACGAAAAAGTTAGCACAATACGTGTCACTTCATCCACATAGCATCGCACAAAAAACAGAAATTATTATTGAGCATTATCGCAATTTCGTGCAGCGCAAGATTGGCGGTCGTGCAAAGGCAATGGTTGTAACGGCGAGCCGTTTACATGCAGTACGTTACAAAATGGCTTTCGATAAGTATATAAAAGAAATGGGCTACGATGATTTAAAAACAGTAGTTGCTTTCTCAGGTACTGTGAAAGATGGTGAGATTAATTATACCGAGCCAGAAATGAATCAGTTCTCTGAAAAAGAGTTACCTGAAAAATTCAACTCTGACGAATACAAAGTATTGCTTGTAGCGGAGAAATATCAAACTGGATTTGATGAACCATTGTTGCACACCATGTATGTGGACAAGCCATTAAGCGGTATTAAGGCGGTGCAAACACTATCTCGTTTAAATCGTACATGCCCAGGTAAAGACGATACATTCGTTTTGGATTTTGTAAATGATCGAGAAGACATGAAAGCGTCTTTCCAGCCTTATTATGAATCCACGAGTCTATCAGAAATTTCTGATCCAAATATCCTTTATGATATGCAGGCCGAGCTAGAGCCATATCAAGTATTTACTGAAGAAGAGGTGCAAAAGGTAAATGAGCTTGAAGTAATGGATGGTGTGAAGAAGTCCACGAAGGCTCAAGCCGAGTTAAATGCGGTTCTCGATAAAGGTGTGGAGCGTTTTAAAAAGCTTTCGGGTGAAGAACAATTCGCATTCAAACAAGTGGCTACGAAATTTACACGTACTTATGGCTTTATACTACAAGTTGTAACATTTATTGATTTAGATCTGCACAAGCAATATATTTACCTAACATACTTGTTACGTAAACTGCCACGTGGCCGAGGAGATAAGGACGTTTACTTGGCGGATGATGTAGCACTTGAATACTACCGCAATCAAAAAGTATTCGAAGGTAGTATTGAACTCGAGAAAACGGGAGGCTACCAATTAGATCCACAGAAACATGGTGCTGGTGGTGCAGTTGAAGATGAGAAGGTTCGTTTATCAAGCGTGTTAGATAAGTTAAATGAGCGCTTTGGCACGCAATTTACAGAAATAGATTTCCTTTCTCGAGAGCAAGTGAAAGAAGACATGTTAAATGATGAAGACATTCGCCAAAAAGCCAAAAACAACTCAAAAGAAAACTTTAAATTCGCCTTTGAAAAATCCTTTATGGACTTCGTTATTGACCGCATGAGCAGCAATCAAGAGTTCTTTATGAAGATATTGGAGAATAATGAATTTAAAACTGTGATTATGGAAGATATGATGGATGAAGTCTATGGAGCTGTTAATAATTAGCTTTTTAGTTTGGTCGGAGGTAAGAATTTTATAGCATAGCATGGGACATGTGGTGGGATATGGGGACATGGGGACCGATTCTTGTGTTTCATATATGTGCTATATAATGAAATGAAAACAAAAAATCCGTATACTTTTCAGCGCTAATGTTAAAGTAATTCGCATTTGAATTAGCAGGTACTTTAGCAGTTAAAATAGCATACAAAAAAGTTCAGAGGCTTTTTAAGCCCTGAACTTTCTTCATAGTGCGTTGTTGTACATTAGCACCCTATAGTTGAGGTTCGACGATAACCAGTTTATGGCTATCGTCCTGTTTTATTTCCTACTGCACAGTATCCTTGTACTGTGCAGTAGATAAATTTGTTGTTCTTTTCTGTATGTTTATTTAGCAATAACGTCCTATATAAAAAACGCGTTATAAAATGACAGACCAGATTTTCAAAGATTTAGTTTTCTATACATTCAGTAACGGCTCTTCAAATCTAAATAATTTTATATCTCCATCCTCAGAAATTTTTAGAGAAACCCCATATTTTGAAGCAGCCCTACTTGCAATACTTCCAGTTCCATAGGTACCCCTATAATTAGTTTCCTTGGGAACTGAGATAACTTCACCAAAACTTAATATATTAAAATTTGTATCAATCACAATTGTTCCATCAACTGAAGCTAAAGATGCAAACAAATATTGGTCCATATTCAAAAGGTTCAAATGGTTATTATTATTTTTGATAATCTCAATAAATGTTTTGTCTAGATTATTATTTTTAAAATTGGATTTATTAAGCATTTGATTAGCCTCTTCGCCTGATAGGTAAAGATTATAATCTTCATTTTCAACAATCGTTATTATTGTACTAACTTTATCTGAAGATAAAACTTTAATGCTGCTAGCTAATTTTCTCATACCAATCATCAAATTATTTATTATTTCCCCATCATTATCCATAAATGTTAGGTATGGAAACTGTTTGTTAAAAATAAAACTCATGACACAAGCAAATAATAAATTATAATGTTTTAATTTCCAAATTCCATTTTTATGTGAAATAACAAAATTATTAGGATTATATATGTTTAGTTGCCGATCGTTAATTGAAAAATATAGAAAATCCGGCTGAATTATATTCTCTGGTACCGATAATTTTTTAAGTCTCTCCATCGTATAGTTATGTATTACATTAAATCCCTCATCATCTATTGACTCATGCTTGGTGTGTCTGAGTTTAGAGAGTATATCAATAACTGTATTCTGAACTTTTTCAAATAGGTCATTCATTGAATAGTTATCAAATAAATTCATTAACAATTTATTTAAACTCAAACCTCCAGATTTTTTCCTCAGAATTCCTTCAATTTTAAACCTTTCATTTATAACTAATGTTAAAGACTTACTATCAATTAATCTTAAAAATGGCTTTTCACTAAGGAAAAATTCTTTAATATCTGTCTCATTGGAAATTCTTATGAAATCGGCATCTATACTATCTAAGATCTTATGTAAATTATTTCCTTGTATAAGAACTGCATCTATTTCAACTGGATTTGATTCATATGTTAATGAACCTAATTCATTTAAATCTTTTATGAATTTCATAATTTTGTATTTTTCATTAATATCACAATTAATGAAATCAGGAAACAGTAACGATAGAGATGTATAATATGTAATTGTATTAAAAACATCCGCATCTAGTGTTTCTGTTTTATTAATACAATATTCTAAATTTTGAGCTATTATTGACATAAGTGTAGCTATAATTTCATCATGTAAGCTTTTTATATAAAAAGGAAACTCTATATTTAAACCAACATCTAATTCATCTAAATTGGATGATTTACTAACAGGAAAATTTACTTTGAACCCGACATAATCTGAAATTATGTTATCAATTTTTTTGCTAAAATCAGTAATTTCTTTTATTGTTTCTTCGTGAACGAATGTTTTTATTAAAATTATTAAAAAAGAATTTAAAAGGTGTGAATGAAGTTGGGAAAAATTACTGATCAAATGAATTTTGATTATTAAGGACCAGTGCAAAATGTAGTTAACTCCAAATGCTATTTTAATAAATTGAAGGACCATCTTAGTAAATGGATTTAATATTGAACGAGAATCTTGTATCATTTAATACGCCTATGTAATGTTTAATAAGCAATTCGTAGATGCGTAGTAGACTCATTCTGTGTAACAAATAAATTTTGGTATATTTAATTTTATTTAACAGACGTAAAGGATATTGTACCTGTTTGTTGGAATATGTTTAGGGGGATGTATTAGAAATAAATCAAATATAGAAGGTTGGTATATATATATGAAGTTATTTCGGGTGTTATAACCTAAAAGATTTTGTTTACGGCACCTTTGATAAATTAACTTATAATTACTTGGATCCACAGGGCTACAAGGATAAAGTAGACAGGGCTAAAAAGATTATCGCCAAGACCAAAGAGTATGAAGCAAGTAATATGCCTTATTCAGCACAGACTGAAATAGAAAAATTATTCCCAAATCTTTAAGCTTGGCACGGAGGAGAAGGAAAATTGACAACAGAACGGATAGATACGGTTAATAATTTCTTTGAAGAAGTAACAGCAGTCAATAAATGGAGTAATTTCTTTTTTTGGCTCTCAACAATATGTTCGTTTGCAGCATTCCTTTTAAGCAGGAGTGGTAATTTCTTAGTTATTGATTCAATAAATATTGTTTTTATCGTCACCACCTTTGCTTATTTTATTTTAAGCAATTGGGTCAGCTTGTTTTTACTGAGAACTGCACAGGGAAAAAGAAGATTGCATTTCTTATCCAACTCTCTTGGGGTCAAGTTAGATGACGAAGTTACGAATCTTTACTATAACAACTCCCATGAACCTTCTATGATTAGACTAGGCTTAAATGGTTACGAAAATACACTATTCACATTTAATGTGACAACAGCAATGGCGAAGGAAGCTAGAAGAAACCTATTCCTTTATGCTTTGTTTCTAACATTAATCGTTCTTATAGAAAGAATTGATTTAAGCTTCCTTGCAATTATAGCTCAGACTGTTTTTACAACAGGATTAATTATTAATCACATTAAATTGGAAATATTACGTTCTACCTGTAACGGATTGCTGAAAGATTATAGGCAATTTTTTATTACCAATGGTGTTAAAGATAATAATAATGCTGTCGCTACATTACTTGATCTCATCTCAGTATGAAACTGTTATTGCTGGTATGGGCGTACACTTGTCGAAAAAAGCATTTCATAAAATTAATCCAACAGTTACTAAAGAATGGGAAACCATTAAAAAGAATCTAAATATTTAAAGCCTAACGGATACCTCCATTAAACGGAGAGTTTTTGTGAAGAATTAACCGCTGTAGTTTTATAGGATTGATTAATTAAATAAAAAGGACCGAGGAGCATACGTAATGTAACCTTCTCGATCCTTCCAATGTTTTAGTCGGTTACCAACTTTGTTTTTTGGTTACCAACATTGCTTTTGAGTTACCAACTTTGTTCACTGCATACAATGGTGTTCAAGGACAATAATGGTAACTAGAAAACCCGTTAATATCAAGGGTTAACGGGTTATTGTAATTTACATTAAAGTTGGTAACCCTTGCGTAAATGTAGTTCAAGTATTTTTTTGACGGATAGTGTATTAGTGAGCAAACGATTAGGGACTGAAAAAAGATTAAGCTGGTTTTAGGGCTTAATCTTCTGCTTTTGAAGTAACTATTTTGTTAGTTATATTAGATAAATCAGAGTTTTTTAGCTCTAACCACTTTCTTCTTCTGCTGAAATCTGATGTAAGATATAATCGATGACTTATGAATCCTTCATTGAGTTCTTGACCAATCCCAATGACTTTCACCTCATCATACTTTTCTTTATGGGGTAAGAAAGCATTATTGATAGTTCCTTCCCATTTTTCAACATCCTTTATTAATTCTTGTCTAATAAATTGATGAATTTTAAAAAGTGATTGAATATATTCTCTTATATAATTCTTAATGTTAATTTTATTTTTACCATGCTCCTTTAGCTCATTTAAGATAGTTTTCTTAAATTTCCCATCATCTTCCAAAATATCTAATTTAATAAACGGCGATATAGAACTTTCATGTTTTACTCTATCTTTGGAATATTGTAATTCATGTACAGGTAAACCCCTATGCTGTACGTAGTTCCTTAGTGCTTCCATTACACGATAGCCAATAACATTATCATATTCATAATGCGTAAGTTCCTTAATATTTTCTATTAATCCTTGTTGTTTATGAGATATCATATTTAAATCATGTAGTACCTGATCTAAATATAGTCTTGTTGTCGTAAGTAAATTAATTAATCTTCGATTTATAAGATGTACCTTATTAACCGAAAGGGACCAATCTAACATTTGTTCTGGAGAATAAACACTGTCTAAAGTAATTTTTAATAGGTCATGTTCTAATTCAATATAGTTTTCCATTATCAAATTAAACTTATCTTCAATGTAGAGAACATTAACAAGATTTTTTTTTGCTGTCAGGATTTCTTCATATTCCTCTTTGCTTATTTCAGTATGATTTTCCTTTTTAGGTCTCATTACATAGGTTATATATTTAGAAGCTTCCAATATTTCATTTCCTCTCTAGAAGTTAGTGAATAAAATTATTTTAAGTAACTTTATATTGTTTGTTTAGGTTGCTTTTGTCCTTTTCTTCAGATGTAATATCCCACTACTTTACATTTTCCGAATGTATAGACCTTAATAAATACAAAGAGGGGAAGAGTTTGCAAATTAACCGGCTGCTGTACTTCAATGTGACAAAACTCATCGACCTTTATTTACCCACGAATGCTGCTCCGTAGCTAAATATATTCTCTCACAATGTTTATTCAATATAAATATCTAATACAATATCTTCCTTAAAATCCGAATACTCATTATAAAAGACATAATCCTTTGCTGGTGCTGGGATTGCCCGTGATTAGCTACAGGTAAACGAGTACCTTCCTCCCGTCCCCCACTGCCTCACGTCCTGAATGGCATTTTTAAAAGTTAGATTCAAAGCAAGGACTGTCTTCCCCATGCTCGGGCGCGTGGAGATGATCATGAAATCGGATTCCTGAAATCCGCCGGTCACCTCGTCCAATTTGCGGTACCCGGGAAGGAATGTCATACAGAAGTCAGCCAGCAGCATTGGCTGACTATGCCGGGACAGCCAAGCGCGTCCACCACCGTAAATCGCTTGTAATAAATAAAAGTAAAAAGGACGGTTCTTCTGCATCCTTCTGCAAAAGAACCGTCCTTTTGTTTAAAGGAACGCCTCAGCCAATAATGTGTAGGTTGTAATTTTGTCCTGAAAGTTATATACATTGTTGATAATCATGAATTCCTCAGTTTTGTACATTTCACTCAATCTAAGAATTTCATCCTTAACCATTTGGGGTGTACCTATAATCATGCGTTTTCGATTTTCCTGTATCTTCTTTCGTTCATCTTTTGTTAAGGGTATGTTTTTGGCCTCTTCGACGGCAGGGATTCTCGTGTCTCCACCCTTTTCAACTGATAACAGCCACATATCCTGGCTTAGGGCGATTTCTTCAGCTTTTTCCTGTGTTGGGGCACAAACAACAAACACGCATACATTTGCTTTAGGCTGTGCAAGCATGGGCGAGGGCTGAAAGTTTTTATAGTAATAGTCCAGGGCCTGTTCTCCATTAACCGGAGTGATAAAATGTCCATAAGTAAAAGCTGTACCATTTTCTGCGGCCAGCCTTGCCCCCCGATGTGTAATCCCTAAAAGCCACACTTCCGGTATGCTGCCTGTCTCAGGAAAGGCATTGACGTCATGGTAAGGGTGGTCTATGGGTAAATGGTTCACTAAAAAGCCTTGCAGCTCCTTAACCTGACGTGGGAATTCATTCAGGCTTTTCCTTAATCCATCTGTGAGGGCCAATCGGGTTGTAGCGGAACCGCCTGGTGAACGCCCAATTCCTGCATCAATGCGGTTCGGAAACAAGGCTTCTAGTAGCTTGAAGTTTTCAGCAATCTTGTAGGGGCTGTACTGAGGAAGCAAAACACCGCCCGAACCTACACGGATTTTCCTAGTATTTGAAGCTATATGAGAAATCAGGACCTCTGGAGAGGACCCTGCTATTCCATTCGTATTATGATGTTCCGCTACCCAAAAACGAGTGTAGCCCAGGTCTTCAGTCAGTTGAGCCAGTTTTACTGTTTTTTGTAAAGCGGTGCTTGCCGAGTCCCCTTTACTTATGACTGATTGATCAAGAACGCTTAATTTCAATAGGTAAACCTCCACAGTTAAACAGGTATGCATAATTGTATTAATACCCTTTGCCAACACTTCCTACTCAAAGCCAGTATCTTTTGCCAAACTGCTTTAATGCAAGGTGGAACATTACATAGAAAGTATCTGATTTTGCTCCGGGAATACTTTGTTGGAAGCAAGCTTCTTTCCAAATGCCAGTAATATAAGGGATGATGTAACTTACCGATTCCAACAGAAAAGAATGCCCATCTATCCCTTTTTAGTATAAGTATAATATTTTTGAAGTTTTTTGCTCCGCTGAGAGGATCTGTCACCCCCGCTGCACTAAACCTCCATCCTCCACCCCGACAAAGCTAGCCAGCGCTCACACCGTTCATATTCGGGCATGATTTTTCCGACAAGCCGCCAAAATGAACGATCGTGATTCATATGGACCATATGGCACATTTCATGGACGACAACATAATCAATCGCTTCCATTGGTGCCATGGACAGCTTCCAATTGAATGTCAAATTCCTCATGGAATCACACGTTCCCCACTTCGTCTTACTGTCCGTGATTCGAATCGAGCGCGGCTTCATTTTGAATTCGCTCTGATAAAATTTCACCCGTTTTTCGACTAATGCCTTGCACTGCTGATAGTAAAACCGCTTCAAAGCCTGTTTGATGCTCTCTTCATTTTGCTCTTTCACGTATACATGGAGCTTGTCTGCCTCGAATACGGCATTGTCTTTTTCGATATCTTCATCCTGGGAAATCAGAATGTGATAGAGCCTGCCCAAGTATAGAAATTGTCCGCCTGGTCCGTACTCTTTTTCCCTGCCGGCTGAGGCACGCTCTTTCATTTCCTTCGCCCTTTGCAGGATCAAGTCCCATTGGCCTTCCAGGATTTGAAGCACACTTGCATCTGAGGTCCCCTTAGGAGCGTGAACTTCGACATGGCCGTAAAAATCCATATAAATGCCGATTGTTTTCCGATTTTTATAAATCACATCATACCCGATTGTTTCACCTAAAAAAGTATGAAGCATGTCATCACCTGCATTTTAATCTATAAATACGCCCCAGCCATCAGAATGGCCGCCGTATGGCTTGCTTATTTTATCCAGCTTTTCCTGCACTTTTTTTAATTCGCTATGGTTAAGGAGCATCCTTTTCGAGCAGCTGCAAGCCCACTCATCTGTCTCATCATCCTGCTCGAGTAAACCATGAAAGCCTTCTTCCTTCAATACAGGCAGAAGCTTCTCGCCAGTTGCCTTATCCGGCACAGCTATAAAAAACTCGACTGGCTGCGGCTTTTTAAAACTGACACCTTCATTAAACAAACTGCGCAATGCTTCTCCATCCGCGTCGTTTGGAAATTTCATCATCCATTCCTCCATTTGAGTGCCTTCTATGTAGTCATTATCATGCACTTGCTAAATTTCTGCTAATCATTTGATCAAAAAAAATTAGGGGCGCAAACTCCATCTAGAATCTACGATTTAGGTTGAGATAGCCCCTCTTTTTACGCTTCCGGTTGGCTTGTTCTTCTATATACTGCTTTATTATTTCAACTGTAGCCCCTCCAGTGCTGATAATAGAGTAGCTGCGATTCCAGAAATAGGGTTTCCAATAGTATGGTTTTAAATGTTCTTCGAACTCTTTTCGAATATAACGGGAGCTGACAGTTTTAAAGTTATTTATTGCTTTAGAGAGCTCTATCTGCGGATGAGCCTCGAACAAGATATGAATATGATCCGACTCTCCGCTTATTTCAATTACCTCGCAAACCCATTTTTCGAACAAATTATGTGCAATCTCTATAAGGCGGATTAATATGTCTTTGTTAATGCACTTTTTCCGATATTTAGTCACTACAACTAAATGATATTGAAGGTTATAAACCGTATGTCTATTCCTTTTAAATTGCATTGTTTAATCATACCTTTCTGTTTTACGACTAATACCGTGTATGCTATACTATATTACAGAACATACGTTTGGTAAGGGAGGGTTATTCATGAAGATTGCTAAAACTTTAAGGTGTAAGGTTACAAATCATTCTAGCATCTTTGAAGCTACGGTTGCTGTGTATAACGAGGCTTTATCTTTTGTGATTGACGTTATTGAACAAGAATATGACCATCTCAGCCACCTATCCACGAAGTTTGTTGTGCCTTCAGTTGAAAAGCTAATACATATCACGAAAACAAACCCTTCTCCAAAGTACAAGGAGTTTAATCAACACTTTTACAAGTTCCCTTCTTATTTCAGAAGAGGAGCCATTAATGCTGCTTTCGGTAAAGTGAAAAGCTATCGCTCCAATTATCAAAACTGGTTAAATGAGAAGGAGATCGCTCTTGCCGAAGGTAAGAAGTTCAATAAGAATCCTCCGAGGTTGCAACTCGAACACAAGGAGTTTCCTGTTTTCTATAAAAGCAATATGTTCGAGCGTACATCGGCAACGTCTGCCCAAATCAAAGTCTTCCATAACAATGATTGGGTGTGGATGGATATCGAGTTCAAAGAACAAAACCTATACAAACGTGATGTTTGGGAATGGAAAGAACATAATCCTAAGCTTGTTAAAGTCGGAAAGAAATATTTCCTTAATTTCACTTACACTCACAAAGTTAAACTTAGTGAGACAAAAATAAAAGATCAGAAAGTGTGCGCTATAGACCTAGGGATCACCAACTCTGCAGTTTGTTCTGTCATGGATGCGAAAGGAACTGTCTTGGCACGTAAATTTATCAATCAGCCAAAAGAAAAAGACCGATTGTATCGCATGACGAACAAACTACGGAAAGTTCAGCGAGTATCCGGCTGGGTGTCTGCGCCTAACTATTGGCGACAAATTAATGGTCTACAGAAACACATTGTTCATATTACCTCACATGAGATTGTGAAATTCGCAAAAGAACATAACTGTGATGTTGTTGTCTTTGAATACCTCGATAAAATGAAGGTACCAAAGGATTTTTGGGGCGCAAAGAAACTTCGTTTCAAATTGCGCTATTGGCGTAAAACGGCCATCCAAAACAAAGTAACAGAAATGGCCCACTATGCCGGAATGCGAATTTCAAGAATCAATGCTCGTAACACAAGCGCCTTAGCTTATGATGGTTCAGGCGAAGTAGAGCGTAACTACAAAAAAGACCTTGCCACATTTACAACGGGCAAGGTGTATCACGCTGATCTTTCGGCCAGTTACAATATAGCTGCTCGATATTTCATTCGAGCTTACCAAAAATCCATGTCTGAAAAGTCGTGGTTGTCCTTGCAGGCAAAGGTCCCTGTGTTGGCAAAAAGAGCATATCAAACCTTGTCTTCATTAATTAGTCTTACCCAGGCACTAGAGGCACCGAAGGTGGCTTAAGCTCGGTTTGTACTGTATTTAAGATAAGGGAAGCACCATCTATAATCTCTGATTTGGGTGGTGAGGTTCACTATGAGATTGTTGTGTTATAATGTAAATAACCTTTTGCATTAAATTTTTTTACTTTACCGGTACCATGCCCCTGCTCGTTCGTTGAGCAGGGTTTTTTATTGCATTTTTTTTAAAAATAAAAAAAACAGACCCTTTTGGAGTCTGTTTCGGTATGCTATATCAAAATTAAGCTTTTTGAACGTTAGCAGCTTGAGGTCCACGTGCACCTTGCTCAACGTCGAAAGTAACTTTTTGACCTTCGTCTAATGATTTGAAGCCTTCAGATTGGATTGCAGAGAAATGAACGAATACATCTTCTCCACCTTCGCGCTCGATGAATCCGAAACCTTTTTCTGCGTTAAACCATTTAACTGTACCTTGTTCCATTGTTGTTGCCTCCTAGTGCTAAAGCACATTGTATTACTATCCTTGCCCAAAGTGATCATTAGAACGAAGAGTCGAACTTTACACCGAACAAAAATAATTCTACTTAAGAATAACAAGATTTAGGAAAAATTGCAAGGGGACCTTAGTAGGATAACTTCCTCTTAATAATGTATGAGTTTGAGTAGAATGGAGAAAGTTATAGTTCAAGAAAAAATCGCGGCTTATTTTTACTAGAAAAAGGATAGATGAGCCGCAAAAAATTGCTCAATCTATCCTTTTTTAATACCTTCGCCTATACCTGGGTTTAGCCTTATCCATCCTACAAAAAAATCTCCTCACCTACATTCATTTCTTTCGCCTTTTCGAAGACACCTTTCGCCACAGCCAAATCAAAATGAGCCGCTCCAACTGATTTAAAAATAGTAATATCCTCAACTCCACGTTCAACCGGATTCACATGAAGTTCAGCCAATGTCCCAGAAAGCCGATCAAACGTCCATTTCCCACGTTCCACGGCATCAATAAACTCCCCAGCTTCAGCTCTCATCCCATCATAATCATCTGCATAAATCAATGCCGCTCGTTCAATCGCACCTAACGGAATCTCACGCATTTCAGGTAAGTAGCTTCCTACGCCGATAATATGTGTCCCTGCTTTTACATAATGGGCGTCAAATACTTCTTCCGTGGACCGTGTCGCACAACAAATGACATCGGACTGGGCGACGGCTTCGTTCCGGTCGACACCGGTATGTATTTTAGCGGTAATCCCCGCCTCTTTGAGCTTTTCGCTGAATGTGTATGTCTTCTCGATGGAACGGTTGATTAGATAGATGTCTTGGATTGGCAGCACGTTCACTAGTCCTAGTACTTGCTCAAATGCCATTCCGCCTGTGCCAATGACGGTAAGCACTTGACTGTCAGGCCTGGCGAGATGGCGGGCTGAAATGGCACTTAATGCGCCAGTTCTCAATCGTGTCAGATAAGAAGCGGATAGTAAGCTAATATGTCCTCCTGTTTCGAGTTCTGTTAGTAAAATAGCTCCTTGTGTGGTTGGAAGATTAGCTGAGCTGTTATCTGGAAAGATCGAGACAATTTTGGTCGCTGCCATTGATGTTCCATCCGAGCTTGGCATATAGAGAACCGATCCGTTGCGTTCCGGGACATTCAGTACCGTCCGATGAGGATTTTCAACACGTCCTTCATGAATGGCCACCAACATGGCTTCGACATCGCGAATCGCATCCTCGATTTTATAAATGGATAGAATTAATTGTTCGTTTAGTATAAGCATCTAGAATCTCTCCTTTTATGTAAAAACTCGGCCAAATTATTTGGCCGAGCTCATTTTACCAGTGATCACAGTTGGTTCAACGCGGCTTTTCACTGCAAAGATAGCAATCAGTGACACCACTGCAGTGAACATGATGTAGAGTGCAACTGGGACGTAGGAATTACCAAATGATGCGAGCAGCGCAGTGGCAACGAGTGGCGCTGTACCGCCAGCGACTGCGGCCCCGATTTGATAACCTAGTGAGACACCAGTATAGCGAACCTTGGCGTCAAAGATTTCGGAGAACATCGTTCCAAGTACTGCCGTAATCGGAGCCCAAATGATCCCCAGCCCTATAATCGTCGCCAATACCAACATGAGTACACTGCCCTGATGAATCATCCAGAAGTATGGGAAAGCGAAAGCCATCATCGCTAATGTACCAGCGATGTACATCTTCTTACGGCCCACGCGGTCTGACAGACTTCCCATGATTGGGATAAGGATCGTCGTAATAACGGTTGACACCATGACGGAACCTAACACCGCAGAGCGGCTAAATCCTAGAGTGCTTGTCGCATACGAAACAATGAACGTACTGAAAATATAGAATGGAGCTGTCTCCACCACTTTCGCACCGATTGTGATCAGCACTTCTTTCCAGTAATAGCGAAGTGTATCAACGATTGGCAGCTTTGGAATCTCGCCTTTTTCCTTCACTTTCTTGAATTCTGGTGTCTCATCGATTCCTTTACGGATCCATAAACCGAAGACCACAAGCAATGCACTAAAGATGAATGGCACGCGCCAGCCCCATGTCATGAATTGCTGCTCTGGCAATAAGCTCATGATCCAAAGAGCTAGTGTACCCATCACCATTCCTATCGTCACACCCATTTGCGGAATAGAACCGAAGAATCCTCTGCGTTCTGGCGGGGCATACTCAGTTGCAAGCAAAAGAGCTCCTCCCCATTCCCCGCCGATTCCAAGTCCCTGGATCAGGCGAAGTGTAATTAAAATGATTGGTGCCGCTACTCCAATTGCTTGATATGTAGGCAGAATCCCCATAGCAAAAGTTGCAGCACCCATTAAGCTTAGTGTTAAAACGAGTGTTTTTTTTCGGCCGATCCGATCCCCGATATGACTAAAAATAATTCCTCCAAATGGCCGGATAAAAAATGAAAGTGCAAACGATGCATACGCTAAAAGCAAGCCTACCGTTGGGTCCTCGTTGACAAAGAATAATTGGTTAAATACAAGTGCGGCCATTGTTCCATATAGAAAATAGTCAAACCATTCAATGGAACTGCCAACAAGGCTGGCGATCAATACACGCCAGGTCGTTTTCTTATCCAATTGCATTTTCCCTTCCCCCTCTTTTAAAATTGAAGTGTCACTTCAATTAAATATTAGATAATGGTTAATATTCTGTCAACTTTGTTCGAATTGACACAATCCATATATAAGGGAAAAATAGTTAGTAGGAAGGTGAAGTTTTATGATCGGTATACGCCTTAAAGAAATCCGGAAAGAGAAAAAAATGACCTTGAAAGAACTTGCCGAAGGGGCCGGCGTCTCCATCAGTTTTCTATCGCAAGTGGAACGAGGAAAGTCCAGTGTCACATTGGAGTCACTCCGGAAAATCTCTGAAGTTCTTGGCGTCAATCCAAGTATTTTCTTCCCAAGTAACAATGAGCCTATGAGTGAACCTACATTTCATTATCAAGACCTGACACAGCAGGTCCAAAACCCAGACTTTCACCCTATACTCGTCACGCTCCCACCAAACCAAATTGACGGGCAGCCTTTTGCACATAGCGGACATGAATTTGTCTATGTAATAGAAGGAACTTTGACACTGCAAATAGGTTCAAAGACGATTGAACTGCAACACGGCGAATCCTGGTTCTTTTCAGCCAGCGAGACACATTATTGGTATAACCATACAGATCAGACGATTCGGTTCTTGGTTGTATCGTCAAGGTAAAACAAGAGGGGAGGTTCTTCAGCCCCTGAGCAGAACCCTCCCACATCACCTGCTTCTTAATATAAGGAAAGAACCTAATTCCACTGGAATTAGGTTCTACGTAATATTCAATATAAATGTAAAGAATTCTTTGCAAATTGACAAAGCATCACCAAAATATATTATTGCTTGGTCAACATCTTTTCTTTTTTTGTTCTTAGTCTGCCTTGGTCATCTTCATATGTTTCAACTAATCCTAAACTAGCAGCTCTTCTCAATAGCTGATTTGTTCTATTATGGGAGGAAGCCAACCTTTGATTTCTTCTTTGGACTATTCTCAATCCATTTGTTCTACTTTTTAATGTTGACATACTAATCACTCCTTCCCGGTTATTAACATTTTATCATAAAAGTGAGCTAATCCACACATATCTGCATAAAAAACCACTGTTCTTTCATCATCTTCAGCAAAATCTTCAGGTTTTTCACTCTGAATACATAATACTCCAACAACCTTTTTACCAATCCTAATTGGGACACCTAATATAGACCCGTACTCATGTTTTGGTGCAAACATTCCTTGGAAATGTTCATTTTCTTCGTTAACATTATTTATTAATACGGTTTGATTAACATCCCAAATATGTCCTGCAAATCCTTCTCCTTTCTTAAACACCCTTTCCCGTGATGAACTAAATTCAATCCTGTTGTAAGCAAACATCTTAAGTTCTTCTTCCTCAATAAAATAAATTGTGGATGATTTATCTGCACGATCCTCCAATAAGATGGTTACGCACTCATCTAGAATGTTATTACAAAATTCATATTTCCAAGCTGGTTTTCCTTCATCGAGCAATTGAATTAATGACCTAACAAGCCGGCTTGCATTTTTGTGATGACGAATAAATATATCACTTATGTATGTAACTTCATCCAGATCAATTGCCTTTAATTCCACTTCTTCAATTAAATCAATGTTTATTTCCTCTAAATCATCTATCTTCTTATTTAGTTCATCGTTTTCCTTTAGGAGACTATTATCTAAATAGTGTTGTTCTTTCTCAAAAGCTTCATCATACATGAAATTTGGAATATTAGTAAAACCGATAGATACTGCACTGGGATTTGTTCTAAGGTATTTAGCCAACCCATTAGTTATTACAATAACTGCGACTACTATTCCAATCCATTTAATAACATCAATCGGCATTATCTCTTTCTGCGGGAAAAAAAACTCGATTATCTTTACAATCACCTCTCCCACAGCTAACAAAATTATTACAGTCAATCCTAATCCAATAAACCGACTTAACCACTTCTTCTTTGACTTACTCATGAAGATCACCACAAATATATAGAATTCTTACAAAAAACATTCGACATTATTCTTCATTTATCCTCTTAATAAACCACCTAAAAGTAATCTTTTTTATACAAAATTGGAGACAATTGGACAGCTCTCGCCCCGCAGTGTTGAACGAAGATTGGGCATGTCCCATTACCACCTACCAAAAAAGAAGCGCAAAGCAAACCTGTTGTGACCAAAAGCATTTTAGGAGCAAAAGGTCCGTCCCTTGCTCCCTCAGCTGAAAACACAACTAATCACTAAAACGTTGATCTCCGTGCTTTTTTATTTAAACTCACGAAAACAACTCCAGCTGCTCAATCTCTCCCAATCTCTCCAGTGCCTGTGGTTGATGATCCTGAAAATAGGCTTGGTGTAGTTGTTTGACTTTGGTCATGATTTGTTTGTTTGAGTCTGCTGCTTTTCGCAGGCGGCAACTGTAGATGACTGGGAAGTAGTCTCGCAGGAATTTTCCGTCGGCGTGCGCGGTAAGTGCGATGATCTGGAATCCAAGTTGTTCTGCGATGAAGAACACTGGATTCAAGACATGATCGCTGGATGCTTTTCCGAATGGATTATCCATGATGACTACTCGATGGCGCTTGGTTTTAGCAACTGAGTGCTTCCGTTTTTCAGCAACGTAGTTTAAGATACCGAGGAACAGGGTCATGTTCTTGCTCCACTTTTCTCCTCCAGACCAGGCATTAGACTGCTCCCATGAGTACGATCGGGTGGTTACCTGATTATCGTTTGTGACTTTACGGCATGTCACTTTCATGCTCTCATTGTTCATGGCGATGCGGAGAAGCTGTTTGGAGTGAATCCACGTTTCAATCTCTTTGCGCACCTTGCCGTAATCTTCGGTTCCATCACTACTTAAAAACCGGTCTGAATCCAATTGTCCCAATATCCATTCAATATGCTTGCGGATTCTGTTTTTTCCTTCTTCCTCCGTCCACGTCGGAATGGAGAACTGGAAGATTTCCTTCCATTTATCGTCGACTTTTACTTTCGTCTTCTTTGGAATCAAGGCTAGTTCGCCCGCAATCGTAAACAAGTGGCTATTGATATGGGTGACAAATTGTTCAAGCTGTTTGTCATGGTCGATGATCGTCGCTTCATTGTATTTAATCGCGGTCTGGATTCGCTTTTGCATGTGCCCTTGGAATTCAAGCACTTCCCCATACGTCTTCTTGCTGTCAATTCCCTGACGTGCCATTTCGCGCAATTTGACGTTCGTGATTTTGTTTTTGCAAAAATGCTTAAACGTTTCTTTTGCCTGTTCGACTTTTCCTTTTTCAGCCCCAACAAGATTACTCATCCTGGTCAATTGATCCGTAACTTCTTTTACAAAATCCATTCTTCGATAGATAAAGACTTGAAGTTCGTCTTCTTCCAAAATGGCGGCTTGAACGGATGGGCCTTTGAAATGATGGGCTTCTTCAAAGCGGTCAAGTTGATGAAAAGCCTGTTGAAGGGAGTGGATTTCTCCTTCCAAGCGCGTTTGTTCTTTTTGTAAAAAGGCTTTTCGCTCCTCTAGTATTCTTGTCTCTTCTTTTAACTCTTCCTGGATGTCCGCCACGCTTTGTGTAAAGAAGATTGGCTCTGTCTGAGGAAAGGCTTTTGCGAATTTTTCCTGAGCGAACTCAGCTGCTTTTTCCTGTTTGATTTTTACCGTATTCTGCGAGTTATACTTCTTCGTTTCCTGTTTAACAGTTTCTTCAAGGTCCTTAATCCGCAGTCGTAACGATGCAATTCGTTCATCCCCGTTCGGTGGAAATACCAGCTCCTCATCCAGGTCAGCATGCTCGAGCCTTGTATCTTCCATTCCTTTTTCAATCCGCTTAAGTTCCTCTCGAGTATGGGAAATTTTCAATTCTATTTCATTCCTCGTACCTGAAAGCTTCCTCAAAGCAAAATTCAGTTCATTCCTTGCCTCTTGTAAAACAACCTTCGATTTATTGGCATAAATCGGTTGAGCGTTTTTCACTTCATCATATAAAGGGTCACCTTGCAGGCTTTTCGCATGGCTTGTTTCATCCCAGATGTCTTTTTCTTTCAAATCCAGTTCTTCTTTTAATCGCTTCTCCTGCTCTTTGTAGCGTTTGATCTGCTGCTCGGATTTCACCGATTGTTCAACCAGTTTCTCCCAATGGCTAAGCAGTTCATTCCGTTCTTTCTCCATCTGAAGGTATTCATGTGCATCCTTCAATTTTCCTTCCAGACCATTGTGCTCATCTGAGTATACCTTCACCCGGTCTTCCTGGGACTTCATCAGTTCCCTATTTTCCGAAGTAGTTGTCCGGTTTTCCTTTATCTGGATATCCAACTGGCTAAGAGCTTGAAATAACTCATGTAAATAACTCTTTTGCTGTTGCACTTCCTCATAAGGATAGTTTTGAAAAAATTCGATAAGCTGGGCATCCGCTTTTTTCCACCTCTCCAATTGTCCTTCGATTTCAAGTCGATCCTTCTTGGCTTTCTCAGCATATTGCCTCATCGTTTGTTTCCATTCTTGAAAAACATCAGCCGAATGGTTTTCACACCAATGAGCCGGTTCCACAACATTCGATTTCGTTTTCTCACCCTGCACAATGGCAGTTGCCTGCTCGATTGTCATCACATAAACGGGAAATTGCAGCTGTTGCTGAACGGACTGTACTTTTGAGAGCACATACGTCATGTCAGTGGAAGTGGTCACCAAAGTAACCGGCCAAAGAGGATAGGTAGCTGCACTTTCTGTGACAGACTCCTCCAGCGATTGTATAAATTGGACGCCAGTTTGCAAAAAGCTAAATTGGTTCGTCCACTTACCGATTTGTTTTTCAAGAAAAGGATCAGCGAAAAATAGATCTTGTTCTCCGTAGTCATCGATGCGTCTGTAGGCAATCCGCTCATTGAACAGGCATGCATCTCTTTCCCGTTCCAAACCCTCCAGCTGACCCTGAACGTGACGCACAATCGAATCCTGTTTCAAATACAGCGAATCTACCTGTGACCATTGGGGGCGAAGTCCAGCCAGCACTACTTTTACTTTATCGTGAGCTTGGTTCGCTAGATTCACCTCTAGCATCGATTTTGAATACACTTCCCATTTCTGGCTTTTCTCCGCATTTAATCTCTGCTGCTGAGCTTCAGACTCTATAAGGAATGTGGCAATCCTCTTGTTATCGGTTTTCAATCGAACGATCTGTCCATCCAAAAATCCAAGACGCTGCTCCCATTTTGGCACGCACTCTTGCACCGTTTCCTGATTCGGATTAGATAGAATTCGCTGCCTGATCCGCTTCAACTGGGCTTCTAAGGTGTCGATGGTTCCAATCTTTTGATTTAGCAGTCCTTTTACCTGTTCGAGCTCATCTTCTTGTTTCTGCCTATCCCTCTCCATTTGTTTCAACGCTTCCTCAATCGGTCGCCTTTCAATTTTTATGTCCTGAGTCCGTTTCAGACTTGCCTCGATTTCCTGGCTAAAGTACCCCTTCAGTTCACGGCTATTCTCCTCCAGCCGATCTTGAATATCCTGAATGTCTTCATCCTCGTCCAATTCCGCCAACTTCTCCAAATGAAAGGCCAGTTTCTCACTCGCTTCCTTCCATTCTTTTTTCAACTGTGCAAGCTTGAGGGAATTGTATTGATTTTTCGAAGCTAGTAGATTTTCTTCAACTATATGGAGATGCTTCTCAGATTCTTTCCACTCGGCTTCAATGGTCTGCAAGAGAAGCCTTTCTTTATATAGGTCAAGAGAGAAAACCTTTTTCTTGTTCTCGTTCTCTTCCTGCTCCCATTGTGTCATTTTTTCAACTAGACCTTCAAGCTCTTGCAAAGCATACTGCTCTTGCCGAGATATTTCCTCTAGAACAGCTTTGGCCCGTCCCTTGACTCGCTGATACTCTTGTTGCTGTTCAAAAAGTCTCTCATACGTCGAGGCATATCGGTTGAGCTGTTCCTCGATGGTTTTGTTTTCTTCAATTTGTTCCTTTAATTCTTTATACAGCTTGAAGCTGACTCGATGCTTTTCAAATGTGTCTGCGAATGTATTCGGGTGGTGTCCTGCAATGGCGCCTTCCACTGTCGGAATCAACAGACGGTCAAAAAGCTGGTTTGTCTGCTTGCATTCATCAAAGAAAGCTTCGACTCCGCCTTCTGTACTGTTGATTTTTACAATCGCTTCCCATTCGTCTGAGATGATGTGGTACTGATCTTCAATATGCTTCTGGAATGCTTTAATCGTTGAAAAAGTGTGGGCATTCATATTCTGATGCGCCATGTTGGAATAGTAATCGGAAATCTCCCCCCTGTCGGAAGGGCGATTGGTATCTTTCCGGACAAAAGGTAGATCTTCAATCCCACTCTTGTCCCCAGCCTTATATTCGTATACATAGCGGTACGAATCCAATCCATCCTTGGTTAAAAACAAACTGACACATGTAAGCAAATATTGACGAGGCGAATCATTGAGAATCCATTCAATTGCGATGTGCGCAGGGTAATTATCAAGCTGCAACGTCTGCTTTATCTTTCGTTCAGCTAACGAAGCATGAGGCATAATCGCTTGCAGAGCGGTTTGGATAAAGACCGTCTTCCCGCCTCCATTTTCTAGTAGGATCGCACCATTGAATCCGTCAAATCTAAATAGTTCATCATTGTACCGTTTCATGCCATCCTCATAGACGACATTCGTAAAGCGAATCTTACTTATGGTCGGCATATTCCGCTTCCTCCTCCCATTGATAGATAAACTCAAGGATGCCTTTGTTGTACTCCACTTCCATGAAAAAGCGCTGGACGATTGTTTTGGCTTTTTCAGTCAGAACGATTTCGTTATTACCAATTTCAGCGATTAGTTCTTGAGCAACAAGAAAACGTTTCACCGTATCCATAAAGCTCATCCGACTAATCGTGTTTCCGCTCTGCTTCTTGGCACTTTCTTTGATATCATTCATGTCATCCCACTTATCAACAATTTGGCCCCAATTATAAGAAAACTCTCTCTCACGTTCCTTCAACATCTCATCATCCAGTTCCTTCAGCAAATCAATTCGCTCATGAACTAGCTTCACCCATTCATCGAGCTGAAGAAAGTCCCGAGTCTGCTCAAGCGTCTGATAGCTATCATAAAAGGCTCCGAACAGCACAATCGATGCAAAATAAAGCAAATATAGATCGGCATTGGTCGCTCCTGATTTCAGGTAAGTCCTTTTGATATAGTCATTATTCACATGAAATGGAGAAAGCTTTGTCTTAGGAATCATATACATTTTTTCACCAGCAGGCACGATGACACAATCGACTTTGTGGGCAAATCCATCCACCAGCGCCCGAACCGAATCATCTGCTATGTATAATGAAAGGGAATCTCTTCCCGCCTGACCATCTCTTGCCAGAATCATATACAGTTCAAAAGCTTGCATAACTTTGCTTTCGCTATAATTCATTTTCAAAATCCTCCTCTAAAACAATCTCCATTTCCTGAATCGAAAATCGCTCCGTTACATGAAGAGTTTCCCCCTGTTCCCAAACCAGTAATGTCCTACTCCCCAGCAATGCCAGTACATCATCCATAATATGACTAGCATCATCTTCTTCTCGTTCAATAGGTCCACTTGACAGTGGTGAGCGTTGATGGAGAATGAGCCAGAAATCATACAAAAAACGTTGATGCAATAATGGGTTATCTTTTTCTCGTATGTATGTGAGGATTTCAGAAAGTTGATTTTTACCTTCATCCAATGCCTCCAACACCAATTCCATTACATGCCCGTAATTTTTTCGCAAAATTTGCTGGTAATTGTTCTCCTTCTCATCGTCAAGTTCCATAAACCCGAATTCCACGGATTCATCGCGTTCTTCGCGTATATTCTGTTCGGCAAAAAGTGTCAGCGGAGACCATGACTGCTCCTGTTGAACATGCATGAACGGATGCAGCAATCCTTTCATTGCTTCAAGCGGGAGCGGTGTCCCGATGATTTTTGCGTTAATGTCCTGATCGAAGTTGAATGCATCGATTCCTGTATAATAGAGGGATTCCTGAGCCGCCTTTAACGTATGATTCTTTAATTCTATGCTTTGCTCAAGCAATCTCGAATGCTCATAATGGACCTCTTCCAGATGATTGGTGATTTCCAAGACATACTTATAGGTTTTGGCTTCTTTTTTGTGGTAATCCTTTTCATACAAGCGGTCTTTTGTTTCTTTTACAAATTGGCGGAGCTCGGTAAATTCCTCATTTTCCCGCTCCAGTCTAGCATGAATATCTTCGAGCAGCTGTTTGTAGCGGTCGAAGGTCTCCTCCGAAACGATGCTGCGCTGTATTTCGTGACGCAATTTTACCATCCGTTCATTTAGAGACTCGACGTCGATTCTCATTTCATTGATTTGGCGGAGGGCACCTTTAAATTCGCCTTTTTCTAGCTGTTTCCGGAGCATGAGCTGATTGATGGAAAGTTGGAACTCACTATAGAATTCTTTGGTGGCAAACACTAGCTCAAGACCATCTTCATCCAGTGTGTAATATTGCGTGTTCGTTATAGAATCGAAATTCTTCGCCTTAAGCAATGAGTATTCTAGTTCATCTTCCTTAAACTCTTCCCAATTAAAGAAGGAATAGGAACGCTTTTTCCCCGTCGCCGGCCTGAATGTCATGATGATGGCAGTGGCAATTTCTTCACAAGTTTGGATATCCAGCGTATACTGGCGTGCCGATATTCTCTGAAGGAACTTTGCCAAGTCTTTTGTGCCCGTCTTCATGTTCCGCATGATTTTTTGCTCAAAGAAAAAGAGCAATGAAAGCAATCCAAGTCCTTTCATATCAATTGGCTGATCAAATTGGTCTTTCATTTTTTTGCGTTCTAGTTCATATAGAGGATCAAACAATGCCAGACGGCGCATTCGCTCTTTAAATCCTGACGTCACTTCCGTTATTTCATTCAATTCCATGAGATTGCCTCCAAATTTCCTGTAATTCTTTCGTCTTCAACACTTCCTGAGGAAGGTATTGTCCATTTTCCAACATGGTTAGTAGCTGAAGAGTCTCATCTTTTGAAAAATAAGTCAGGAATTCCAAAATTGCTTCTTGGTCATATCGCTGATTGGTTTTACCGGCAAGTGTTTCTTTGCTTAGGCATGCCTGGTAAAAGGGGGCATAAAGCTTGGCATTAACTTTTTGATTCAAACTATGCCATATAAAGATTCCTGACCGATCGATGTCGCCAAAGTAATAAAACTCATGATTCTTATTGGATAACGGAAGTTGACGATCAAACTGCTCGATGCTCTTAATGATTTTGTTACCGCTTCCGTAAATCAAAGTTGTGAACACCGTTTTGGGCAGTGCATCCTCTAATGCCTGGAACGTCGTTTTGTTCTCCACAATCAAGTGGAGGTGTTTGTTCCTGTTTATAGCACTTGGATTCAAAGCAAACATCAGAGGATCTGCTACCGGGATGATTTTCATTGGGGCCAGGAGCCCGATTCGTTTAAGTAATTCTACTCCGTGCTTTTCCGTGATCCACTTTTCATCACCAATAAGTTCTACACTCCGCTCAGGTGCGGGAACTTCATAAGTCGGAAAACCTTTATCTTCTATATAACTACTTATCTTCTGTATATATGGAAGGTCGTGATTCCAAACAGAAGGCTCTTCAGAAAAATACGAGTCAAGTTGAATGGATGGATGCAACAGAATCCTGTGTTTTATGAGGTCGGCATGGAGAGCCTGTTTCAGAGGGGTGGTGTGAATGCGATAAACATAGGCTAGAGATGGATTCCGTGTGTTTCTTCCTTTTGATTTCATCATTTCAATTACACCCTCTTCTTCAAGTGAAAGAACAGTTTGGGCAAATTGTTCATATGACATACGTGGCAACATGATTTCCAACTCAGATAGCTCAATCGTCTTTCTTTTATAGACTGCTAACATAGTTCTCGCTGAATTCAACACAAAGTAACCCTCCATTTTTTTACAATCTCCTGCTATTATTCTACTAAATTCCTTCTCTTTCGTCAGTAGGTATCTTTTTTTAAAGAAGACCTAAGAAACGTTTCCATGCTCTTACGAATAGTTAGTTCACCAATGGTCACAAGCACAAATACGGTTTGATAAGTATGGCATTACGAACTGCTTAATGATGAGACTCTATAATTGTCCCCTTGTTTAAATATCCACTCGAAAACTCTCTATAATGATAAGATGATGCTACACTGAATTATTTTTATGAAATGAGGTATAGCCTTGCTTGTATTCGAAACAGAACGGTTGAAAGTCCGTTGGCTAGACGTCAGTGACCAAGAGTTTATTTTTAAATTGCTTAATGAACCAGGATGGCTAAAATATATCGGAGATAAAGGCATTCGGTCGCTTGAGGATGCTAAGAATTATATTTTGACCGGACCAAGAAAAATGTATGAACGAGTGGGGTTCGGACTTTTTGTGGTTGAACTAAAAGAGAGCCAACTGCCGGTTGGTTTATGCGGTTTGATTAAACGGGATGGACTGGAGGATGTCGATATTGGATATGCCTTTCTTGCCAAACATCAATCAAAAGGTTATGCCTTTGAATCAGCAAAAGGAACCTTGGAGTATGCCCAAAAACTAGGTTTGGATCGGATCGTTGCCATTACAACCAAAGACAATGCTTCCTCTTCCAAACTCCTTGAAAAGCTTGGTATGGTTTTTGAAGGATACGTGACCCTTCCTCAAGACGATGTGGAGCTTAAGCTCTATGCTATAAATATTGCAAAATAAAGGATTTGGACGAAAACACAGGGACGGTTCTAGCGTTTTTTGAATTGTTAAAATATGTAGTTCACTGAAACAGAAGAACCGTCCCCACGTTTCACAGAGGATATTATTGCAATAAAAGAAGCAGTGGATTCAAAAACTGAATCCCTCTGCTTTTAGGGTTGATATCACTATTTATTAGGCTCTTTTCTCAAACTTTGTTGCTATTGACTATAAAACAGGATGGAATGCCCTATGTTTCTTCACAAAATGAAAGCTTATTATGAGAAAAGAGCTTGCACACTGATATCGACCTACAAAATAGCTTTTTACCACGTTAAAATCTGCTTTAGGATTTTAACAACAATCTTTACGAAAACAGCTATTTATTAAAATGAATTCTCTCTTCTAACTGATCTATTCGAATTGATGCTTCACTCGGTTTAGTCTCTGCAATTACTTTCCCTTCACGAATCGAGTACCGTACTGCTGCCTGCTTACGGATTGCTTCGTATTCGTTTTCAGCGGCTAGTACAATGAAATTGGCAGGTTTGCCTGTTTCGATTCCATAACTCTCCTCGATGTTCAAGGTTTTGGCGCTGTTTGTTGTGATTAAATCGATAGAGTTCATGATTTGCTCATAGCCCATCAATTGTGAAACATGGATGCCCATATGCAGAACCTGAAGCATATTACCTGTTCCAAGTGGATACCACGGATCAAAGATGTCATCATGGCCGAAGCTTACATTCAGTCCTGCTTCAAGCAATTCTTTTACCCGTGTGATTCCCCTGCGCTTTGGATACGTATCAAACCTGCCTTGAAGATGGATGTTCACTAACGGGTTTGCAACAAAATTGATGTTGGACATCTTCAATAATCTGAACAGTTTATACGTGTAGGCATCATTATAAGAGCCCATTGCTGTTGTATGGCTGGCTGTGACCCGGTTGTTCAGTCCGCGTTCATAAGCCTCGGCCGCCACTACTTCAACGAATCGAGATTGTTCATCATCGATTTCATCACAATGGATATCTACAAGGCGGTCATATTTTTCGGCCAGGTCAAATGCTGTTTTTAATGAAGAAACGCCATATTCTCTTGTGAACTCAAAATGAGGAATTCCGCCGACGACATCAGCCCCCATTTTCAAGGCTTCCTCAAGCAGCTCTGCCCCGCTTGGGAAAGAATTGATTCCTTCCTGAGGAAAGGCTACAAGCTGTAAGTCTACATAGGAGGCCATTTCTTCTTTTACCTCAAGCAGCGCTTTTAAAGCTGTTAACTTAGGATCCGTCACATCCACATGTGTGCGAACATGCTGGATTCCCTGGGCAATTTGCCATTTCAAGGCTGTTTTGGCTCTTGTTTTTACATCATTCTCTGTTAAAGTTTCTTTGCGCTGGGACCATCTCTGGATGCCTTCAAACAATGTCCCGCTCTGGTTCCATTCCGGCTCACCTGCTGTCAAAGTGGTGTCAAGATGGATATGCGGCTCGATGAACGGGGGCAGCACAAGTGAACCTTCAGCATCAAGCACTTCCTGCCCTTTTTCTTCTATTACATCCTGTGTAACTTCATCGAACTTCCCTGCTTTTATAGCTATATTCCATAGCCCGTCTCTTCCTCTGAGCTTTGCATTTTTAATAATCACGTTTTAAGCCACCTTCTTCAGTTCTGTCATAGAAGCCTTTCTTGCCTGCACTAAAACCGCAAGCTTTGAAACGATTACGAATGTTAAGACTGATCCTAATAGAGCATTGATTGGCGCGATGCCTGGAACAAAATTCGCCCCCGCGATACCAACAGCCCATGCCAGCAAAGCAATCCAGTTAACTGCTTTAAATTCCATTTCTTCAAATCGCTTGTATTTTCCACGATTGACGATGAAGTAATCCGCTAAAATAATCGCTCCGATTGATGGCAGAGCCGTTCCTAAAATCGTCAGCCAGCCAACAAAGTTATTGTAAAGCCACATTGCTGCAATCGTACCGACAATTCCGTTGAAGATGACGACCTTGCTTTTTGCGATTTTAGTAATATTAGAAAACCCAAGACCTGATGCGTATAATGCATTATCATTTGTTGTCCAGATGTTCAAGCCAAGCACGATGATTGCCGGGATGATCAATTTTTGCAGGAACATAACCTCTGAGATATCAGACTGCCCTGTTGCAATCGCACCGATTGCTCCAAACACGAACATCAGGGAATTTCCGATAAAGAAGGCAACGACTGTCGTGATGACTGCTGACTTTTTCGTATGGGCAAAACGGGCAAAGTCTGGTGTCAATGTACCTGCACTGATGAATGATCCGACAGTAATGGTTAACGCTGCCGCCAGTCCAATCGCTTCTGTTGGCTGATATTGCATTAATCCTTCCAAACCGCCAACTGTTTCGGTTGCTTTGAAAACTGAGAAGCTTCCTAATACAGTGATTAGCGGCACGGCTATGAAACTAAGAATTGCGAGTGCCTTCATTCCGAAGAATGCGGTGGCTGTCATTAAAATACCTGCAACTGCTATGAGCAAAGTCGTATCCATTCCAGTCACTTTTTGGACCGGAAGAGCGAACATCGCTACCCCAACTCCAAACCAGCCTACCTGTGTTGCTGCCAGCAAAAACGAGGAAAGATAGGAGCCTTTTTCCCCAAAAGCGTAGCGTGCAAGCAGGTGTGTTGATAACCCAGTTTTTGCTGCGATATAAGCAAGGGCTCCTGTATAAGCCCCAAGAATCAAGTTTCCTGCCAGGACAATTCCAATGAATTGAATAAATGTTAACCCAGTTCCTAACGTTCCACCAGACCACATACTAGCTGAGAAGAAAGTAAGCCCCAGCATCACAACAAGCATTTTCCAGAATCCACTTCGGTTGCCTTGTGGCACGGCCTGTAACGGAAAATCTAAATCTACTTTTTTCATTTCAATTCCTCCAATGTCTATTTTGTTTCTGGTACCGAAGAGATCTTCGATTTAGACATTTGGAAACGAAAAAAGGCTACTTGCCGTTTTCCGACAAGTAGCCTTTTCGCCATGATAAACCAAAGAGCATGGGTACACCTCACCCCATGGCCATCACTAAATCCGCTGTCCTTGTCAGCCTCACGGGACTGAATTAAAGGTACCAGTATTTAATTGTTCTAATTATTTCAGAAAGTCTACTAGATGTCAATAAGCATATTTTGATAGGGTGATTCCTTAAGAAGTGAAATTATTGAGAAAAGGCACTTAAAATCATTACTCTACTTACCCTTCCCGTGTCGGGATAATTGCTCCTGAGAAGCAGGGGGACGTACCTACTGCTTCCAAAAACAAATTACGAAAAAAGGAGCAAAAGGTGCTTCTCCTTGCTGCCTTTTTGTACACGCTCTATCTTGCTTTACAAGATGGGCTCAAGTTGTCTCTTTTGATCCTACCCATGCATCGGTATCATATCCCCTCACTTGCCAGTAGCCTTCGTGTACATGATCAATGGCTTCAATTCTGACGAGCCATTTCACGGATTTGTAGGCATACATTTTGGGAACAATCAGCCGGACGGGGCCTCCATAGTCTGATGGGATCAGTTCTCCATCCATGAACACAGCAACCATGACATCGTCCAGGGCTGCCTGTTCAAGGGATAATGAGTCAGTATAGACACCGTCGCCCGAATAAAATTTCAGATGGGAGGCGTTCTCTTTCAGCTTTACCTTCTTCATGAGATCTTTCAGCAGGATGCCTTCATACGTGACATGCATCACGGACCATCCAGTAACGCAATGAAAATCACTGACCTGGACTGTCCTCTTCAATTTGGCGAAATCTTCCCATGACAACGACACCGGTCCATCAACCAGTCCATCAATAGTAAAATTCCAATTTTCATTCGTAAAAACCGGTGTTTCCGTTACTGTATAAATGCGGAATTTGCCTTCATAACCTCCGCCAATGGGAGGGGAGGATTGCGTGGCAGGAATCGGCAGGGGCGAGAGCTCATTTTTGCTGTTCAGCGCCACCTCCTTTAGTGTCGATCCCCCATCATCCGTCACTTGTTTCAGCCATTTAAAAATGGATGGGCCCAAAATCATCGCAAGCAAAGTGACAATGCCGTATTTGAAAAATCCTCTGCGGCTGAAGGCATATAGTTCTTTCTTTTTTTCTTGCAGTACATCTGATTTTTTCCGAAACCAGCCTGACCTAGTCACTGAGTGAAAAAGGAGGACCGGCAGACCAATCCAGGTGAGTACATCATGTACGATCAATGAAGCTTGAACGAGTTCTTCAGGAAGACTCCTTTGCAAAGTCAGAACCGTACCGCTAATACTCCAGCCGATGATCAATCCAATAACCATCGCAAGATTCCGTTTCTTCTCTTGTTGTTTTTTTATGACTTTGTAATGGAAAGCAAAATAGCGGAAATAAAAGAGGAGGAAGGCAACAGTTGCAAAACCGATCCAAATATGAGCATCCTTCAAAATAACACGGTATGAAGCCAATGGCCCCCTTAATGAAGGAATGAAAAGCAAGATCCCACTTATGAATAAAAATAAGGTAGCATATCCATTCAAATGGTGAAGTCTTTTTAATCTATTCCACATTTCTCTGCACCCACCCCTCGTTTATTCAGAAGGCTGAACCTGAATCGGCTTCCTGTTCAGACAATACTTTCTACACCGTTTGCCCCTCGTTGGTGCTGAACAAGATGCGCAGGGACGGTTTCCTTGTGCCATTCTGGAACCGATATAATTATGGATAAACCTCTGTTTACAACTGCTGAAGTCTTTGAATAACAAGATTTATAAAATACCGTGGGCATTATAGATAAATGGCCCCAACATCACCATGGTTCAGGTTCCAATTATCTATAATTATAGATCACTAACAATAGTGTATTCTAATTTCAATGGGCTAGAATGGTACCGATGGGAGACACATGGACAGGTCGAGAACCATGAAAAACAAAATAAAGGCCTTCCTGCCAATGGACATAACGGGTTCTCTTTTGAGGTGCAAAATCATAAATAACAGTACAAATAACGTAGTAAAAAGCATGGTGATTAGTAATTTAATCATCATGCTTTTTTACTTCTGAATATTATCCGTGATATTTCAAAGTGTAATAATTGGAATTAAACTATTAGTTTAATAGGGGAGAACAGATAAACACCCGATCTGAAAAATAGACGGAGATATTCCGTCTATTTAGAAAACGACATTGAAAATAGCTAAAATAGACGGAGATATTCCGCTTATCGACTCAAAAAACATGATATTCAGGGATTTTTCTTGGCTTAAGCGGAAAATCTCCGCTTATTTAGCCCGAAATGAGCTCCATTCTGAAAATAAGCGGAAAAACTCCGCTAATTTTTCTTTCCCCTGGTCACTTTGTTAAGGACAAGGATTCTTTCTCCTAGATGCCTCTATTTTATGTTTAAATATCTGGCGTTCCTATCAAGTTTAACGAAGTACTAACAACCGTTTTAGCATATAAACTAACAGCATGAGAATGTTCATTCTCACTTTGCTAAATGGGGTGCTAATTACAGTGTTAATTCTTAGGTTGAAATACCATAAATGTTGTTATACCAACAAAAAACAGCACACTAAATCCTATGTGATTTAGCATGCTATTTGAACTGTTTTTTCACATTTTGCACTCCAAAAGAGAACCCGTTACCAATGGACAAGGTAAGCCTTCTTTTTTCCTATATAATTAGTGAAACTTTCTGAGTCTAAAAGTCTCCTTAGAAATCATTTGAATTTTTGTTCCTTCACAATCACGGTTGGATTGATTTTTTTTACTGTAGCTGCAAACTCTTCTGGCTCATGCCCAATATTGGCTGCATGGTATCCGTCTTTCGTTGTGATATAGCCATTTAAACCCACTTTGATCATGTCGTTGTATTCCAGCCTTGTGACATCCTGAATCGGAACATGAACAATTTTTTTCCCCCATTTCCTAATGATAATGACTTCTCCTTTAATAGAGGCAAAAGAATTCAATGCGTACAAAATGAGCGTACCGAATGCCATTAAAACTAGAAATATCACGAACTTTGCCATTACCGATCTCCTCTCTATTTTTTTACCATTTTCATCTTTTAAAGTAACAAGAAAATCTCTAGGCTTTCGAATCTGTCTTAAGTTTATTTTACCAAAAAATGCATAATTTGATATGTATGACGATATTTCTCCACCTAACACAAAAAAGACTGCAGAGAACCGACAGCCTTTTGGGGAAAAATAATGTAAAGTATCCCAACTAGCCAAAAAACAAGAAAAAAGCACGGGAACCTCCCGTGCTTAGTTACTAATCACCCTCATTTTCTTCCCATCACTACTAGAAATTACAACTTGGTATTTCTCCCCCTGAATAGCTTGCAACGCTACATCCGACTGCAGAAAATCCCTAACCGTCTTTTCAATCTCTCCAACAACATCCTCAACCCCCGAATCAGTTGAGTCCAGCACCAACTCAATCGAAATGTAAAAGTACTCTTTCTTATTATTAGAAAAGCCTACGGAATCAACTTGGTACTCCGGCTTTGCCTTCAAGCCTTCGGCAATGGAATCAATGATTCTCATGAACTTGCCTTCTCGTTCTTCCAAGCTAGGATCGTATTTGTATACCTTCACTTCAATGTCGCCGAGTTCACGTTGTTTCAGTTTTTCTTTTATTTCTAGTGGGATTTCCTTGATATTAGGTTCGGTTACCGGCAGCTCTAGATTGACTCGATTCACACTGATTCCGCTTGTATGCCTCGGGGAATCGTAATGGTATTTGCCAAGTACTTCATAGACTGTTTTCTCTATTTCCCCAATCCTTTTCTCAGTCTCTGTCGACACTTCATCCATCTTCCTCCATTGTTCAAATGCCTGTGGATCGTTCGCCACCCTGATTTCGTACTTTCCTTCTTTCCTCGCCTTCAGAATCTCACTGATCATATCCTGAATTGGTTTTTTCGTTTCCTCATAATATTCCGCTGTATTAAAAACCATGGCTTCAATATACTTTTCTTTTCTATTCACATTGAGGGCAACAGTTTTAATATCCTTCTCCATGATTGCCTGATTGATTTCATTTTCAAGAATTTTGACCTTGACTTTATTTTCAAAAATCAGGTTAAGGTACGGAATTTGGGATGCCACTTGTGCCACGGCTGGGGAAACAAAGGCTGTGCTGATGAAAATCCCCATTGCTGCTGCAGCTGATAGTGAAAGGATGGCCATTCTCTTTTTTATCATGCCGCTTCTTTGCTTTCTTGAGTTTTTCTGAAATCTGTTCCAATCGTCCTCAACTCGTTGTTCTGCTTCTGGGGTGATGGCTTTCTTTGGTATCTCCTCAATAAATCGGAAGATGCTTTCAGGTACCTCCAGGTTCTCAATCGAATCAGTCTGTCTCTTTTTCTTAGATCCCATTTACCTTCACCTCCTGTAAAAATTGCCTGGATTCCTTCATGATTTTTGCCAGGCTTTGTTTCCCCCTCTTCATCCTTGCTTTTACCGTATTGATATTTTCTTGGGTAATCAGCGAGATTTCCTTCACGGAGAGGTCTTCAAAATAATAGAGGAAAAGCGGCAGGCTCTGATCTCGTTTTAACCTCATCAGATGCTGGACCATTTCACTCTTATTTTCTTTATGTATCGCGATTTGCTGAGCTGATTCGGACGTGATTATCAGCTGAGCTACCCTATTTTCTTCATAATCTACAAGGGTGTGGCGATTATTTTTCCGGTAAAGGTCGATGGACCGTGAATAGACCAGCGTATAAAACCAGGCCTTGAAATTCGTGATGTCCTTCTTTTTCATCATGCTGACATACGCACCCTCGAGGGCATTCTGCAAAGCATCCTCTGCATGCTCCTTTGACCGAAGGATTAAATAAGCCGATTTATACGCCGCAGACAACAATGGAGTAATGAGGATCCCGAATGCCTCATGGTCTCCTCCCCTGATTCTGGCGATTAATTCCTGTTCCTTATTCATTAGGGAACTCCCCCCTTTCATTTGCTACATAAGTATAACGAAATGAAGGAAAGATTTGGTTGCACTTTTTGCGAGAAATTATTTAAAAAATGATTCTGGTAAGCACAGGGACAGTTCAACTTTCCTTAAGAATATTAATAAGTTTCAACATTTCATTTTTTAGGTAAAAGTATCTAAAACTTTTATCACTGGAGGCGACTTGTTTGGAGAGTGGCGCACTTGTCATTTATCGAGGGAAAGAGCATATTATTGTGCATCAATATGAATCTGGCTATGTTGAAATCAAAAATCCAGATAATAGGAATATTGAACTGGTACACCTGTCAGAATTAAAACCGCACAAATGAATCAAGAAGCATGGGGACGTACCTTGTGCTTCCAAAGGAAGCACTGGGTACGTCCCCATGCTTAAATCTGATAAAAAAAAGATACCGTTCATAAACAGTATCATTAAGTGTAGCCCATTTAAGCAATGGTCATTGGATATTCAGTGACAATGCGATCCGTTATTCTTTTCATACTCCTCTTCATACCGCTTAATGCTGCTTTCCAATTTCATTGGCTGTTCGCACTTCATTCCCAGTTTCTTCAATCGGCTTGTCAAAAACGAATACAGTCATTGCAATATCTTCTTTAATATTAATATCAGAAAACAACCGCAGTACTTTTGCCCCTATTAAGTTTTCAAATCTTAAAAGGACTTCTGGCTTTTTGTATATTTCCTTTACAAATCTTGTTCTCGTTTCATGGACCATTTCTTCACCATGGCTTGAAGTAAGCATGAACTTCTCCACATTTGTGAGGTTTCCTTTCATTTCAGTGACCGCCCAGGAACCGATAATTTTGGTGGTGATTTCTTTTGGGCCATTTCCTACATATTCTTTTCTAATTTCGCGAACAAGCATACTAAATTGATGCTCCATATTTTTTGCCATTTCATGATCCTCCTTATCCACTTATTTTGATTCTAAAGAGGAAACCCATTCTTACGTGAACGAATGGGTTTGCATTTTGTCTTTGTATTTACTATTTTAAACCTTCGCCCATACCTTTTAAAAGATTAAAGCCAAATCCTATCGCACGATTTATATCAGGATCCTTTAAAGCCTTCATAAGGTCAAAAAGTCCAACCTTGGAATCTTCATCTAACCCCTGCTGGGCCTTTTGCAATCCATTCGTCAAGCCTTTAGCGAGCTTACCCGTTGTTTCAGGGTCCAGTTCCGTTAGTATGCCCCCTGCGGCCATCGCATTATTGATCATGTTTGTGACTGGTTCGCGTGAAAGTTGACCGACAGCAATTTTTGCTGCCTTTTCTTTTGTTTTTAGCAAACTTCCTAAAGCATCCATGATTCCGCTATCGTGTAATTCCTGCAGCAAATTTAAGGTCTCAAGCAATGTATCCTTATTATCCGCAACCCCGGAGAGAAGATTCTCAAGGGATTGCATTTTCTTTTGTTCTTCTGTCAGTTCTGTCTTTTGAACGATTTTTATCGGCTTTGCCACTACGCATTCCTCCTGTCATAGAAACCAGGTTCAACATGCTCATTGATTTTAGCAATCGGAACGTAATCTCCGCGTTCCCACTTACGGTATATTTCAAGCCCCTTTTGCGGGGTCCGAGTGGCATTACGTGGATTATACCTTGGCAGCGGATTTTCTCCGTTAAGTGCAAGAACTTCCATCCGCACTTTCGTTTGTTTGTATGCTGGTGTATGTGTCACGACATCCACTGCCCCGCCCGTAAGAAGGTTAACCGCACTCTCGTGGCTTGAGGAGTGCATTGGAACATAGACCGTTTTTCCTTCCACACGATCCGTTACAAGGACTGGCAGCTTAATTGCTCCATACGGTGAGACAAGACGAACGAGTGAACCGTCTTTTATGCCGCGTTCTTTTGCCAGTTCCGGCGATGTTTCCACGAACACTTTCGGGAATTTGTAATTAAGTCCCTCTGATTTCTGTGTTAAGTTTCCTTCATGGAAGTGCTCCAACAGACGTCCATTATCTAACGAGAGATCGAATTCCTGCGGGAACTCCATTGGCGGAATATAATCGAACAAACCGAAACGCGCTTTTTTATCTGGAAAATTAAAGCCGTCTTTGAAAAGCAGCGGCGTGTTGGATCCATCAAGAGAACCCCAGTGGAAACTGTTCCACCCTTCGAGTACATCATAATTACACTGGCTGAAGAAAGGAGTTAAGCTTGCCATTTCATCAAAAATCTCACTCGGATGCGTATAATTCCATTCAAAGCCCATCTTTTTAGCGAGCTGTGTCAGAATCCACCAGTCTGGTTTACTATTGCCTAGAGGCTGCAATGCTTGGTATAAACGCTGCACACGGCGCTCAGTATTGGTAAACGTTCCATCCTTTTCAAGAGACGGAGCACCTGGCAAGATAACATCTGCAAATTGAGCAGTTGTCGTTAAGAAGATTTCTTGAACAACAAGGAAATCCAACTTCGCGAGCATCGCCTGTGTATGGTTCGAGTCCGCATCGACCCATGCCATATCCTCACCAGCTACAAACATCGCTTTCATCTCGCCTTTATCGACAGCACCTAGCATTTCGATATTATCAAGCCCAGGATTTTCAGGGATTTTCACCCCATAAGCCTTTTCAAATTTTTCACGGAATTCAACATTTGTTACGGATTGATAGCCAGGGAAGATATTTGGCATTGTTCCCATATCTGCCGCACCTTGGACATTATTATGTCCGCGTAATGGGTAGGCACCAGCGTTTGGACGCATCATGTTGCCTGTTGCAAGAAGCAAGTTCGCAATGGCCACAGATGTGTGCGAACCCGCGATATTTTGCGTTACACCCATTCCCCAGCAGATCACGGTTCCATCTGCATCCCGGATCATTTCTGCCATTTGGATTAGGGTTTCCTCCGAAATACCCGTAATCCTCTCGGCCTCATCCAAACTATAAGGCTCCATCATTTCCAAAAATTCATCATAATGATTCACATGTTCTTTGATAAATTCCTCATCATGCCAGCCTTGATCAATCATATATTTCGTAATAGCGGAAAGCCATACATAGTCAGTCCCTTGTTTTGGACGAACGAACAAGTCTGCACGGTCACCCATTTCATGTCTGCGTACATCCACGGTGATTAATTTTTGACCGTGAAGTTTCTGTGCCCGCTTAATCCGCGTGGCAAGTACAGGATGTCCTTCTGCAGGTGCGCATCCCACGAGCATGACAAGCCCTGCACCTGCGATATCCTGAATCGTTCCTGAGTCCCCGCCAATGCCTCCAGTTTGCTGTAACCCCCATGAAGCCGGGGACTGGCAATAACGAGAGCAGTTGTCCACATTATTCGTACCAAATACTTGACGTGCCAGCTTTTGGATGAGGTAATTTTCCTCGTTCGTAATTTTAGATGAAGAAATAAAACCAATTGCATCACTGCCGTATGTTTCTTTAATACCGCCAAGCCTCTCAGCCACTAAAGAAAGAGCCTCATCCCAGCTTGCTTCTACAAACACATCACCTTTACGGATTAAAGGTGATGTAATTCGTTCTTGAGAATTGACAAAATCCCAGCCGAATTTTCCTTTTACACAGGTTGAAACACTGTTTACAGGAGCGTTTTCTGATGGTTCAATCTTAAGGATTTCACGGTCTTTTGTCCAAACTTCAAAGGAACAGCCCACACCGCAGAATGTACAAACCGTTTTTGTTTTCTCTATTTTCGTTTCACGCATGGCTGCTTCTACTTCTGAGACGGCCATGATTGTTTGATAGTCAGGCTCTACTGCTTTGACGATGTCAATCATTGGTGTAAGCAAGTCATCGGAAATCCCTGTCATGAATCCTGCATTTCCAAGCATCGATTTTTCCATCAATGCGTTACAAGGACAAACTGATACACATTGTCCGCAGGATACACAGGATGACTCATTGATGCTTTTCCCCCCATCCCATAAGACGCGCGGCTGCCCGCTTTCCCAGTTGATGGTCAGCGTTTCATTCACTTGAAGATCCTGGCAGGTTTCTACACATCGCCCGCATAAAATACATTGATCGGGATCGTAGCGATAAAACGGGTGAGATATATCTACTCCATAGCCCTTAGAACGATGGGGCCGTGTCTGGTGTTCGATCCCCATTAGTTCTGCTGTATTATGTACACGACAATTGCCATTGTTATTGTCACATACCGTACAATATAATAAATGGTTTTCCAGTATCCGATCCATTGCTTCCTCTTGGGCATTCTTTGCAAGCTCAGATGAAGTCAAAATATCCATACCGTCTTCGATCTCAGTGGAACATGCACGCATAATGCTGCCATTTACTTCACACATACACGTATCACAGCTCTGTACCGGTCCAAGAACATCAGAATAGCAAATGTGCGGATGCTCCATATCTTGTTTTAGTAAATAATCTATAATACGAGTCCCTTTTTCCACTTGGTGTGCTGTTCCGTTAATAAGAACACTCACTTTTTCCTTCACTGTAAGTCCCCCTTTGTAAAACAAAGAAATCTATCGTACTTCAAAAAAAATAATATTTTCTTAATTGTTAACTTGCTTTCTTAATCCTTGAGTTTGCTTTTGAAAGTGATTGAAGGGAATCCTTGTGAACCATCCAATAGATTAAGGCTACAAAAACACCGCCGCCAATCGCATTGCCAATTAAAACAGGAACAAAGTTAGCTGCATAATCACCCCATGTCAAGTGCCCCGCAAAGATTGCCGCAGGGATGACAAACATATTAGCCACAACGTGCTGAAAACCAATCGTTACAAAAGCCATAATTAAAAACCAAATAGCAAGTATTTTTCCGCCGATATCATCGGCACCAAAAGCCAGCCAAATGCCTAAACAAACGAGCCAGTTACAGCCAATAGCGGAAATTAAGGTTTTAATAAATGGTTCATCGACTTTTGCTTCTGCTATCGCAACGGTTTTGGTCAGGAATACACCTGTTTCCGTTAATCCAACTATGTGTCCAAATAAATAAGCAACAAAGATTGCTCCAATAAAATTACTTACTAAAACTAACAGCCAATTTTTACCCAGTTGCGTTAGGGTGGCACGCTTTGCCATAACAGCAATCGGAAGTGCCATCATATTTCCCGTTAACAATTCTCCACCTGCAATAATGATTAACATTAGACCCACCGGAAAAACTGCTCCGCCTAAAAGTGAGCTGAAGGAACCCCATTCCTGTGGTAAGTTTGCAATAACTCGAATGTCTAATAAGAAACCAAATGATATAAAGGCTCCACCTAAAAACCCTAATAATAGTGTATGAGCAGGCCGCATTGAGGCCTTCTTGCTTCCAGCTTCAACCGCTAATTCCGCGATTTGCTGAGAACTGTGAAACGCCATATTCATCTCCTCCAAAAATTGATTTTGTAGTGTTTCTCAAAACATAAGGACTATAATCCACCTCTTTGATCCTAGTTTTAGAAGTAGATAGGAGTTGAAAAGCGCGATAGAAAAAGAACGCAAAAAAGCCCACTATAAACCGGTTCACATGCCAATACATGTACCGTTTTACAGTGGGCTGACAGCTGAGCATTTTCTTATACTAGCAATCCTTCCCGCAATAAACAATGGAGAAACAGGATGTACAGTCAATCTCATTAACCTACATCAATGAACTTTCCATTCTCTACAAATCCTTTTAATTTTAAAATAGATTCATTGTGTTGTGAACATTTTATGAACTTTCTTATGTGTTATAAAAATTATAGGGATTCTCACAAAAAAATTCGCCTCTTCATTTAATCAATCCTATCCTTGATACAACTTAATGGATGTATTTAGAGTGCATGTAGTTATGCTAAATGATATCCAAACTGGATCTGAATTAAAATGGTACACAGTTGTGGGGTAATGTGTTCATTGAATGTCTATTTTTCGGAGATCTCCCTGCCTATCCAAATAAGCAGAGCAACTCCCCCTCACTCCAAAAAAACCGCAAATTTGGAAAAGAAATCACCTCCCTTTGTCTCTATATTTTAAATAGGAGGAGATAAAATTGGCTTTTATAAAAAAAATGGATTCGTATCGCATCTATATATACACGCGTTTTTGGTCGCAGTTCTTTTTTACATTTATCTTTACGGTTAACTTGCTATATCATGTGAAGGTCGTGGGTCTTGATCCGCTGCAGCTGGTTCTGGTCGGGAGTGTCCTGGAGGCGGTTGTTTTCATGTTCGAGATACCGACTGGGTTTGTGGCGGATTTGAAGAGTCGCAGGCTTTCGGTGATTATTGGGTATTTTTTGATTGGGGCTGGGTTCCTGATCGAGGGCTCGTTTCCGTATTTCGCGGCCGTATTAGTGTCGCAAGTTCTTTGGGGAATTGGTTACACGTTTACAAGCGGTGCGCATCAAGCCTGGATTGCGGATGAGATCGGCGAAGATCGTGCTTCTGAGGCGTTTGTTAATGGTGCAAAAGCTGGAACCCTTGGAGAAGTGATCGCGATTCCTTTGAGTATGCTGATTGGGTACTTTTTCATGATCAATCTGCCGATCATCATTGGCGGATTATGCATGGTGGGATTGGCTGTATTTTTGCTTTTCTTTATGAAAGAAGAGAATTTCAAACCGGTTCAAGAGGAACATACATCCACCTGGAAGACGCTGAAGACGAATATGAGCCAGCTGATCCATTATACAAAGGCCAGTTATCTGATGCGGATCCTATTCCTGATTAGTTTGTTTTTCGGGCTCTATAGTGAAGGCTTCGACCGGCTATGGATTTCCCATTTTCTTGAGGAATCGGGTCTTGCACACATGACGGAGGGAAATCTGGTCATCCTGTTTGGCAGCATTAATTTTGCCGTTATGCTCCTTTCATTTGTGACGCTTCATTTTATCAGCCGGAGTTCTCTCCATCAACGGTTGAGCACCATCTATAAATCCTTGCTGATCGGTTGTGTCCTCATTATTGTGTCGCTGGCCGGTTTTGCTTTTTCGACCAGTATCATCAGCCTGCTGTGCTTTTATCTGATCATCCAGGGTACAAGGTCTGTCATGGCACCGCTTGAGGATACATGGCTGAATAAAATCATTCCTGACTCCTCGACGCGTGCGACCTTCTTTTCGGTAAAAGGCCAGGTTGATGCAATTGGCCAGATTAGCGGAGGGCCGGTTATTGGAATGGTTGCCGCCAATTTTTCGATTAAAATCGCCATGATGGTAAGTGCGATTATCTTAACTCCTGTTATTTATTTTTATCGATTGTCTATAAAAAAATCTCGAGGATGACATCATTCTCGAGATTTCTCTTTGATTGGGATATGTATTTCCATATAGATTTTTTTGTAATCCCAGTAATGGCAATGCTCGTCATAAAACTCAAAGTCAAAGCCCTCTTCATCCACTTCATAGGAGGAGTGCGGAAACCAATCCTCCAGTATGTATCTCCACGTCCCTTTGATCGCCGATGCGAAATGGTCAACCTCAACTAAAGGCGTCCGAAAGATGGCATAAACAGCCTCCGGGATTTGCACAGGTGTTATTCCATCCGGCAAGTCTATTTCCCCATCATAATCTACCGCAAATAAATATTGGCATCTGTCTTCATCAAGGCTGCGGCTCAAATTGATGCAATACTCGCCATGCTTTTTCGGTGCCAATACTTCGTATAAGTACGTTTCAATCGAACCATCAGTCAACCCTTCCTGCTCCCAGAAGGCAGGCACATTTTTGTTAGCAGGGAAATTCTCTATACTGAAAACCTTCCCGGCGACCAAAAAAGCGCTCCGGCGGACAATCTGGGGCTGCAGGACAATTCCGCCCGTTTTCTTTTGGTGCAGGCTCATTAAATCCAGTTTATGCGGCAGTGATGTCGGACAATGCTCCTTATAAAGACTCGGGGGACTTCCAAAACACTTCTTGAACGCCTTCGTAAAGCCGACATGTGTTTCAAACCCATAATCCAGAGCAATCTCGATGATTTTTTTCCCATTCACCAATTCGTACAGTGCAAACTGGAGCTTCCTTTTTACTACATAATCCATCAATGTATAGCCTGTCTGTTTATAAAAAATCCGCGAAAAATGATAAGGCGAATACCCCACCATTCCCGCCAAGCTTTCTGCACTCATTTCCTCTTTAATATGGTTCTCTATATAATCAATGACAGTTTGAAGTAACACTAACTGTTGAATCGTCCTCACCACTTTACGAGTCTTGGAAAATCTTTACCTTTCTATTTTACAAAATTTTAAGACTGAGGAGTGCTCAGCATAAAAAAAAGTCTCCAGCTCCCAGTACTGACTCAATATGAAACCAGCGACCGAATAGGTTAGGCGGGAGCTCAATGTAAGACGATAAACGGTCAAAATGATGAAGACAAGTTCTTAACAATCATATGAAGTGACTGTTCAAAATTCATCTCCAAGAAAGACTGTGGAACTGTCCATGTTATCCCTATAAGGAAGGACAGTCCTGTTCAGCTGCTAACTCTCCAAGTTTCCTATACTCTCCGATAAAGACAAGAAATGCACCTACAACCAGTACCCCAGCACCAAGAACAATGATACTTTGAGTTAAATAGCTCTCCATTTGAGCACCTCCAAAAATCATTCGCCCAATATTCTATTCTTTCCTCGCCCAATTGTGCAGGTCAGCTAAGGAGATCCAGAACCTATGCTGGGCACAATTTCGAGAATTGAACTTAGAAGAGCTTGTTACTAAAAAAGTTTGACTAGAATGGTTCGAGTTTCCCTAATGAACATTACGCGAAGCTTAATCAGAGAAAATTAAAAAGAGGATAGACAAATGTCTATCCCCCATTTTAAAGTCTCACACGAGGACTTCCTACGCCTCATGGATTTTAACTTTTTTCTCATTCTCTTTTCGTATCTTTGCCACTAGCTCGCTGACTTTCTCATTCTCTTTCTGTGAGATCACCTGCTGCTCGAGCTGCGGACTGATCTTTGCCAGCTCTTCCGGCTTTTGCTTTTGGCTTTCGGCTTGTTTCTTGTATTGATCATACATGGCCTGGATTTCTTGTGGTGTTGCTTCTACCTTGCCAATCTTGCTGTCGATATATTTATTGACCGTCATTTGCTTTTTCAGCTGGTCTTTAAGTTGTTTCTCGGTCATCTTATTCGTTTTCAGTGCTTCTTCAAACTTTTTATCATCTTCGAAGTTGGCTTTGATTTTATCCAGCTCTGCATCTACTTCATTTTCTTTAACTTTAATGTCGTTCTTCTCAGCTGTCTGGAGAAGAAGCTCCGCATTGATCATATTGTCAAGAACTGACTTTTCGAGCTGTTCCTTCATTTTTTCATCCATCTGATCGGCCGGCATACCTTGCTGTTCGTATGATGCTTTCATGGCATCCAGCTCTTTCTTATATTCCTTTTTTGAAATGCCTTTGCCATCTACTGTTGCAACCAAATCTTCTTTATTTTGTTTTTCAGCATTGCCTTTTGAGCTATCGTTGCTGCATGCGCCTAGCACTAGGACCGCGATGCTCAATAAAAGAATGCCTGTTAAAATGCGCTTCATCATAAACAAACTCCCCTTTCAACCAACATGTCCGTCATACTACCACATCTATCGGAAAAAGAGGAGGGTTTTACAGGAATTGTCATCAGAATGTAATATAATAAGACGTATCTATTTCCTTTTTTAGGGAAAATGACCCAGGAACATTTTAGGGAAATAATTCGTAAATAGATACATAAACCGGATTCAAAACTGGGACTTAAATATTGGAGGGGTTCATCAAACATGGAAATGCACGGAAGCGGAGGCGATTTTTCAAGTGAAATCCCTATTTGGGCGAAGATTTTAATTGTGACTTTAATTTTCATTTTTTTTGGGGTCTCTTTAGGTGGGTTGTACTTTGCTGGTTCAAGTTTTTACACGAAAGATTATTCCTTAACGGTGATAGGGCTTATTTTTGCCGTGAGCTTTGGCTGGCTGGGCAAAATTGCATTCACGAGTTTGAAAACATACGAGAGATGGAGCTTTAAAGTCCAATTAACTGATGATGGTTACTTTATGGAAGCGATGGATAAGCGCACATACGAGATTCATAAAGAACTCGTCAGGTACGATCAAATGGAAGAAGTGGTCATCTCAAAAGCGCTGAACTATATACCGAGAAGGATCAATACGCCATTCTACAGACCCGAGCATCTTGTAAATGCCGTCTTTTTGATCATCTGGAGAGATGATGCGGGGAAAAAACATGTCAAACACTTTACCCATTCCAACAAGAATGACTTGGATGAATGGCTGAAGATGTTTGACCAGCACAATATCCCCATCACGGTTACCGACATTGATTTCAGAGGCGTTCCGGCCGCTGAACTGCTGCCCTCTATTGAGAGTGTTCATAAAAAGGCATATAAATGGGACGGTGCTTTTGAGAAGGTTTTAAAAGTAGGATCGGTTACGAGGGAAAAACCATTGAAATTAGAGCAACGATTTAAAAAGGTCCATGCCTTCAGGATTCCAGTGAAGTTTATTTTCGTGTTATCCATCCTGTTTAATAGCTGGTTTGTTTTTAGAATCGGTGGGCAGGAGAACCTCGATTTTGCCATTCTGATTAATATAGCGATTGCAGGCATATTTATGTATTTTACGAGAAAGCTGTCTGTGATAAATCTTCTGAAATATCTGGGATTCATCAGCTTATTTTTATGGGCTATTTACCTATTATTAAGAGTGGCAGGAATCATTTCGATGCCGTTCAGTGATGATTTATTTGCGGCAAATTTCATGATTATTGCGGGATCCACTGTGCTTTATCCATTTATTCGAATCTTACGGGATGTGTGGAAGGCTGAGTATCATGAGGAAATTATGGTGCATCAGCAGCGGTTGGAAAAGGCCGGGTTTCAATTGAGGGCTTGATGAGGGTTAGTAGAGGGGGGTTTTTAACGGTAATATAAGAAGTCCAGTTTTCATAGGAATTGGGCTTCATTTTTTTGTGGTTTATATGGGGTTCAATTTTAACTATTAGGTTTTCATTTCAATTAGCCCGGCAGCCATAGTGTGCTAAACTGCTTGATAAATAAGTATATTAATGTTGTGACCATTTTAGATACGAAGGCCAATAACCTATAGAAGAGGTGGTAAATTGATAAATATTTTAATTGGAATCACGTCTCTAATATTTATAATAATTGGGATGTTACACGTTTTTTGGGCATTTGGCGGAAGTTGGGGAGTAAATGCGGCTCTTCCAACTGTAGATGACCGTAATTCACCCGTTTTGCAACCACGAATGGCAGGTACACTTTTTGTCGGGTTACTTTGCTTTTTTGCATCTGTACTTCTATTAGTCCAAATAGATTTGTTCGCAGTCATCAAACCCTCCACTCTTTCCAAATGGCTTTGTATAGCTGGAGGAATTGTTTTCTTGTTACGAGCTGTTGGCGAAGGAAAATATGTAGGTTTTTTCAAGAAAATCAAACATACTAAATTCGCAAAACAAGATACCGCCTTCTATTCACCTCTTTGTGTATGGATTAGTTTTGTTTTTTTGCTGGCGGCATTTATATGAGATTTTGCCATTTAGAATTATAGAGCGAATTGCTTTTTCTAATGCTATTTTCTTTTAAAAAATATACTAATTATAGTTCTAAGCGGGTTAGGAATGCCTTTGCTACCCCTTTTCCCCAATTTAATCAAACGTTTGATTAAGATCCTTCAATAAAAAAATCCGGTACATCCTTAAGGAAATGTACCGGATTTTTTTATTGATTGTTTTGTAATTTGCGTTTTTCATGAGTAACTATGGATTTATCTACGGTTGTTGCTGCTCTATCTACGGTTACTTCGGATTTATCTACGGTTACTACAATTATATCTCCGGTAACTGTCTATTTATCTACAGTAAGTACCAATTTCTTTCCTCCTGCTAAATTGTTGCATGCTTATAGTATAGTTACAGCCATTGTTGCGCTTAGCCAAATCGTCTATTCTCCCCCACTTGAAGACGATGCCACAGCGGCTCCTGATATAGCTGCGACCGAAGCTGCCTGCTGGGCCTGTATCAATGTTTCGATGGTGGTTGAAAGATTGGTCTGAAGCAAGGCTGAATCTTCAATTTTGTCACTGACTACGAACGTAACGGCCATCATGAAATTGATGTCTTTTTTCCATTTGAAAGGTTTTTCCGCGTTCAACTGCTCCCATATTTCTTTTACTTCTGAAAGGTTATCGGTTCCTTTTTCAATAAAGGTCAGCAAAGCAATTTGTGGATAGAACATCGATTTCGTTTTAATCCCTTCTTTTTTCATACGATCAAATATTTCTGTGGCTTTCGCAACCAGATCATCTGCAGAGCTGTTTTCATGCAGCGAAAGAATATGGCTCATGCTTTGCAGATCATTTCCTTTCCGGAACCCATTTTGCGAAAGCTTGCTGTATAGGTCTTCGATATGAAAAATCAATTCATCATCCGGGCGGTCGTTTTGTGCCAACGTGGCTGCAAGCGGATAATCGCTGTGGCTTGTCAAAAATAAATGTTCCTCCCTCATCTTCTTGTAGATGCTTCTTGCTCTGGTGGAAAGGGGTTGCAGTTCTTTTGCATCTGATGGAGCCAACTGCATGGCGGCAATATAGGTAAAAATATTTCTGCTGAATCCCGCTGACACCAGTTCATCGTAAGCAGCCATAAAGTGCGGAAACATCTCCTTGGGATTGTCAAATTTTGTATCGAGCATGGCTGCAAAAGTAAAACGAGACTGAGACCGTAAAGGCGAAAACAAGCCGGATTGATTTTTAATATATTCCGCTGTGTCATCGAATCTTTCAATATCAAAACTGCGATTGTTTGTAATATACAAGGATGCCACCATCATCAACATTGATTGATCGGAAACCTTCCAGCGAAACCTTTCCCTTAGCTCTGAATAAATTTGCGTATATCTTTCCATGTTCTTCATAGCTTTTTCCATATGGACCGGACCTCCAGTGAAGAATTCGTTATCTTTCATACGATTGAGGCCTGAAAAAGTTTTGTTTTTTCTTACATTCATTGGAAATAAGCATGCTTATCATTATAAAAGGCTCTTTTCGTAAACATTGTTGCCTTTGAACAGAAAAAGAACTATTTACTTATTATGGTATTATTTAACCAAGGACTTCCCCAAATAGAGGGCAGCCTATCTAGATTATGTAAAGGGAGAATTAAATGTTGATAACTATTCAAAAAGCAGTCATTTCCGATGCCGGGAAGCTTACAGAAATAATGAAAAAGACATTCGATGAAGAAGCAAGAAGATGGCTATTAAATCCGGAAATCATCGATTACAATATCCAGCCTCCAGGTTATTCTTCGGTTGAAATGACTAAATATATGATTGAAGAATTAGTTTATTACAAAATACTATATAACAAAGATATTATTGGCGGCATTATAGTCACCATAACGGGTAAGTCATTTGGAAGGATTGACCGTATTTTCGTTGACCCAGATTATCAAGGAAAAAAGATCGGTTCTAGAGTAATAGAATTAATAGAGGAGGAATTTCCAACTGTAAGAACTTGGGATCTTGAGACATCCAGCAGACAAGTTAATAACCACCGTTTTTACGAGAAAATGGGTTATCGGACTACCTTTGAAACAGAAGATGAATATTGCTACATAAAGAGAAAACAAAGTCCAATAGATATCGAGAACCTCGTCGATAATAAAGACATTTCAAATACTCAATATGAGAATTGCAATATGGAAAAAACAGAGTGTTATCAAGTAAATTTAGAAGGAAGTTCTTTTTGTAACAGTAACCTGGCGAATATTCATTTCAGTAACTGTAACCTTAGTCACTCAAAGTTCCAAAACATTAATTTGAAACATTCATTTTATGCGGATTTAAACCTTTCTTACAGCAAAATTTGGTTAGTTACTCTGGGAGGGGTTCGCTTTATCGATACAAATCTTGGAGATGACAAAGAACCGCTTTCTTTTGAAAGATGTGACCTTCAAGGAACTAAAATTAGTAACAGTAATCTAAGGAACCTGCAAATTACGGATAGTGACATATCAGGAATGACAATAGACAATATCCCAGTAGAAAAACTGCTTGAAGTGTATTATCAAGAGTTAAAAAAGTAAATATTCCTTTACAGAGAACAGCCTCATTCACGTTTCCTGAAGGAGTAATTTCACGAAAGAACATAGAAAAAAAGTACCCCGGAAGGATACTCTTACTCATAAAATCTAAGCGGTTCAACGTTGACCTTTAACACGATCGTTGCAGGGTCATGAACCATATTGATTTTGTCGACCATATATTCTTTCTTGTAGATCGTCACAGTATTACAGGCCCGCAGCGCGGCAATATATTGCTCCCAATGCTTCACATTCGCGCTTAAAAGACATTTGTCTTTCTGATAATAATCCACTCTGTTGGAAACGTGAGTCAACTCCATCCCCCCTTTTGATAGAGTTTATGAGCAATGGTTTCCAATCATGACAAGCTGTTTAGAAGCACGGGGACGTTTCTTTTGCTTCTTTTTGTTTTCTCGATACTCAAACGCATTGTAAATTAAAATGGAAGCATGAGGTACGTCCCCATGCTTCACCCCTGCTACTTTTCTGTTTTAAAGGTTACTTCGCCCACACCGATGTCTGCATCCAGGTCAATCTTCACCTTTGCATTTTCGTATGCTTCATTTACGTAAACCCCATTACCTTTTGAGATCAAATCTTCAAAAGATGCTGAGCCGATGCCTTTTTCAGCCTTGATTCTTACGCCTGTATCTTTAGGGAGAATGACGGTCATCTTTCCTACTCCTGATGAAATGCTGGCGTCAAAGCTTTCTTTCCAGTCGCCGCTAAGATTCACCGTGATTTCCCCAACTCCTGCATTGACTTCAAGGGTGGAAAGCTCGATTCCCCGCAAATCCAGATTGGTTTCAGATGCTCCGGTATTTACTTCAAGATCGACTGGAACATCTTCGGTTAATTTCAGGTCCCATTCGTTCTTGAACTTGCTAATTTTAAACTTATCCGGCTGGGCGATTTCCACCTTGCCGACTTTTCCGTCCCGGTCATAGGAAACCTCAGGCTTCAGTTTTTCCGGTTCATAAATCGCGTTCCCACTTACCCACTCATCGCTACCGCCTGCAACATCCATTTTCCCGGCGCCTAAATTCAGAACAACCTCAAGCTCTTTCGCTTTATCCTTCTCCACCACGATTTCATCATCGCTCTTCTCACGGGCAAAAATTGTATTATTGCATCCTGACAATAGTAAAACGGCAGATACTGCTGCCAATCCAAATCCCATCACTTTTTTCATACTATATCGCCTCCAGTTGGTTATGAATTAATCATAAGGGAATCTTGAATATCCCTTAACAGGCTGGGGCTTTAACTTGTAATCAGACTTGAGACCTATGGAAGATTAATCCAAAATAAAACGCCTCAACCCACTTATTGCGGGTTGAGACGTTTTTTTACCAAAAATAGTTCTCCTCATTATCATCCATTATTCATAAAGTTCTGCCTCTCCAAATACTTCAGCACTGTTTGTGAAAATTCCTGGTGCGATTCCTTCGTATACTTGGCTTTTGTATAGATTTGCGCAAGATTTTTTAATCCCAGGCGTTCTGTCATTTCTTTAAGATGAGGGAAGGCCATATAGCGGTCCCATCCTTTTTTATTTCGATCTTGATAGATTTCGAGAATATCTTCATCTGAATAATCACGGTATTGATCGTAGTGGACTAGCCCTTGCATCGGCAATCGGTCTCTTGGTGCAGGGTTTTCTGCCGGATACCCTAATGAATAACCAACAACGGGTACGACATTTGGCGGCAGGTTAAGCAGTTCGCCGATTTGATCACAATTCGCCAGCGTCGAGCCCATATAGCAAATGCCGAGTCCCGCATTTTCAGCAGCCAAAGCACAGTTTTGCGACGCCAGAGTCGCATCAATCGCCCCGATCATGAAGCTCATGTAATTATCAAAATGGACGGGTGCATCGTTGAGTGCAAGCCATTTCCTCATCCGGTTAAAATCAGCACAAAAGGTTAACAGGATCGGCGCATCCACCACCATTGATTGCTCCATATGGGCAGTGTATAATTTTTGCTTAAGCTCTTTGTCTTTCGTGACGATAATCGAATACGTCTGCATATTGCCACTTGAGGACGCGCGAATACCCGCCTCTAAAATCTGCTCCAGCAGGTCCTGGCTGATTTCCCGATCTTCATATTCCCTTATCGACCTGTGCCCGTGGATGACATCATTCAATTCCAAGACAATCTCTCCTTTATTTATGCGGTATGAGTTATGTTATTGAACTTCAACTAAATATTGCTTCAACTGCTCAATCGTTTCCTGTGAAAGCGGCTTGGATTTTCTTGTGAGGTCATCCATTTGCACAATGACCGTTTCCGCCACCGCAGCGAGCTTTCCGTCCTGATAAATCCCTTGAAACAATGACAAGGAGCTGTTGCCGACTCTAGTCACGACAGTACCGATGTCCACTTTTCCAGGCCACCGGATTTCAGAAAGCAAATCGAGCTTCTGGCTCGCTATCACAAATGAGGCATTCTCAGCATGCAGCGGCTCCTTTGCATATAAAAGCTCCGTCCTCCCCGTCTCCAGAAACGTTGAAAACAGCGCGTTATTCACATGACCCTGACGATCCGTATCCGCATACCTGATCTTGTCATAGGCCTTTAACGGGAAATCACCATACTCCGGTCTCTTTTGCATTGTCATGAATCCTCCTTTTTTCGGCTCGCGAAATATTCTGTTAGATTAAGTCTTCAACAAATTGTCTATAATTCCTGCTGCACGGGGACGTACCCGCTGCTTCTTTTTTCATAGTTGTTATCGTCAATCAAATGTTTTTGTTGGTGCTTAAACAAACGGGAGCACAGGGTACGTCCCCGTGCTCCCATTCTTCACAAAAAAAACACGTAGAGATTCAACTCTATGTGTTTTCTGAAAATTGTCTATATCAGTCTTCATTACTCGTCTTGGAACCATCTGAATTTTTGACGCCTTTGCTTTTGTAGGGTTTGGCACTTTTTGCTTTGTTGGCGCTAGCTTGCCAGCGGTTCCATCCCTTCTTGCCTGTTCCTCTTCCTGTTCCGCTTTTACCCTTGGTTTTGCTCATTTAATCAACTCCATATCTAGAGATTGTTGTATATGTCATTGGATAGTTTTAACCGTTTTACATTGGTAAAACCAAAAAAACATTGAATGATAAGCATATTACAATAGGTATGATTTTACCAACATATATTTATAAAAACTCTTGAATGAACCTTTCTATTGCCTCATGCACAAGGTTCCATTTGACTTGCCAAAAACGTTACTGTTAATATAGCGTTGACTATTTCGCCGCTTGGGCTGTTTCAGTATGATGGACTGCTGCCCGGTAACACCCAAGACGTCCTCAGGCCGGCGGACAATCAAACAAGCCCGTTAGCCTTAGCTAGGGTTGGCGAATGGAAGGATTTCATTAAGTTTTATGTATTTGAATGCACATCTTCACTCTACGAAGGTGTTTTTTTATTTTTGGCAAGCCTTGCTCTACTCATGGCTGAAACCCGATTTATTAATCGCCGCTAAAAGTTCTAACTTTATCCATTCTGGAGGTTTAACTTGAAACCGTTCAAAAACGTATTTAAAAGGATGTCTTACAAACAAATATTTGTGTTGTCCCTGTTTGTCCTTTTCATTGTTGCGACCATAGCGTTTGTTCATAACAACCATTTCCTGTATGAACGTACTATAGCAAAAGTCATAGGAACAGAAGTGGTGGACAAAACGGAATTGGAAACGCCGCTTGGAAAAAAGGATGCTCTCTTCACCCAGCGGTTAATTGCAGTAATAAAAAATGGCGAAGAAAAAGGCCAGACCATTCACCTGGTTAACGAATACTCAACTTCCAAAGCGTACGATCATGAATTCGAGGCTGGAGATGAACTTTTCGTTGACATTGAACCGAACATCAATGAAAAAGGAGATTTACAGGGTACCATAAAAGACGTAAAACGTGATAAATATCTGGTGTATGTGGCCTGGGCGTTTGTACTTGTGTTATTGATTGTCGGAAGGAAACAAGGCCTGTATTCGATTATAAGCTTGGTCATCAACGCCCTTCTGTTATCCTATGCTTTAGATGTTTATCTGAGTAACCCCAATTGGAGCCTGTTGCTGATCTGCAGCATTGGTGTTGTTCTTTTTACCGTGATTTCCTTGTTACTCGTTAATGGCCTGAATGAAAAAACCTACGCCGCCATTATTTCGACCCTCCTGGGAACTTTTGCTTCTCTGTTCATCGTCTGGCTGGTCCTTTGGTTAACCTCGGAAAAAGGGCTTCGATACGAAGAACTGCAATTTATAACCCGTCCCTATCGGATGGTGTTTCTCGCAGGGCTGTTCCTTGGATCGCTTGGAGCTGTCATGGACGTTGCCATTACCATGTCCTCTTCCATTTTCAATATGTACGAAAAAAATAACAACATACCTGTTAAAGCACTGATCAAATCCGGTATGGAAATTGGAAAAGACATCATGGGAACGATGACGAATATATTGTTCTTTGTCTATATCAGCGGATCCATTCCCATCCTGATTCTTTATTTTAAAAATGGTTCTCCATTAGGCTTTGCCCTTTCGATGAATCTTTCCCTTGAAATGGCGAGGGCACTGGCTGGCGGAATTGGAATTGTTTTGACCATACCAATCGGTCTCTATGTGACGATCTTTTTTATTAATAGAAAGAGGGCTGGATTATGAATGCTCTAGTGGTGTTAGCCGCCATTTTATTTATGTTGATGGCCCTTATTGAGGCGGAAAAGGAGTACGGTCTTTTTTAGCTATTTTCTTCAATTTCGGCGTTATCTTTGTCACCGTCATGCTCATGAACGACCCTAAAATCAATCCTATTATATTGACTTTGATCGCGTGTATTTTCATCAGCATGATCAATCTCTTTTACATTAGTGAAGTGAACAATACAACAAAAACAGCGTTCATCTCGACCGTGATTTCAACTGTTATCCTGCTTATTTTTATATTTTTCGTATCGGATCAGGCCAGGATCCAGGGCTTTGGGGAAGAAGAGATTCAGGAGCTTGGCATGTTCTCCCTGTATGTTGGCGTTGACTTTGTTAAAATCGCTGCATCGGTTATCATCATGAGCACGATCGGGGCCATTACGGATGCTGCCATTGCAATATCCTCCCCCATGCGCGAGATTCATTATCATAATCCGCAAATGGGCAGGCATGAATTGTTTAAATCCGGATTAAGCATCGGCAAGGATATTTTAGGGACCAGCACCAATACCCTATTCTTCGCCTTCTTCGGAAGTTATCTCGCATTGCTGATTTGGTTCAAAGACTTGTCCTATTCAACAGGAGAAATTATCAATTCGAAGATTTTCAGCGCAGAAATGATCACGATCCTCTGCGCCGGCATTGGCGTTACCCTTGTTATTCCCATCACATCCTGGATTACAGCCTATTTTTCAGTTGCAAAAAAGTGAAAGCAAGGGGACGTATCTTGTGCTTCCTTTGGAAGCACGAGATACGTCCCCTTTTATTTACCTGCATTATACTCCTGGAGTTCATCGACAGTCACGAAGGTATATCCTTCATTCGTCAGTTCTTGTAAAATTTCTTCGACCACCCGGAGTGTCCCATCGGTTTTATCGTACATTGGGTGCAGCAGGATGATCGACCCTGGTTTAATGTTATCTAGGATATTTTTCACTTTATCCTCGGGATTTTTGTAATACGTTTCCGGTTCCAATGTCCACATGATGGTTTCCCGGTTGTGCTTATCCAAATAATACGGCAATCCGATAAGCTTTTTTCCATAAGGAGGCCGGAAGTCGATTTCCCCCTTATACCCTGCTTTCCGGATCAGCTCATCTGTCTTTTCAATTTCCTCTTTGATAAAAGAAGGAGATTTCAGCACCATTCTTTCGTGTGAATAGGTGTGATTGCCGATCTGATGCCCTGCCTCCACCAATTTTTTAGCTTCCCCAGGATGTTCTTTAATATCCCTGCCGATCAGGAAAAATGTTGCCTTAGCCTGGTACTTGTCCAGTAAAGGCAGCAGCTGATCCACATTCTCCGTCGGGCCATCATCAAACGTCAAAGCAATCACTTTCTCTTCCGTTTCAGCCTCGTACGTTAAGCCGCCAAAAAATTGAAAGGTCCGCAGTTTCGTAACTTTAAATAAACCCGCGAATAAAAGAACAATAACAATAAAGCCAATTCCGATAAACATTAATTTCCTCTTCATGCCTGGTACCTATTCTTTCTGACTAATGTAGTTGTATTATAACATGAAGCAGGGGGACGTATCTGGTGCTTCCAAAGGAAGCACCAGATACGTCCCCCTGCTTATTTGAAAAATTCCGGGGCTGATTCAACGTTCTTAATCCATCGATGCTCCCGCCCGCTCAATCCTTCCCGCACCCAAACATTTCTATGGTTACCGTTGGTATTCCTCCTAACCCAGGTAAGATGCTGCCCAACCACCTGCGGATCCTCGTCCAAATCATTCTTCTCTGGAAATGTAATTTGCCTTTGCTCTCCTGTTTTAATGTTGATCGAGTGAAGTGCTGTGAACATCGTTGGGACCGGTCCTTCAGTCCATTCCTTGTTTTCTTTGGCGCGGGCGACGATTACCTCTGCCTCTGTGTACCACTCCAGGCCAAGGTCTACGAAACCGCTTGGTGTGTATTCCTTTTGTTCCCTGAAAATCGGGATGTCGGCGATTTTCGTTTTCTTGTTTTCCACGAAAAACCTGCCTTCGCCTGAGATATAAGCCAGCTGGTTGGCTGTTGGTGCCCACTTTACCCACTCTTTGTAGCCGAGCATTTTCCCGACAACCTGGAATTGATCGCCTTGATTGGAGAGGACACCTAATGTATTGCTGTCCATCGACCAGGAGGCAGTGGGCACTGCGATAAAGCTGACCCACTTGCCATCATGGCTCCACTTAAAGGCGCCGGCAGAGATAGCAAATAAATCAGGTTCATGGGTTTTTATCGTATAAAAATGCTGCATTTTTTCTGAGGCTAGATTGGCATCAACCGGAATTTTATAAAGAGGGATCGGACCCCATCCAGTTGGACGCAGAGCAGATTGCGACGAAGCGATGAATTCTTTCCCATTTGGAAACCATTCAAAACCGCTCACCCCCAGCGAAACATTCTCAAACCCGAGCGGCCGGCCATCCTTCATTTTTGTCACGTTCAGTAACCCCTGGTCGGTATACGCCAATTGATTTTTCACCGGGGACCATTTGAAGTCGGACGTTACAACCCGGACATAAGGCTGGTAGCTATCTTTTTGCTTCGTATCATAAATGTATAAATCCGATTTTTCACCCTGTTCATCCCCATCTATGTAAGCAATGAACCGGCCGTCATAGGACCATTTCGGAGAATGCACATATCGATTCTTTGTTATTTGGATTTCTTCTTCTCCCTTTTTGATCCAAAGCTGGTGGTCGCGGATGAACGCCGCTGTCAGCGGGGCTTCTGCGCTTATGGTGGTTGATACATGAAAAAAGATGAAAGTAAACATGATTAGCATACGGAATTTCAAGACGATCCCTCCTAATGGTAGGTTGTCCTGAGGTTGGACGAAGATTCTTTTTGCGTATGATTTCAGTCCTTTTCCTCAAAAAAAGTGAACCTAGCGGGCAGCTAGATTCATTTTTCATCTACTGTTTGACTTTAGGTTATTACAATATGCGGCTTACTGAAGTGGCTCGTTCCCCCGCCGCCAACCAGCACATAACCGTTCCTCGGGAACAACGCGACCCTCGTCGTGCCATCAGAAAGTATTAAATCTACTCTAGCCTTATTTTCAAGCGCACTATATTTAACATAGCCACTTTTAGTAATCGATGCACTCCAATTATCATCAAACTCCGCCCTTAATACCCGGTTAGAAAAAGTTTGGTTAGTCCTCTGTTTGCTCACGGCCCTCAGCCCTCCCTTGTCATCATGAATATAAAAACCTCTCAATATCATATTCACCAAATAGAAAATTGGAGTGGACAATAGGAGCACGGGGACGTACCCTGTGCTTCTCTTTCCGTTTATATAGGTTTTATCTCAATGTGGTTTCACTATAAATGGGAGCAGTAGATACGTCCCCGTGCTTCCCTCCCGTTCACAATTTATGTGAAGTGCTCTTCACATAATTTGTGTCTGTTGCCAGATAATTCTTTAAATAACAATCAAACAGTTGAAGCAGAAGATACGTCCCCGTGCTTCTGAAACTTTGCAAGGCAGTTCACCGTAGAATAACTATCATATTTTTAAGGAGCTATTATGGCGAAAGTAAAACGGAAGAAGCCTATCGAAACTGTAAAAAGAAGCAGGGTATCTCCTGCTGTATGGATCTCAATTGGATTATCGGTTTCATTTTTGATGATCGCACCTATTATCATGACCATGGAATTTTTCGCGTATTGGGATCAAGGGAATGGACCGTTTATCGTGATTTTCATGAGGGAAGTGTTCCTCACAGGTATATGGGGTCTCGCTTTTCTGCTTTTGGGTTTATTCGTTTCGGTAGGCAGCATTTATATGATTTTAACTAAAAAAGCGCATAAACCCAGGGGATTGATTTTACCAGCGATTCTGCTTTCTGTTATCTTTTTTGGGCTGGCTTATGGTTTTTTGGGACATGATTGGGCTGACCGTGTCAAAGATGCTTTAACGTATATGGATCAGGGGCCATCTAAAGAAGTCATTGTACTTGGAGAATATGAGGTAGATCGGGATTATGGACAATCCAGCGGGCCAACAGAATATCTTTACACAGCTAAAACCGGGGAAACCTACACCACCCATACCATTTTTCCAGTGGACGTGGTGATGGGGGAAGAATATAAAATTCAATACCTTCCAAGAACAAAATACATCATAAGGATCGAGAAGGCAGACTGATGGAAGCACGGGGACGTACCCTGTGCTTCTCTTTTTTCATTACTTTGGATTGAACAAGTGGGGTGCCTTCATAATTGGAAGCAGTAGATACGTCCCCGTGCTTCCCCTCCTTCCACTTTAGGTTTCTATAAAAACGGTTGAACCCTTCATTTTCCACTAACACTGTTTGCACAAAAAAACTGCCAAATTGGCAGCTGGATTTAAAATAAATTCGGTAGCCAGTACGGGCTAACCAATAAATCATTTTTTATTGTTATTCATGTTCACTTTTTCATAGTCCGCTTTCTTCCGCTCGGCATCTTTCTTGAACTCTTCCATCGCCTTGCTGTAAAGCCAGCTCATCTCTTCCACCTCCCGATTTTCCATTTTCACTTTCTATTAGTATGCCTTCCCTCTGGTGTTTAGGTTAAAACTTACCCTTGGCTTTTTTTTAGAAGCACGGGGACGGATCCAGTGCTTCTACAAAGTGAAGCACGAGATACGTCCCCGTGCTTCACTTTCTTCCCCCAAGGACATACATCTGCCCAAGCTCTCCAACTTCTTCAAGGCTAATGATTCCGGCATCAAAAAGTCCCTGGGTCACTTCCCAAAAGTAATAGAGTTTCTGCGCTTTATTCTCGACTCGGCCAGCTGGGTGTGGTAAATAGACGACCTTCAATTCAGGTGCCAGCTTTTTCAGCCACTTCTTTACACTTTTACTAAAAGCAAACACAACCCTCGGCTGCACGATCTCGATTTCTTTTTTCAAAATCGTTTCGTAACAATTCATGATGCACTCATTTGAAAAATGGGCCAGCCCTCTGAATTGGCCGGCATCATTGTTCAGTCCGCATTTAACGAGATTGGTAATATAGGCGTTTTTCAGCTTGAAAGTATTAATCATGCTGAGTACCAGGCTGCCGTAATTTTTCCCCTTCTCAAATTTCTCAGGGAACTCGATGTATCGATCCTTTTCTTTATGAATCCAGTACCATTCCTTAACCGGTTTTTTCGTCACTTCATTATATGTAAAAGGCGTATATTTCTGGTCCTCACCTGCCGGACTTTCAAAGACAAACATCACCGGCTGTTCATGCCATGTTGAAGTATCAACAGTAAAGCCCTTTTGAGCTTCAATAAAATCAGCTGTATGTGTGCCATGTGACACCGTGGACAGCTTGAATTTAGGATTTTTAATAGAGTAATGGCAGTTTTTTTCCTCACATGATGTACAAAAACCTTCTATCTGGTGTCTCTCATTTTCGAAGTATTCACTGACCGAATAGGCTCCCTGTTTACTTTTCACCTTAAGCACTTTATTAAAATTAAGTTCCTTTAATCCATCTATCATTGCACTGCTTCCCCATTTCTTCATAATACCCGCAGAACTCACTGCACACCCAGGCAGGATAAATTGTCTCTATTTCCAGCGACCCATCAGAACACTCCGTAATCGCCTCAGCTGCATCCTCCATCATCCTGCTGCCGCACCTCGGGCAAAGCTCTTTAAGCATCCGCGCCCCTCCTTGCCGATTTATATTAAATATATCGGATCACGGGGACGTACCCTTTGCTCCTTTTTTAGGGGAAAATAACTTTCCGCTAAAAAAATGGAAGCACGAGATACGTCCCCGTGCTTACTTCAATGTCATGAGTCGCTGCTTCCATTCTTCTATGTACTGCATTCTCGTTTCCTCATCCGCGCCCGCCGGGAATAGAAAGGGATCGAGTACGGTCATTCCACAATAGTAGAGCTTCTCATGCTGGATGTTGAACAATCGTTCTTCGACCTTCCCTTTTATTCCGGTTTCCCCGTACTCTGAAAGATCCTCCGCTCCATGTGTCACGGATACGATTGCCTTTTTCCCTTTTAAGTTGCCTTCATCATATCTCCCTGGCCCATACGCAAAGCTGTATGAAAAAATCCGGTCAAACCAGCCCTTCAGAATCGCCGGAGCATCCGTCCACCACATTGGATATTGAAAGATAATCAAATCTGCCCAGGTGACGAGTTTTTGCTCTTCGACGATATCAGCTGAGAAGGTATTATTCTTCAACGCGTGGTATTGCTCGGAAATATAATTGAAACGCGTTGTATTTTTCAGGACAAGGAAATCATCCTGGTCAGCAATTGCCTTGAATTTTTTTGCATATAAATCTGAAACCAACACCTTATGACCGTTCTCTTCCAGCACCTCAACCGCTATATCTTTAAGTGCCCCATTTAACGATCGACCATCCGGATGAGCGAATACGATAAGAACATTCATTTACTAGTCTCCTTTAAATACAATCTTTAGCTAGTACTTCTCATAAATATTCTATATCGATCGGCACCGTTCCTCCTGAAAGCACGGGGACGGATTCAGCGCTTCTTCTATAACCAGAAGACACAGATGGCCCCACTGCTTCTTTAACACTTGGGAAGCAGTGGGACGGATCCGCCGCTTCTTCTCACTCCTAGCAAATCCCTCAGAAAAAACAGCGGAAGCACAAGGTACGTCCCCGTGCTTCCCCCTCCATCAAGACTCTGGCATGATCCAGACGATTTCCTGTATCCGGACAAAGAAGGTGGAGTCGTACTCCTTGATCACCACATGGTCTGGCTTGGCATCCGCGACTATTCCGCTGACGGAGCCGCGTGTTGTATCAATGACCACCCTTTTTCCAATAAGGCCGTGAAGAGCCGAATATACAAAAGGCTCAACGACTACTACTTGTTTAGGTCCACCGCCTGCCACACCTTGCGGATACATTCCGTTGCGATACATCATCTTCCTTCCCCCTCCAAATGCCGCCATTTATCCTGGTTATTTTATGACCATCTGGCTCGGCTTGTTCCGCACAGCAAGGGTCGCACTAAAAAAAAAGAGAAGCATAAGAAACGTCCCCGTGCTTCCCAAACACCCGGAGCAGCTGATAAGATATTCGTAAAAAAGGGTTATTCCTGCCCACTTTTTCCACACTGGAAAGGAGCCGAATTTTTGAAAAAGCAAGGGGTTACTTCAATAGGCGAGGCAATTGTTGATTTTGTCGCAACGGATTCATCAAACACTGCGTTCCAGCGTTCATTAGGGGGAGCTACTGTAAATGTAGCCGTCGGGGTCAGAAGGAACGGCATTCCCTCTTATTATCTGTGTAAGCTGGGCACAGATGAAACAAGCAGGTTTGCAGAAGAAAATATGAAGAAAGAAAATGTGGATGTTTCCTTTTGTTCGCATCACCCAGGCAAAAACATCTGCTCGGTTTACATTCACTTGAATCAGCATGGTGACCGGCAGTTCCATTCGTACATAAACGAAACTCCCGATGAGTGGATCACCGCAGAAGAGCTCGATATACAGCCATTCATGAAAAGCAGGATCTTCTATTTTGGCTCTGGCACTCTGTTTCACCCGATAGCAAGAAAAACGACCGATCAGGCCATTCAATATTCCAACGAAGCCGAATTAAAAATAGCCTTTGATACCAACATCCGCCTGAAACGCTGGGAAAGCGAGAATCAGTGCAGAGAAACAATTTTATCCTATGTAAAAAAAGCAGATATCGTAAAAATGGCTGAAGAAGAGTTGTTATTTTTAACAGCTTCCGAAACCCCCGAAGAAGGGTTGAAGCAAATAGGTAAAATGGGTATCCCATACCTTTTTATCACAAAAGGAAAGGACGGAGCGTGTGCGATTCACAACAATAAGATAGTGCAGGTTCCCGGAATTCGCGTTAAGGCCGTCGATACAACAGGCGCCGGCGATGCCTTCATGGCCGCCCTGCTATCCTGCTTCCACGACAGCGGAACTCCTCAGGACGAAGAACAATTATTGCACTATACGCAAATTGCCAACAAAGCCGGGGCCAACTCCACCACAAAGTTCGGATCATTATAGAAGCCAAGCGCCTCACTAATGCCAGAAGTAAAGCGCCTCACATTTGTTTCTTGGAAGCAAAGGGGACGTACCCTTTGCTTCTTTTTCCTGCCATTTTAAATAAACGGAAGCACAAGGTACGTCCCCGTGCTTCATTATTATTTCAGCTTTGCGAGCTTGTTTGTGATTTCGTTGATTTCTTTTTCTACTTCGTAGAGATTCTTCTGCATTCTCTCCCTGCGGGCTGTCAGAACGCTAAGCTGTTGTTTTAGTTCTTCTTTCTTCTCACTCATTCCGCTTTGTCCTCCAATATCTTTGTAAAATAAATCCCGGACTCTAATAAAAGCCGATTCTGCCCGGCCTTTGAAGACCCTGGTGCAATTAGGTCCCTCTTTTTGAGAAAGCCTTTCTTATTATATACAGTTATTTCGCATAGGCGGCACTTTTTGATTTTTTTAAAAGTTTCCATTCATCTCAAGTTAGATCTTATTTCGTACTAACCCCCTTCGAATCCTCAGAACATAATGAAAGTTTTTTTGTAAATAATATAACTGTAAAAAGGAGGGTTTATATGCAAAAGAATCAACAATCTAACTCGAATTTGGATTCTGTTATGAAACCAGGATTTTCTGGAACTGACGCACAAAATGTAAAACAGCAAATCCAAAAAGATGTAAGTGCAGGAGTAGGCGCCATGACCTCCCGAGAGGCAGGAGCAATGAGAGATTAACCAACACAGGGACGGTTCTTCCGATGTCTCAAAGTAATTTATGTAACCGTCCCGCAAAAAAGAAGCAGTAGATCCGTCCCCGTGCTTCAAGTTCATATTTTTTCTAAATAAGGAAATAATACTTTTGAGGTGAAATCATGGACAAGGATAATTTAAAACTTACTTCGTCTGAAATTGGTTCGCTTTGGGGCGAATATGTTAACGGGACGATGATCGATACTGTAAATCGTTATATGTATTCAATTATTGAAGATGAAGCAATCAAAGCAGTTTTTGATGATGCAATCAAGACATTTGAAAAGCAAAAGAAACAATTGGCTACATTTTTAGAGAACGAAGGTTTTCCAGTTCCGATCGGATTTGGTGAAGCCGACTTAAATAAAGGTGCACACAGACTTTTTTCAGATATTTTCTGTTTGAACTATCTACATATCATGACGCTGCATGGTTTAATTGGTCATATCACTGCTCTCGGAGTCTCTGTCCGGAAAGATTTAAGGGAGTTTTACGATGCCTGCGATAACGACGCAAAAAAAATGTACCACCAGACGATTGAGCTCTTGCTGGAGAAGGGGAATTTCCAGAGGGACCCTTTATTTTACCCTTCAAAGAGCCCTGAATATATCAGTAGCAGAGATTTTACAGATGGGCTTTTCGGAAAAGGAAGAAGTTTATCCGCAACAGAAATTATTAGTATTTCTTTTAACATTAAAAAGGGCATTATGGCAAAAACTCTTGCTATCGCCTTTAGTCAAGTTGGTCAGTCAAAGGAAGTGAAAAAATTTTTTGCGGAGACGGAGAAAACCTCTGATCATCAAATCCAAACCCTTTCAAAAATCTTGCACGAAGACAATTTACCAGTTCCCCGATCTTGGGAAACAGAAGTCACAACTTCAACGGACTCTCCTTTCTCAGATAAACTTATGTTATATCATACCGGCTTCCTGTTCCAGGCCGCTCAAGTTTACCAGGGTACCGGTTTAGCATCCGCCATGCGGACAGACCTCATCACAACGTATGAAGGTATAATTTTAAAAAATTTAATTCTCACAAAAAAATGGTTCGATATCATGGAAAAAAACAAATGGCTCGAACAGCCACCACTCGCCCCAAACAGAAAAGAAATCGCAGACCACAGCTAGCCAAGCCTGAAGCAGGGGGACGTACCTTCTGCTTCTTTTTTTTGCGTGCCTTTGTTCCCCGCTGAAGCACAGGGACGTACCCTCTGCTTCATTTTTTCAGATCTGTTCCCCGGCAATATTACCATTAAGCAAATTGAAACAGAAGAAACGTCCTCGTGCTTCCAATAATCTTCCACAGGATTTAATATAAAGCTATGAATATATTAAGGGGTGGTATTTTGGAAAAGTTTAGAGTTGGGATTATCGGGACTGGTTTTGGTGCGAAAGTTCATGCGCCTATGATGGCCCATCATGAAGGGTTCGAGGTTGCTGCTATTGCGAGCGTATCAAGGGGCAATATCGAGGAGGCACGCAAGGTCAGTGGAATCGAAAATGTTTATACTGACTGGCGGCAAATGCTTGAACAGGAAGATTTGGACATTGTAGTAGTTGCTTCTGCTGTGAATTTTCACAGAGAAATGGTGGCGGCAGCCTACAAAAAAGGCGTTCATGTAGTATGTGAAAAGCCAATGGCCTTAGACACCGAAGAAATTAAAGAGATGCTGAAAGAAAGAGACGATGCAGGCAAACTAGGCATCATCAACCATGAATTCCGCTTCCTTCCGGCCCGAACCAGGGTTAAAGAAATTATCGACAGCGGCAGACTCGGGGAAGTTTTACATATCCGCTACCTTTGCTCGTTTGCTAATTACACAGCCCTTATTTCGAAACCGCGCGGCTGGCTGGGGCAGGAGGAAAAAGGCGGCGGAATGCTCGGGGCAATCGGCTCCCATATGACAGATTCCCTCCACTGGTGGCTGGACAGCACATTTAAAGAAGTATTCGCACAGCTGCCGATCCATGTACCAGTTCAGACTGATGAAAACGGAAATTCAGAAAAAAGAACAGCAGATGATGCATTCCAAATCATCGGCACCCTTGAAAACGGGGCTACCGTAACCCTTGAACTCATATCAGCAGCACGCCAGACTGATCACACCTGGCGCCTTGAAATTTTCGGCACGGAAGGCACCCTGGTTATGGTTGATGACAAGCAAGTGCTGCTATCTGCCGGAAATGCTCCACTTGAAGAAGTTGAATTGGTGCCGGATTTAGAAGCACCTGCAAGCATGCCTCAGGTTGCAGCACGGTACTATAACGGATTCCAAAGAGCTTTGGATGCCCTACACGAAACCCTTGTATCCGGAGAGAAACACCCGTACCTGGCCGACTTTGAAAATGGATATACCACCCAAAAAGTCTTAGATGCCGTAAGAAATTCCGCACGCGAAGGCAGAAAAATAGAAGTGAAGTAAGCATAGGGACGGTTCTTGCGCTTCCGTCAGGTGAAGCATGGGGACGGTTCTCCTGCTTCCGTTAGATGAAGCACAGGGACGTACCTCATGCTTCCGTCTTATCAAAAAAGAAGCACAGGGTACGTCCCCGTGCTTCTACACTTCTCCGGCGGTTTTGTTGGCTCTTTTTCTTGCTCTTAGGAACCGGACTAGATTTAAGATGATGGTTTTGGTTACTGCGTATGTTGGTACGGCCAGTACCATCCCTAGGATCCCTGCCAGGTTTCCGGCTGCCAACAGTATGATGATAATCGTTGCCGGATGGGTATCCAATGTTTTTCCTAATATCATCGGAGATAAGAAATTACCTTCGATTTGCTGAGCGACAAGGATCACCACTACTACCAGCAATGCCTTCGTTGGCGAGTCAAAGAACGCTACAATCAACGCTGGCGCCCCGCCAAGGATAGGCCCTACATATGGAATGATGTTTGTGAATGCGACGATCAGCGCCATGATCAACGCATAGCGCAAATCGATAATCATATATCCGATAAACGCTAAAATCCCCACGAATGATGCGACCGTCACCTGCCCCTGAATGTACGCAGACAGAGTCTCTCCTGTTTCTTTTAAAATTTTCAGCCCCTCATCCCGATAATCCTTTGGAATGAATCTGGAAACTGCCTGGGGGAATCTATGTCCATCCTTGAACATGTAGAACAGCAGGAACGGTACGGTCACAAGAATGATCGCGATATTGGTGACGATCCCGAAAAGGCCTTTCAATCCGTTCGTAAGCTTATTCGGAAGTGTGTTCGCATACTCTATTACGCGCTCCTGTACCGTATCAATCATCTCGCGCTGCTCATCCCTGAATTCCTTGAACTCCGAAGACTGAGCAACATCATAAAGAAAATCAGTCGTCTTATTTGCAAACATAGGCAGATCATTAGCCAGTTCAGAAGCCTGCTTTGATATCGCCGGCACTAAACTTCCAATCGCCAATACGAGAAGACCCCCAAACACCACATAAATGATCAATATGGCAATCGCCCTTGGAAGTTTCTTTCGTTCCAAAAAATTAACCACAGGATTCAGCAGGAAATACAGGAATCCGGTGATGAGGATCGGAAAGAACACAGTCGAGATAAAAATCCCAATAGGCTCAAACAAAAAGGAGATCTTTGTAGAAACAAAGATAATCGTCAAAATAAGCAAAATTTGAATCAGCCAAAATTGAACTTTAGATTTTTTCAAAGTATGTACCTCATAGTATAAATTATTTGGAAAAAGCCCTTCTTAACACCAAAGGGCGGCTTTAACCGTTATTACCTTTAATTATATCATCATTTGGATTTTTCTCTAATTAAATCTCATTAGCACTAGGCTGAGAAATACAGCTCTCTCCTTGCCTCCTGTTTTCCTTCTTTTGCATTTAATGAAACATTATCCCCACCTATAATTATTGCGGATTTTGAAGCTTATGTTCTATTGAATGTCGATAACCCATTAAAATGACAAGTCTATGAGGTACAAAAAAACTCATTGTCCATTTTTAAAAATAAAGTCATAATTTAAAATAAAACGGAGGCCCATATGGAAATTAAAATCGATGACCTGACAAAACCAGAAGTCATTTCCCTGATCAACGAGCACTTGCACGGGATGACACTTCACTCACCGCCAGAAAGCATCCATGCCCTGGGGCTGGAAAAGCTGAAAAAACCCGAGATCACCTTCTGGACCGCCTGGGATGGCGACCAGCTGATGGGCTGCGGTGCATTGAAACAACTAGACCCCCAGCACGGCGAACTAAAATCGATGAGGACTGCGTCCGCACATCTGCGAAAAGGCGTGGCGCAAGCATTGCTGGAACACATCATCAAAGAAGCACAGCAGCGCGGCTATACCAGACTCAGCCTCGAAACAGGCTCAATGGAAGCATTCGCCCCCGCCAGGAAACTCTATGAAAAATACGGCTTCCACTACTGCCAGCCATTCAGCGACTACACAGAAGACCCAAACAGCCTCTTCATGACACGCACATTGTAGAATGAAGCACAGGGACGTACCCTGTGCTTCATTCTTTTTACATTTTCATTCGAGAAACCCCTTAAATGGAAGCATGAGATACGTCCCCGTGCTTAATTTCATTCGAAAAGTGGAAGCATAAGAAACGTCCCCGTGCTTCACACGTTTGTTTTGAAGGATAATGGGTAGTTTTTTAGAAATGAGAGGAGTGTGGCTATGTGGCATGCAGCTATGTGGGGAGCGGTTTCGGGGTCGGCGGTTCTGCTTGGGTCCCTCGTCGCTATGTTTTTCTCTCTCCCCAAAAAAGTGATCGGCTTTATCATGGCATTTGGAACGGGCGTCCTGATCGGTGCTGCTTCCTATGAGCTTATCGGCGAGGCTGTGCAAACGGGCGGCATCCGCTCTACCGCTATCGGATTCCTAACAGGTGCTGCCGTTTTCACTATTTTTGACTTAATCGTCTCCAAAAAAGGGGCATCGCACCGAAAAAGGTCCGGAACTCAGGCTGCTGAGAGTGCAGGCATCGCCCTATTCATCGGCACGGTCATCGATGCCGTCCCAGAGTCAATCATGATCGGCGCAAGCCTTCTTGAACAAAAATCGGTTAGCATCCTTCTCGTAGTCGCCATTTTTATCAGCAATATTCCAGAGGGACTTTCCAGTACGGCCGGGATGAGAAAAAACGGATACTCTAAAATCAAGATTCTTATTATGTGGATTTCCGTCCTGCTCATCTCCACCATTGCCTCCTGGGGTGGTTTCTTTTTCCTCGAAGGTGCGTCAAATGCCCTCATGGCCGGGATATCGGCATTTGCCGGCGGAGGCATTATCGCCATGATCGCCTCAACGATGATGCCCGAAGCCTTCGAAGAAAGCGGTCCCATAACAGGCCTCATCACAGCCCTTGGCCTGCTGGCATCCATCATCCTAAATCACTTCGCCTAAAAAGAAGCAAAGGGACGTACCCTTTGCTTCTCTCTTATTTACCCATTCGTTTAAAACGGAAGCAGCAGATCCGTCCCTGCGCTTCTCTCATAAAAAGGAAGCACGAGAAACGTCCCCATGCTTCTCATATAAAAAGGAAACACGGGAAAGTCCCCGTGCTTCCGCAAAAACCGCTATCCATTCAAATAGAGATACACAATTAAAAAGATGATAAGCCCAATCATGAAAATAGAACCAAGACTCGCGCTATATACCACATAAACCTTTATATGAAGAAACACATGAACAATCAGAACTATAAGCAAACAGAATAGCAAAAAGAGAACGATATTCAAATTTTTATTCCTATACAAAAGATCAGCACCTTATAGTTCCAAATTAAAAAGCATTGTCCATATTCTTTATATATTTGAACTTTCCCTACTTTATTCATGTTTACTTTGGAAGCACGGGGACGTACCCGGTGCTTCTTTTTGAAGGCGTTTGGTAAACCCAGTGGAAGCAGTAGATCCGTCCCCGTGCTTCTATGAAATGATGAAAATGGAAGCAGTAGATCCGTCCCCGTGCTTCTCGAAAACAGAAGCATGAGAAGCATCCGTGTTTCTACGCTTGTGTTTTTTTGATGAATATTGATAATGCCACGTTCACCAGGGCTAATACTAGGCTGATGGTAAACACGACGGAGGATCCGGTTGCTGCTGCCATGGTTGGTTCATCGCCGGTTGTGGCCAGGTAGTTTTCCTGGCTGGCTGATAAAATGGACACCATGACGGCAATCCCAATTGCGCCTGCGACTTGCTGGATGGTTTGCGTTAATGCGATTCCATCAGGATAATATTTTTTCGGAAGCGAGTTCAGTGTATTGGTTTGCACGGAAGCCAGCACCGCTCCTATTCCGAGCATCATGACAATATGCGTGACAATAATCAGCCACAATGCCGTATCTGTTCCAAACTGTGAATATAATCCATATCCGATGGCCACAAGGATGGTCCCAGGTGTAATGACCGCTCTCGGACCGTAGTGATCGAATAAACGGCCAATGACAGGAGCCAATACACAGTTGAGCAGGCTTCCTGGCAAGAGGATTAGTCCTGTTGTAAAAGCAGCAACGACCAAGGCCATTTGCATATACATCGGCAAAATCACAAGCATGGAAAGCATATTAAAGAATGTTATGAAACTCATAATGACGCCAAGGACGAACAGCGGGTACGTAAAAGCCTTCAGATTCAGCATCGGATGTTCCATTTTCGTTTGCCGGACCGCAAAAACGACGAGCGCTGCCAAGCCAACAATAATCGATCCAATAACCACAGGACTTGTCCATCCTGTGTGCTCCCCGCCTGCACTGACTCCGTAAACCACACCGCCAAAACCTATCGTAGAGAGAATAACAGAAGCTATATCAATTGAAACTTGACGCACTTCATTTACATTCGGCACAAAAACCATCCCGAAAAGAAGTGAGAACAATAAGAACGGAATGGTAACCCAGAAAATCCAGTGCCAAGATAAGGTATCCAGGATCAAGCCCGCGACTGTTGGGCCAAGTGCCGGCCCCGCCAGCATCACCAAGCCCATTACCCCCATCGCCGAGCCTCTTTTATTTGGAGGAAAAATAGTAAAAATAACATTTTGCGTCAGTGGCAAATTAATCGCTAATCCAGCAGCCTGTATGATCCGCCCCGCTAATAGAACTGGAAACACCGGTGCTGCAGCTGCTATAACTGTTCCAATGATCGAGAGCGATATTGATGTAAAAAACATCTGTCTCGTTGTGAATTTTTGCATCAAAATGCCTGTGACCGGCACTAAAATCCCTAACGTAAGGAAGTATCCAGTTGCCAGCCACTGAATGGTTGTTGCATGGACAGCAAAGATTTCACTTAATTGTCCTAAAGCGATATTCAATGCCGTTTCGCTAAAAAGCCCCACAAAGCCTGCCACTAAAAGGGCGGCCATGATCGGGCCAGGTTTTACTTGCTGTTTCGTTAATGATTCAGGCATGATTTTTTTGTTCGCGATCACACCTGTTTTAATTTGTGTATTCATCGATTAATCTCCTTCATTTCATTTATAAAAAATACTGCCTTCGTACATACGCAACAAAAGCATGATTGCTGAAAAGATTAATCCCAATTTCCATTTACAGCACGGTCCTTCTTCCGCCGTACACCCCCACATACTGACGATTTGTCCACTATATCAAAAAATTTTTCCTATAGTCAACTTGGTTGACAAAATTTTTAAATGTGATATAATCAACTTAGTTGACAATATATGCTGGGGGCGAAGAATTGTATAACATTGGAGATTTGATCATTTATTCCGCACATGGCATTTGTAAAATTGATGATATTTGCGAAAAAACTATTTCAGGCAGCACAAGAACGTATTATGTCCTGCATCCGATCGATAACAGCAAAAATCTATCCATCAGCATTCCTATCAATAACGATAAAGTCACTATGCTTGACCTGCTTAATAAGGATGAAGCGCAAGAAATCCTAGAATCCTTTAACGAGCCTGGGGTTAAGTGGAGCGACAAACCTAACCAACGATACTCCATGTACAACGATATTATTCATTCAGGCGACCGGAAAGAAATTGCTAAAGTGATCAATACGCTTCTGTGGAAGCAGAACGAAGCTGAACTTAATGACAAAAAGCTGTACGAACAGGATAGGAAAATTCTAGAAACGAACCAAAGTATTCTTTTTAAAGAAATGGCTCTTTCCTTGAACACAACCATGGAAGCCATTAACGAAATGGTCCAAAACCGAATCAAGAAGCAGCTGCATTAACTTTTAAAAGTATAGAAAAAGCGCCCATGCCAGCAATCTGACATGGGCGCTTTCACTTATAGCTAGATTCCCCAATCTAACTTCAAAAGGTCTTTAAGCAGTTTCACCTGCTCAACACCGATACTTTCTGCGATTTGTTTCTCCAGCTGGGATTTCAGAGCCTCGTTTTTCTCATAGCATTCCACACCCAAAGCCGTTAACTGAATGCACTTTTCTTTCTTATTGTCTTCTACATTTTGAATTTCCACTAATCCTTTAGCAGAAAGATTTTTAATAAACTTATGGATCGCCTGGCGCGAAATCTCAACATTCCTTGTCACATAAGAAATTGTAGGCCGCTTTTTATAAATCCTGGCCATGATATACCATTCAGAATTCGAAATATAAATCTCACTCTGTTCGTTCCACGCCTTCTCCGCGATTTTCCGCACCAAAGTATGACGCTCGCTCAACAGATCAATCAAGTCCAAATTTTGCAACGCAGGGCTCGAAGCCATCCGACCACTCCAATCTTCCATCTTCGCACCCTACTATACAAAATCCCCAATACCATGTCAACCAGGTTTACGGAAGCACGGGGACGTACCCTCTGCTTCAGCTAACCACATCACGGGAGCACGGGGACGTACCCTCTGCTTCCGCCATATTACATGGTCACTTTCGTTCACCTGCTTACTATAGAAATCAATAGCATCCTCGTACTTTTGTTTTGGATGAATAAAGAAGCATGAGAAACGTCCCCATGCTTCTCCCGGGTGAAAGTGGAAGCAAGAGAAGCGTCCCCATGCTTCTCCCGGGTGAAAATGGAAGCATGAGAAGCGTCCCCGTGCTTCTCCCGGGTGAAAATGGAAACAAGAGGAGCGTCCCCGTGCTTCTCCCGGGTGAAAATGGAAGCAAGAGGAGCGTCCCCGTGCTTCCTACAGATTTTTGCTTTCCTGCAGCAGTTTGGATTTGCCTGACCGCTCCCATTCTTCTACGGTTTCATAGGCTTTTTCAGGGGTATATCCTTTTCCTACAAGCACGCCCATAAGGATGAACTCTTGGAGAATGTGGACGGCGTTGATGCCTCTTTTTACATCCTCCAATCCTTCCTGCACCAGAAATTCCGTGTGTTGCACCCATTCGTCTGGAGTTTTCCCAAAAACTTCTGTATTCCCGTTTGGCCTGCCTCCTTCTCCAGCCATTGCATCTGCCTTGGTCTTATGGACTGTACCAAATGGCTGGTTAGGCGGCGCATAGATAGAGTAGAGTTTTAGCGGAATATTTCCTGTATTGGTCACATTATGCCAGGTTCCGGCAGGGATCATGATCGCAAAATCATCGGCTGCATTTTGCTGGAAGGTCAGATTGTCTTTAGTTTTCCCCATCTGGACAATACCCTGGCCTTGCTCGATCCGTAAAAATTGGTCAACCTCAGGATGGATTTCCAATCCAATATCGTCGCCCACATCGATGCTCATCAGCGTGACCTGCAGATGCGGCCCGGTCCATAATGCTGTGCGATAAGTATTATTTTGCTTCGTGGCTTCATTAATATTAACAACATATGGATTAGGCCCGTAATCCTTTAAATCAATCGCTCTAATGAAGTTTGAATAGCGGTAAAAATGATCAGCCTGCTGCACCCCATAAGGGTAAGCCCACTGGGCAGACTGCCCGCCATTGTTGTACACCGAATCATTCACATAATTAGGGTATTGATTCGGATACCCATAAGGAACATAGTACATATATGTCAATCCCTTCAAAGTTTCTCAACATATCCTATGCACTAGTTGTGGGTTGGTAACCCAGGAAGCACAGGGACGTACCCTGTGCTTATTTTGGGTAAAAATGTCTGCGGATTTATATGCTGAAGCCATAAAAAAAGACAGATAAATAACTATCGGTCCCTTTGTATCCATATCAGCTCCAACTAACGCTTTTTCATAATATTATCACTTCACATTTTTAAAATAATCCTCCTGAAGAAGCCCATAGACAGCACAATCCTTATAATTATTCTTTGCATTTCGAATCATGTGCTTAATGGTTCCTTCTTGTTCCATTCCAACTTTACGCATTATTTTTCCTGAGGCTGGATTGTCAGTATTATGTGCTGCTGATATTTTGTGAATGTTCATATGACTAAAGCCAAATTCAATGACAGCTCTTAATGCCTCTGTTCCATATCCTTTGTTCCACCAGGTGTAACCGATTGAATAACCTACTTCACAATTCTCAGTCATACTATCAAAATTGAATAAATCAATAGCTCCAATCAATTCACCACTTGCTTTCAGTTCTATACCCCAATAACAGAACTCCTGGGTATCATATTTACTTACGATTTCTGTTACCCTCTCAATAGTTTCCGTTACAGAATTGTGTGCTCCTTTTATAAGATTATCCATTACTCGATCATCTGAAAGCCAATGGTCAAATATACTTTGAGCATCTGAAAGTTCAATCTTCCTAAGAACTAATCGATCCGTTTCTAATCTCGGTGTACCAGAATAATGAATCATTTTCTCACCCACCTAACCAAATCATATCAATCAATAATCTTTTCTTCACCTTACTCTGAAAATCCTTCTTACCTAAACTGCTTACGTTCAAGTGTATAACTTCACAAAATAACTTAAACAAAACGTTTAACGTAATTAAACGCACAGCAAATCAATTTTTTCTGTGCACTTTCAGACGTGAATTCACTCAGATCTTGTTTGATAATTAAGTTGCAAATTGGTGTGTGAATGAAGTTCTTCTGCTACTAAACCGAACCCTATAAGTTTAATTGAAAAAGGAAGCATGAGAAACGTCCCCATGCTTCCGTCAGAAATAGCAAGGGAAGCACAGGGACGTACCCTGTGCTTCTTCCTTTACTTATGAAAGCTTTCACATTTGGAAGCACAAGAAGCGTCCCCGTGCTTCTATTCTTCCATCGGGAGAGTGTTGTGGAGGTTTGCTGGTGCTGGCTTGAGTTTTGGTTTTGCTCCTTCTGGTTTTGGCTGGCTGACGTATTCGTAATTTCCTTGTCCGTCGAGAGCCGGGCCGTTTGCCCATCTGCCTGTGCTGCTTTCTTCGCCTGCTGAGAAATTGTATAGAGTGTAGGCGATATCGAGCCGTTCTTTTTCACGAGGGAAGGTGCTCGGTACGAGTAAGCCTTCTTTTTCCTCCAATTCCGCGATGGCTGCTGCCCACTGATTTTGATGATATGCATCGCGGGCAATGAGGACCGAAAGCAAATCTTTTACGCCACGGTCATCCGTCATCTCATACAGACGGGATGCCTGAAGCCGGCCCTGTGATTCTGCATTTAGATTCGAGCGGAAATCAGCGAGGAGGTTGCCGCTGGCTGTGATATACGAGCCCATCCAGGGATTCCCGATACTGTCAGATGGGCGGGCGCCTAATCCAGAGACAATCGCATGCTGGGGGTTCATCCCACCCATGACCGCGCCGATAACAGGGTCCTGGGCTGCTTTTTCCTGGGCCTCCACTGGCGCATCATCCAGCAGTCTGGCAACCATAGTAGCCAGCATTTCGACATGCGCTATTTCTTCCGTGCCTATATCCAATAGAAGGTCCTTATATTTTTCATTTCCTCTTGTTGCCCATCCCTGAAAAAGATACTGCATTGCGACCGTCATTTCACCATACTGGCCACCGATCAACTCTTGAAGCTTTTTCGCGTACACAGCATCCGGACGATCCGGCTTGGCTTCGAATTGCAATTCCTTCACATGAAAAAACATCCTAATTCCTCCAATTCTATTAAAATCTCACAATTACACTATTTGATTGCCCTTATCCATCCTAGAGAAACCCCCTTTGTAAAAGTGGAATGATTTTACAGGAGCTTCTTCTAATAGTAGTTCCCAGCAAGGAACCAAATAACTTCCTGGGCATACGATGGTTTTGATGAAAAAAAGATCGAGGAGGCCCCAAATGTTCTATCACATAAAAGAATTACAATATCAGGCGAAACCAGAAAGACCAGATCCGGTGTATGCAAAGAAACTTCAAGAGGTTTTGGGAGGACAATTCGGAGAGATTTCAGTTGCGATGCAATATTTGTTTCAAGGCTGGAACACACGCGGGGACGGCAAATACCGGGACCTATTAATGGATACTGGCACGGAGGAACTGGCACATATTGAAATGCTCTGCACGATGATTGCCCGTCTTCTCGATGGTGCGCCAGTGGCTGCGCAAGAAGAAGCGGCAAAAAATCCGATGGTGAACGCGATTCTAGGCGGAATGAACCCGCAGCATATCATCGTATCGGGCTTGGGAGCGATGCCGGCAGACAGTGTAGGAAACCGCTGGACCGCCGATTACATCGCAGCAAGCGGAAATCTCCTCGCAGACTTCCGCGCCAATCTTACAGCAGAATCGCAAGGAAGGCTTCAGGTAGCAAGATTATATTATGAAACAACCGATCGCGGAGTAAGGGATATGCTCTCCTGGCTGCTTGCAAGGGATACGATGCACCAGAACCAGTGGATTGCAGCGATCAAGGAATTAGAGGCCAAAGAGAATGTTGTCGTACCAAGCACCTTCCCGAGAGAGCTGGAAAAACAAGAAGTTTCTTATGTACTATTCAACTTCTCAGAGGGCAACGAAAGTGCCACAGGACGCTGGGCAAGCGGACAGAGCATGGATGGATTAGGCCAGTTCCAGTACGTCCAAAACCCACTGCCTCTAGCAAAAAAACCAAAGCTAAAACCCGCACCGCCATATATCCATAACACCCTCCCAGCCGTCATGAGACAAGAACAAATCCCGCCCAACATGATGTAAGAACACAGGGACGTACCCTCTGCTTCCTTTTTGGAAGCACGGGGACGTACCCTCCGCTTCTTTTTTTAAGCCGGAAGCATGGGACTTCCCTTCTGCTTATCTTTTTCGTTCAATAATGCATAAGCCATCATAAAAACCATTATTCCTAGCACAAAGAACTGGACAAAAAGGTCATCGGTTTTAACATGGACAAGGCGGAGTGTGATCCGAATCAAATTCAGCACAATGGATACCCCAAATACAATCATGTATGAAGTAGATTTTTGTCTTTTAAAATTCAGCTCTGACCAATAATAGTTGATGTAGAAAAATATTGATTTCCCACAGTGATGATTGGAAGAATCCAATCAGAAAGCTCCATTACGATTTGCTCGTCCATTTCCCCCTCAAATAAAAACTTCCGAGCGAAAGAATGTGGAAGATCGAGATATAGAAAACCAGAAGCGATATAGCACTTATATCTACAAGGGAAACAAATGTATTTATTGTTTTTCTGATTTTTATGCACCTCACCTTCAAAGCAATTCCTTACAATGCCGAAAACTATCTTATTAATGGATTTTCCAACCACCTGCAAAGAGCACATAATTTTGGAAGCACAAGATACCGTCCCCGTGCTTCCACTACTTTGCACACAAAACAAAGCTATTCAATGACTGGTCATTTCCATTCGATAGATTCATCAGTTCGTAATAGCTATTGATGTAGGTTTGGATCAATGGCGGAGCACTGGCGAATTTTTCGCGGATGCTGTTGGCATAACTTTTTTCCCACTGGCCGTCCTGTAAGTAGGATGCGTCGACAATACCGCTTTTTACGATTTGAAATCCCGCCTTTTGAAGCAACTCCTGGATTTCTGCTTTATGAAACAAGTTTTGAATATTTCCATCGTTATGAACAAAGTTTGAGTACAAGGCCAGAATGGAAGCTGCGCAAAAATGGGGACGTTGTGCCATTTTGGTAAAATCAAGGTCCCATTCTGCCATGCAGATGGCTTTAGCCATCTGGCGCAATTTCTGAAAATAACGCAGTAAATCGTCAGGACTCCTAAAATACCAGGAACTATGGGATAATACCGCTGCATCGAACATTTCATTCGATTCAAATGTCTCAAAATCGATCTCAAAATGGAAGGTGATACGTTCTCCTAGTTCTGACTCTTTGATTCGGTCTGTTGCTTCGCCCAATGTCATCGGTGCCCCATAATTGGGACTGGCAATATCTATGGCCGTCACTTTTCCGGATTCGCCAACTGCGTCCGCCAATGCTGCGGTCGTATCCCCCTGCCCACAGCCAATTTCAAGGATCCGCATTCCTTTTTCAATCCCGAAGGCCTCCACCAACTCCATCCGGTGCTGCAGCTGAACCTGCTGTATTTCATCACTCTCAAATAGGTTATATTTCGATATAAATGCTCCTGCTTTTTCATTTAACTTCATTGATTTCATCGAGCCCCCTACTCACATGCCTTTAATTTTACCTGCTCAGGCTTGATCTCTCATTGCAATAATTCCACGCAACAGAAAGCAAACCTCCTTATTTATGAAAATAACACGATCAGCCAGCGATTTTATCTCAAAAAACGGGAGCACTCCGATTCTCAAACTAACCTCCGCTCCATAAACATGGTAAAATTAGTTAAATCAAAAATCCTCGGAGGTGTAAAAATGCCCGTCATCCTAGCAAGCATTTTTTCCGCCATCATCGTCCTGATCACTGTTTATTATATTTTGAAGGTGCTCACCATCGCACATAAGCGTAAGGAAATCACTCAAAGAAAATTCATCTTTATCGCAGCTGGTTCCATCCTGATTGGTCTAGCCGTTTCGTCAGCATTGCCATTCGGCTACCAGAAAATCCTGGATTTAGTCTATCAATCTATGTAAAAAAATGGCTGACGAGTTGGGACCCGGCAGCCATTTTTCATTAGTTAGCAGTATCCAAATAGTAATAATCCATCGTCGAAGTTTCCACAAATCCACATGACTTATACAGGTTAAGGGCATTGGCGTTTTCCGCCGCGACCTGGAGCATGATTTCCTTCGCGTTTGCTTCCTTCAGCTTTTCGATGGCCATCAGCAGGAGGCCTTTTCCATATCCTTTGCGGCGGTGCTCGGGCAGCACGCCTAACCCAAAGATGGCACCCACTTTGGAAGTCAGCTGCAGATTCACCTTTCCGACGATTTCCCCGTCTTTTTCAACAAGATAGCAGGTCATCCCCCGCTTCTCTTCCTCTTCAGGCATGATCATGTCTTCAGGATTTATCTCCATTTCTTGCTCATCGTTAAAATAAATCGCATTCTGACGCGCAATCTCCATTGCGTCTGCATTGGTTGCTTTTCTAAAAGAAAGGCCTGAATTCTCCAGGACCGGCTCTCCTTTCAGATACATTTCATATTCTGAATGGTTGTACCTTGCACCTGCCTTAGCGATAAACTTCTGCCCTGAAACCGACTCACGGTCACTTAAAAGCAGCATCCCGCTGGCATTCCTTCGCTTGGCTTCTGCCTGGACAAGTTCAAACAGCTTTGCGAATACTCCCTGACCCCTGTACTCAGGATCGACCACACCATTCACTTCCCATGGCCCGCCAAAACTGCAAATCCCTATGTAGCCAATCAGCCGCTCGCCGTCGAAATACATGAACTCATTGATGTCATCGACACCGTTCTTCCCGCCAGCAACCCCCAGCTTATAATCCAGCTCCAGCTTAAGCGCAGTTCCATCATGATCGATGCATACATCCTGCAGTTCGTTAATAAGTTCAGCATCCCACGTATCAATCGTTTCCTTAAGCTTGATCCACGGCTTCTGAATCATTGTCATTTCCCCCAACTCGCAAATCGACTTATCTTTCTTTAAATAAAAGATAGATATGAAATAATATGTTCGAGCTCTATGCCAGATTCCCCTCTAAGTAAACACAAAAAACGCCCCCTGTTTCGCAACATGGGGACGTCCTGAATGGAAAATGGGGACGGTTCCCATGTTCCAAAATAAATCCTAACCAATCAATATCAAACAACACTTTACCCCTTTAAAGCGCCGGGGGTCAGACCCCCGGCGCTTTAAAGGGGTAAAGGCCTGGACAGACGCCCTCTCTTATTTATTACTCTACGTCGATCAATGGCTTGTATTGTTCCGATTCGACGACATCGTCCTCCATCAGGACATAGGGATGTGTCTCCATTAAGATCGTTCTAAGGTAGTCCGGCATCTGATCCCCTTTGTAGGCACAAATTAATGGAAAGAATAATTCGTTCACGGCTTTGTCTACTACTTTCTCAAAATCCTCTATTAGATGCAGCGGATCTTTCATTGTGTTCCATTCAACATGCGCCCACGACCGGAAGGAGATTTTATTCTCAACAAACGGCTTGACCATTTTATTGAAATATTCAGTGATGGCAGGAGGGTGATAACTGCCGCTCGAATAATAAAAATCAAAACTATTGATAAAGTGTACAGATTCCAGCTCGTCTATCGTTAACCTCGTGCTCAATTCCTTATGAATCATTCGGTAGACGGGGTCATTCTCAATGAGAATAATGCACTCACCTGCCGCAATGCCAGCTAATGTAAAACCAACTGCCTGCTCTATGTACTTATCCATCCCTTTATAGGAATACAGCACATGAACACTTTTTTGTTCCTTGAATAACTGATTCATTCTGCTTTCCAAGTGATCACCCCTTCTTTCTGAATATAACTCTATACTATGGTTTTATATGGGATATATCTACCTTTCTTTTAAAAATAAAAATGGCTGCCGAGGTATTATCGACAGCCACCTATTTAAAAAGAGTAATTAATTTCAGTTATACAGCCTTATGAGCCAGTTCTCCTTCTCGCTTCATCACATTCTTGCGAAGGAATGGCACGACCCAGCGGTCCAGGCCATAGCGGCCGGCGTTGTAGCCTGCGAACAGGATGATGAAGCCTAAGAAGATGTCAGTTGGGTTATGAGATACTGTTCCTGCCAGGAAGAAACTGAAGTTCATCACCAAGCCGAAGAACATTGCAGCAGTTGTCAGGCAGCCAAGGATCAAGCCAAGACCAATCAGGAATTCACCAAGCGGCACGATGAAGTTAAAGATATCGATGTTTGGCAGCGCAAAGCTTTCAAGGAAG